>JAFLBT010000114.1 GCA_017302935.1 Flavobacteriales bacterium | reverse complement strand
TTACCGGCATGATATACGGTTTCATCGGTTCGATTCGATGCAACAAAAAGTTGGCGATAATTTTAAAATTGGGTTCGCGTTCCAACATTAATTTCAACAACAAAATTCCGTCAATTCCACCCAGCGGATGATTGGAAACAGTGATATAAGGCCCTTCTTTTGGTAGCCGTTTTAAATCTTCTTCAGGTATTTCAAACTTAATTTGAAATTCATCTAAAATGGCATTTAAAAAGGGTACTTCAGATAAGTGCTTGTTGCGGTTGTATATTTTATTTAAGGTAGAAATTTTCAATGTTTTCATTAGCAACCAACCAATGCCGGTACCAATGAAGCCGTATTTGTCAACATTTATTGCTTTAGCAACTTCTTTTGCAGAAACTAAACCCATTCGTGATTTTTGTTTGTATGGTTTTGGTCAAAGTAACAAATATAGTAATTCTGACGGTATCAACTTCATAAAAATCGAATAAAAAAGGTAAGTTGTTAAACATTTATTATAATATCTAAATGGGGTTTTGATACTCAAGGTTTTTAACTATTTTTGAAAAAGTATAAACCAAAATCATTCAATGAAGATTATTTCCTATAATGTGAACGGAATTCGGGCCGCTATAACCAAAGGTTTTCTAGGCTGGCTTCAACAAGCAAATCCGGATGTCATTTGTTTACAAGAAATCAAAGCTACTGAGGATCAAATTCCTACAGAAGCTATCACCGCTGCAGGCTATCCTTATCAATATTACTTTTCTGCTCAAAAAAAAGGATATAGTGGCGTAGCTGTTCTGTCTAAAATTCAACCCAAAAATGTTGTTTTCGGTACCGGAATTGAATCAATGGATGTTGAAGGTCGAAATGTGAGAGCCGATTTTGATGATTTTTCGGTGATGAGTTTATATCTTCCTTCCGGAACAAACATTGAACGATTAGACCATAAATTCAAATATATGGACGATTTTCAACAATATATCAATACGTTGAAAGTTGAAATTCCAAACTTAATTATTGGTGGCGATTATAACATTTGTCATGAAGCCATCGATATTCATGACCCTATCAGAAATGCAACCGTTTCCGGATTTTTACCTGAAGAACGACGTTGGTTAGATGGTTTTATGAAAAGCGGATTCATTGATAGTTTTCGTCATTTTAATAAAGAACCCCATCAGTATTCGTGGTGGAGTTATCGTGCCAATGCCCGAAACAATAACAAAGGGTGGCGAATTGATTATCATTTAGTGAGTGAACCCCTCCGAAACCGATTAAAAAGAGCAGTCATTCTTCCGGAAGCGAAACATTCTGACCATTGCCCGATTGTAGTTGAAATTGACTAAAAATAAACCTCAAATAACAAACAAAATGATTAAAAAAGTTTCTTTAGTAGTATTAGTGGCGGCACTATCCACTTCATGCGTTTCAAAAAAAGTATATAACGAATTAGAAAGCAAATATGCCGCTTTAAAAAAGCAACAACGCGAGTTATCCGATGAAAATCACGGACTTGAAAAAGCTAAAAATCAATTGGAAAACGATTTGAAGAAAAACCAAGATGAATTAGCCAAAATTAAAGCCGAACGCGATAAATTAAAAACAGATTATGATGCTGCAGCCAATAATTTGAAAGCTTTACAATCTTCATATGCTGCATTAGAAAAAAATTCTGATGAAGCTTTGCAAGCCAATATGAAGAAAAACAGAGAGTTATTAGCTCAGCTTGACGCAAAAGAGAAAGCATTGGCAGCCGAACAAGATCGATTGAACAAATTACAGGCCGATTTAAAAGACCGTTCACAACGTGTGGATGAATTAGAGGGTTTGATAGCGGCAAAAGAAGCCAATATGCGAAAATTGAAAGAAACACTTTCAAAAGCGTTGGGCGGATTTGAAGGGAAAGGACTTACGGTGGAGCAAAAAAACGGAAAAGTATATGTTTCCATGGAAAATAAATTACTCTTCCAAACCGGTAGCTGGGCTGTTGGTTCAGAAGGAAGAAAAGCTGTTGTTGAGGTGGGAAAAGTACTGGCTCAAAACCCGGATATTTCTGTTTTAATTGAAGGACATACCGATAATGACAAAATCACCGGAACATTAGGTGGCGGAATCGAAAACAACTGGGATTTATCTACTAAAAGAGCAACTGCCATTGTGAATATTTTAGCAGAAAATAAAGGTGTTTTAAAAGAAAATCTTACTGCTGCCGGACGTGGTGAATTTGCTCCATTAATGACAAATGATTCCCCGGAAGGCAAAGCCAAAAACCGAAGAATCGAAATTATTTTGACACCGAAATTAGATGAAATTTCTAAAATGTTGAATGAATTATAAAATAGGTTCTCAGTCGCTAAGGTCCTAAGTTACTAAGGTTTTTCAATCTTAACTTAGCACCTTAGCATCTTAGTACCTTAGCACCTCAAAATGAAATACACAACTCTTTCCCACACCAACATAAAAATCAGTACAATCTGTTTGGGAACCATGACTTTTGGTGAACAAAATATCGAAAGTGAAGCTCATGAACAATTGAATTATGCCGTTTCTCGTGGTATAAATTTCATTGATACCGCCGAAATGTACCCTATTGCTGCCCGAAAAGAAACCTTGGGAAGTACCGAACGATTTATCGGAAGTTGGTTAAAAAACAGAGGAAAACGGGATGATTTAGTAATTGCCACCAAAATTGCTGGACCCAATCGTGGGATGGAGTATATTCGTCAACCACTTGATTTTTCTGCTAAAAGTATCAAAGAAGCGGTTGATTTAAGTTTGAAAAACCTACAAACTGATTACATCGATTTATACCAAATGCATTGGCCGGAACGCCTAATGAATATGTTTGGAAAACGCGGTTTAACCGAAATTGATACAAATTGGAAAGAAAATATTGCTGAAGTTTTATCTGTTTATAACGAGTTAATCAAAGCCGGAAAGATTCGCCATATTGGCGTTTCTAACGAAGCTCCATGGGCGGTGATGAAATTTATCAGCGAAAGCGAAAAACATAATCTACCTAGAATTGCTACGATTCAAAATCCGTATTCATTATTAAATCGACTTTTTGAAGTAGGCTTAACTGAAGTTTGTATGCGAGAAAATATTGGTTTAATGGCATATTCTCCGCTTGGTTTTGGGATTTTATCCGGTAAACATTTAAACGGAACACAACCCAATTCCCGAATAGATTTGTTCCCGCAATTCACTCGGTACACTTCCGAAAATGCTACCAAAGCCACAAAATTATATCAAGAATTAGCACACAGTCACGGATTGACTTTAACGCAAATGGCATTGGGTTTTGTGCAACAACAACAATTTGTGATGAGCACGATTATTGGAGCAACTTCTTTACAACAGTTGAAAGAAAACATCGACTCACATGAAATTGTGCTTTCAGAAGAAATTTTAAAAGAGATAGAAAAAATACACGAAATGATACCGAATCCGGCACCTTAAGTCGGTTATAGGTTGTCAGTCAACTGTCAAAATTCGAAGAATACCCCGCAATATTGTCCTTCCGACGAAGGAGGAATCTCAATCGAAGTTTTCACACAATATTGTAGAAAGCTGTCAAATCTGTGTAAATCTGCGTTTTGCAAAGCAAATCTGTCCCGATAGCTATCGGAATCAGCGTTCCATTTTCGGGAGATTATTTCACCATCAACTTACTCGTCAACGTATTTCCATTTGCTTCTTCTACTGAAACAACATATAATCCAGAAGACAATTGAGCAATTGAAATCTCAGTTGATTCGGCTGTGTTCATGCTTTTATGCAATACTTTTTTACCCATCATATCAAAAACACTCAATTGAGTTAAATTCAATAGAGATGTATTTTGAAGTGTAACACTATACTGTGCAGGATTAGGATACAAGCTTAGCCCGTTTCGTTGAAAATCTTCGGTACCTAAACTCGTATCAATAATTTTAGAAATGGTTCCATTAGAAATTCCGGCAACATATAATTCACCATTAATATCTTCTCCAAACGAAACAAAATTACCGGTAAAAAGGCTTGACCATGTGATGGTACCTCCATTATTTTCTACCCATCCAATTCGATTTGAACAATAATCAGAAAAAATATATTTTCCAATCATGTTAGGATAAGTTGAACCTCTGTAAACATAACCTCCTGTAATTGAGCAATAACCGTTACCAAGAGCATAATTTGCTACGGGCATAAAATAATTAGAGGCACTTTGACAACCACTTGTATTATAAGGAATGTTAGCTTCATAACATCTCCATCCAAAATTTAAACCAGCAGTAAGAGGTGTGGATACTTTGTTGATTTCTTCACGAGCATTTTGACCCACATCGGCAATCCATAAATCACCGGTTTGTTTGTCAAATGAAAATTTCCATGGATTACGCATCCCAACAGCCCAAATTTCATCCGCTCCTGGAGTTGCCCCTGTATATGGATTTCCTGCCGGAATAGCATAAGGAGAACCACTATCTACATCAATACGAAGCATTTTTCCTAATAACGAATTGATGTTTTGACCATAATTATCGGGATCACCACCGCTACCGCCATCTCCCATACCAATATACAAATAACCATCCGGGCCAAAAACCAATGAACCACCATTGTGGTTGTTAAAGGGTTGAGCAATAGTTAATAATACCTGAGCACTTGATGCATCTGCTACATCTGGGTTGGCACTTACGCTATACCTTGCAATTACCGTAGCTCCATCACTAGCACGAGTGTAATTCACATAAAAATAACCATTTGTGGCATAATTGGGGTGAAAAGCTAAACCAAGCAAGCCTCTTTCGCCTCCGGAAACAATAGTTGAAGAAGTCAAAGTTAAAAAGTTAGTAGCATTAATGGTGCCGTTTGCATTTAAAATTCGAATCGCACCACCACGTTGTACAACAAACAAACGAGAATCCCCTGCATTAACAATCGCTACCGGACTCGAAAAACCCGTAGCAAATGTTTGTAAACCGATGGTTTGTGCAAAAGAAATGGTGGTTAACAATACAACACAAATTTGTAAAAGTCTTTTCATAGCATTTTTAGTTTTTGGAAAGGTAAAAATAGTAAAAAAATATAAATTCTTTCATTTTAGTAAGTTACAAAAAAAACCGCCCCAAATTTCTTCAAGGCGGTTCAACCACAATCCAACTAAAATTAGTTCACTACAACATAACCTTTTGATTTGGCAACACTATGAATAGAGGTTGTTATGGCATTACCCAAATCGTCTTGTGACTTGGTTTTTTTCGATTCGGTATCAATAAAAGCTTGGCGTTTTTTAGAGAGTTCCTCCATTTCTTTTTGAATGGATTCACGTTCTTTGGTTTTTTGGGTTACAATCGTTTTAATTTCTTCTTTCGATTTGTTTTTCAACTCCGCAGGCAATTCTTCTTTTTTTAAATTGTCTAAGGCTTTGCTATCGGTTTTAGCTTTATCCACCAAATCCCAACTGTCATTTTTATACACAGCTTTTGATTTGCTCACGGCTCGTTCAGCATAATTGGCTCCCGAAATAGATTGAGCATTAGCATCTTGCACTTCCTGAGCCATTTTTTTCTCCACTCCTTTGGAACCATACCCAATATACGTTTTGTTCAATCGCACATTACATTGCGAAATTTGGTCGTCATACGGCGTCACGATATACCGCACTTTGGCATTGGAATCGATGTTGAAATATTTTCCTTGTCCCACATCAGCACCGTCTTTCCACAAACCACGAATGCCTTCTTCAGCACCGCCACAATAAATCGTGTTGATGTAAATGCCTTTTTTTAACGCATCAGCAATCGCTTCTTTGTAGTTGACGGTACCTTGAGTAAAAGGCTCATTTCCGGCAATATAAATGAGTTTCATGTTTTTCAAGCCGTCTTTCCAGGTCAGTTTTTGCGACGCATCTTGAATCACCGCTCCGCAGTATTCGCTACCGCCATTGGTTCGCAAAGCGAAAAGTTTCTCCGAAATTAAATCCAAATCATTGGTCAACGGTGTTACTTGTCGGATAAAATTGGAAGCACTGCTCAACCCATCGTTGCCGTATTCATACAACGCAATTTCAATATCGGGCGTTTTTCCTTCGTATTTCAAGGTTGTTAAGGTGTTTACAATGTTCCACAAACGGGATTTGGCTTGTTCAATTAGTCCATCCATGCTATTAGACGTATCTAACAATAAAGCGACTTGAATGGTTCCTTCGGCAGTGGTTTCTTCTAGTTGTTGACTGTTTTTTCCACTTGTATGCTCTGCAAGAGTAGTAGTATTAATTTTCTTTTCGCAGCTTAACATCACCATTGAAGTGAGTAAAGCAAAGGTTAAAACTAAATTTTTCATAAGATTGTGTTTTTAAATTGTTGAAATTATTTTTGAAGGTTTTTAATGTCGTTTTCAATCGAAAGTATCATCAAACAAGTCGCTGTACAAAAGGAAGGACTTGTGATACAGTGATGACCGTTCCAACTTCCGTCTGGATTTTGAATTTGCATCATGCGGCCACCAATATTATCGTACCATTTTTTCCAATCGTCATCGTGATTGACCACCATCGATTCGCCGGTTTGAAGGAAGCTCAAGAATTCTTCGCCACCGTTGTTGCCAAAACCATTTAATACATCTTCTCGCATCGCGGTTACTTTGGCAGATTGATAAACTTTGGTTGCCACATCATACGATTTTGCTTTTTCTTTAGAGTAGCCTAAACGCTCTAAGTTTTCTTCATTCAAAACTGCATTGCGTTCAATTTTGCCTTCTGCTTTAGCTTTTTTAAAGAGTTGTTCGGCTTCTTTGGCTTCTTCGGCACTGTTTCTAACCGAACTGCTCACGGCATACAACATAATTCCCGCACCATCTTCGGTTTTTGCCGATTGACTCTCCGGATTATAATTGCTTTTTTGATATTCTCTTGCTTTTTGAATTTTGTCTTTATTCACTTTAATGCCATCATTTTTAGACGCCATTTCTAAACTGGAATTGGCAAAAGATGATTGCAAAACCCCAGCCCAACCGGAATTTTCCACTTTACCGGAATCGCCCATTGATTTTTCTATTTTATCCACGCAAACCTGAATGCCGTCTTTTACTCTTTTTTTCATTAAACCATCATTCAAAGTAGGAAGCAATTGGTTGAAAAATTGTAACGTTAGAATGGCATCTATGTGTTCGCCTAATTTCCCTTGAATTTGGGTGCCTCTGATTTGTGTGATGTAAGGAGAATTTTGGTTCTTTTCGATTTCATTCAACAGAAATAAAACGGATTTTTTAAGGGTTTCTTTGTGCTGACCTTTTTCCATTGAATGACCGCAACGGTACAATGCCATTGCCGACATGGCTGTGGTTGCAGGATCTGAAGCAACAGCATGCGGATTTCTTTCTTTTTGATTGTTGCGAGAACCGGCTCCCCATCCACCATCAGAATTTTGAGCTTGAATGAGCCATTCTTCCCCTTTGGAAATGGTTTCCATGAATTTAGCGTTTGTTTTTACGGTAGATGAACCTTCAATGGATTGTTCGCCCATCAAAGACATAAAGACACAAGGTTGTTCTTCGTCTTCCATAATTTGATTTTGAGCAATTTCTTTTTTGGGAAGAATTTCTTTTGTTGATTCTGAATTATTTTCCAACAAGTAAAAAAACGGAACACAGCTTACTAAAGCGGATATTCCTAGCATGATTTTTGTTTTCATATTGATAGTTTTTGATTAATATTTTTGATAAAATTACCCAGATGAACAAACCAACTTTGGTCGACTTGATGAAAACCATTTTTGACTTGGTGAAATCGTTTTTTAAACCCGATTTTATTTTCGTACTTTACACTATAATATAAATGAGATGGTTATCCGATTTAAAATAGTACTACTGGTGATGTTTTTTCCTTTTGTCATGATGGCTCAAGACAGCATCAAAACCAAAGTGAGCAAATCTTCTGTGAGCAAAAAAGCCAAGGAAGTGGAACAAACGTTGTCTAAAAGTAATCCTGAAAGCACAGCAGATAAATATGTAGAATTGGCAAATGAGTTAGATAAAAAAGGAGATTACGCCAAAGCGGAAGACTATCTGAAAAGAGCTTTGCCAATTTATCAAAAGCAAAAAAATAAAGACAAAATAGCGAGTACAACACGTTCGATTGCTCAAATTCAGGAGAAGCAGAACAAAGTTGATGATGCTATCAAGAATTATCAATCAGCCAGTGAAGAGGCAGTAAATGTTGGTTATTCGAGGGTAAATTCAAATGATGCGAGTCGATTGCAAAATAAAAACCCAAGAATTCAAGCCGATTATCTGGATTCAAACATTAAAATTTTAGAAAAGGAAGGTAAAAAGGAAGAAGCTGCCGAAGCTTACAAACAAAAAGCGGTAGTCGATTTAAAATCAGAAAACAAAGAAATGGCGATTGAAAACTATGAAAAAGCCATTGCTGTTTCCAAAGATAAACCGGAAGAAGTTCTGAAAATAAAAAGCGAAATTTCGAAAGTCTATGCTTCGGAAAACAACTTGGATAAAGCGATTGAAATTACAAAAAACACCATTTCGGAAGCGGAAAAAATCGGAAGTGTTTCGCAACAAATTGAGCAACAGCAAACGTTGGCCGATTTGTATTTTAAAAATGAAAACCAAGGCGATGCAATTGTTTTGTTGGAAGAAACGTATAACTTGGCATTAAAAAACGGACGCACTTTTGACGCAAAGAAAGCGATGTTGGCTTTATCAGATTATTATCGAGAAAAAGGGAATCAAGCAAAAGCGATTGAATTGTATGACCAATTTCTGAATGATTTTGACCGAATGATTCAAGCAGACAGTTCTTTAGTGGATGCTAAAATTTTTCAGGTCACGGAAGAAAAAATTAAGCAGTTGGAGAAAGAACGTGCGTTAAAAGATGAGTTGATTACGAAGAAAAACAAATTTAATTATGTGTTGATTGGTTCCGTTGTTTTGATGTTGATTTTATTGGGATGGATTGCAAAAGCGTTGTTTTCCATCAAAACCAAAAACAAAAAAATAGCCTTGCAATCGTTGCGAAGAGAAATGAATCCGCATTTTATTTTCAATAGTTTGAATAGCGTGAACCAGTTTATTGCACAAAACAATGAGTTGGAAGCCAATAAATATTTGACTTCCTATTCCAATTTGATGCGAAATATGATGGAAACCTCGAACAAAGATTTTATCACGTTAGCCAATGAATTAGAGCAAATTAAGAAGTACTTGGATTTGGAACATTTGCGATTTCAGGACAAATTTGTTTATGAAATTGTGGTAGATGAAAAGTTGGATGCAGATGCGATTTTGGTTCCAAATATGTTGATTCAGCCGCATTTGGAAAACGCCATTTGGCATGGTTTGCGTTACCGAGAAACAAAAGGAAAGTTGAAAGTGACTTTTGCAGAAGACAATCAGTTAATCAAAGTTTTGATTGCAGATGATGGAATTGGTGTTGAAAAAAGCAAAGAGTTGAAAACGCAAAACCAAAAAGTGCACGAATCCAGAGGATTGAACAATGTGGAAGAAAGGATTAATTTGTTGAACGATTTGTATCATCAACAGATTTCTTATGCTATTTCGTCAGGAGCGGAAGGAAACGGAACGTTAGTCACACTTTAT
>JAFLBT010000113.1 GCA_017302935.1 Flavobacteriales bacterium | reverse complement strand
TATCAGAAAGAAGCTATTCCTAAACTTATTGAATTACTAAAGGACACATCTTTCATAAAACTTAAAAACACGGCTGACTTAATTTATCCAGGAGCAGAAAAATTCTATGGTCATGGTTGGATTGTAAATTATGACATTGACTGGGTTTCAGTTCGGGCAGCTTGGTTGTTGGAAGAAATTACATTTCAAAATTTTGGCTATCGTGACATTACAATTAATGAAGACAAGCTAATGAGTTTGCATAAACAGAATTACACTTCGTATTTACAAACTGGTAGTCACGACATTGACTTTAAAGATAAAACCCCACGACAGCAACTTATTCTGTATCGGTTGATGCTTGCAGACAGCGTTTCAAAATGGTGGGACAAGAACAAAAACACTTGGACACGGTTTAATGCACTCAAAGAAGCACTTTCTAGTGTTGACGAGCAACGGCAGAGTTTAGCTTTACATTACTTGCGTTTTGACAAAACAATTTGTGACGGTCTGACAATTGAAAAATATAAAGCTGAATTAAAACCATTAGTTCAAAAAATTAAGCAAAGTGAAAATGGCGAAGCTGACCAAGCAAAATACCTACTTGACGACAATGAATATTATTGGTTCAAATCAAAGAAAAGCAACCGCTAACAACCCTGCTCTCCTAAGTCTTCTTTTATAGCTCATACTCATAAAACAGCAATTCTTCAATAACAAAACAACAGCTGATTTTATGAGAAGTTGAAAAAGTTGTTTAAATTTGAGGATATTTAATGGTTGTGCATCACTTTCGAGCAACAGAAAACTGAATTGAAAATGAATATTCAAAGAAAAGAATTAATCGAACTTTGTGATAAATTTCTAAAAAATGAAATTGACAAAACTGAATTAGAATTTTTTGCTTTTAATGCAATAATGTCTGACGAAATTGATTGGGAAGAAAATGACACAGTAATTTCTAATACAATATTTGATTGGAACAATGAAATAATTAATTTTCCAATAAATGTTGAGAATATGAAACTTTGGAAAAAAAGATTGGAAACAAATATTGATGAATTAATGGAATATAACTTTTGGAATTTCCATTTTGAAAAGCAAAAAGAGATTTGTAAAAATTATAATTCTAAATGGAAACCAATTAATGAAAAGTCAATAATTGGAATATCAGAAAACTTAGATCTTGAAAAACTAAACGGATTAAGACACAAGATAGAAAAAGGTAAAGTTAGCTGGTATATTTGGAGTGGAGAATACTCAGAAGATAAAGATTTTTTTAAACCAATTTGTGCAGAACATTTACTTAAACGAAATCCAAGAATAATAAAGTATTTGGGTTTAGATGAAGGTTTTAGATTTTTAATAACTGAAAGTGGATACGAAGACGTTTGGTTTGATGACAAATTATTGGAAATATAAAAAAAAAAAGAGAACGATAAACAGCGGGATTCGCAGAGCAAGTGCTAACTTTGGATAAAGAAGACATTCGTATAGAAACGTGGAAACTTCGAATAGCGAGGGGAATTGACCCAGCAAACCACGCTCCAATTGAAAAGAAATTTAATTTGGGTGTGATTCAGGTGTAGTGTGAAAAATGCATCTCTTATCCTGCTTTGGATTTAATTGTTTGCAAATACGCTGAAAACAGCAATTTTTCAATAACAAAACAACATCTGATTATTATGAGAAGTTTAAAAAGTTGCATAAATTTGAGGATATTTATTAGTTAGCGATGATGCTAAAAAAATTGTAAAGAAAGATCAATTGCGAAAAAAATCATTAAATTTGAAAAATGAAAACATATCAAATTGACATATTAAATCCAAAAGCAGCTAGACTTCTTCAAGATCTTGCAGACTTAAATCTTATTTCTATCAAAGAGACAAAGAAACAAGAATTCATGAAAATTGTTTCAAAATTTCGAAAAAAAGCTTCTTCTGATGTTCCTTCTCTAGAAGAGATAACTAAAGAAGTTGAAAATGTTAGAACTAAGCGATATGTCAAAAATAAAAAATAGAATTATTATTGACACTAATCTTTGGATAAGTTTTTTACTTTCAAAAGATTATACAAAGCTTGATAAACTTTTCAACTCCGATAGTTTAATTTTACTTTTTAGCAGTGAATTACTTGATGAATTTGTTGAAGTTGCACGAAGACCTAAATTCAAAAAATATTTCTCAATTGTAGATTTAAATGAATTACTCACGGAAATTCATTCAAGAGCAGAATTTATTGATGTAACCAGTGAAGTAAATATCTGTCGTGATGAAAAAGACGATTTTCTTCTCTCTTTGGCTAAAGATGGAAACGCAGATTACCTAATAACAGGAGATCATGATTTACTGGAGATGAAAAAGTTTGAAAACACTAAGATTTTAACAATGATTAATTATCTTGAAAATAAATAAGCACCAATATCTCCTGCTCCCCTCAATCTTCATTCATAGTTCATACTCATAAAACAGCAATTCTTCAATAACAAAACAACAGCTGATTTTTATAAGAAGTTGAAAAAGTTGTTTAAATTTGAGGATATTTACTGATTGTTTGCCATTTATTATAACCTGCTTATGAAAGCCTTTTATATAATATTTTGTACCTTTTTGTATTCATCTTGTAAATCGTCGGACGATAAGTTTTCGGAACCTTTGATTAAAGATTCGAAAGGAGAAGTTTGCATTAGCATTTTTGAAAACTTTAGAATGAGAGAACACGAAACTTATTTTCATCCTACTGAAAATGAAATCCAATTAGCGGAAATTCTCTTGAAAAAAGAATTAAGAAAAACTAAATCTCAACTCGTGAAAGATTATCATTTTTTTTGTGAAACAGAAACTCCTTTATCCCTTAGAGAATACAAAAGACAATATTATCCAATTGTTTCAAAAAACAAACAAAAGACAATATATTTTATAGGTGTTTGCAGAGAATTATTATACTTATACCCAAAGTGGACAGAAAAACAAATTCAAACAGCCGGTGGAGGAAATTGTTTTTTTCGTGGCGAGATTAATCTAAGCTTAAAAAAGGTTACATCATTGTCAGTGAATGCTCCAATTTAAAGGGCACAAGACAAAAGTAACCGTTGTGCAACTTCTATTGCTCTCCTAAGACTTCTTTAATAGCAAATGCTCTATGTATCCCGATAACTGTTATCAGTATTCGCAGTGTATTTACTGAACCAACTCCCCCATCACTCTCACTCTCCCACATTCCTTCTAAAAAACATATACACACCTACCGCGTGCTGGCAGCAGTTGATTTAAACTCATACGTGAGCATCATTTCTTTTGCTTTTGCATTTTGGTTGATGGCAAAAAGCGATTGTGCATAACGATAATAATACACCGGTTCCAAATCGGTAGTCATTTCAAACAATTTGGTGTACCACTGTGCGGCTTTGACTAAATCATTTTTGAAAAAACGACTGTCGGCTACTTTTTTCAACATTTCTGTGTTAAAATAGCCTTTTTCTAATACGCCTTCATAGGTTTTTAAAATGTCAACATATACGTATTCCGGTTTGATGCGTTCCGTTTTTTCGGATACTTCAGCAACATCGGGTTTGATTGTTCCGCCCACGGGGAGATCACTTACTGTGAGTGCTACATCCGCCTTTTTTTCTACCAAGTTCGAAGCCAATAAACTTCCCTCTATAGGTTTTATTTTGGGTTTCACTTTTTTGTAAACGGCCTTCACAGTACGCGTGTTGTTTTCACCCATCGGATAGGTATTCACTAAGTTTAAATTAGACACTTTATAACGCGTTTCGTATCCTCCAAAACGACAATTTACTTTTTCTGTAACCAAATAATAATTTACTTCATAATCATCAGAAATAACGCTTTCTGATATTATTTCAAAATTACGATTTTCATAATTTTGGACCCTAAATTGTCCCCAACAGCTATTCACTTCACAAAAAAACATAGAAATGACTAGCAAATTAATAGTAATCCGCCCCATACAACATTATTTACAAATGATGATTCAAAGGTAAACAGACCGTTTGGGCAAATGATTTTATTTCTTTATACGACTACAAAAATCGACAAACTGCACACCCTCTTTCCCCTCAACGAAAAAAAATGCCGTTCATCTAAAAAGTATTAAAAAATTTTGATGGATTGCTCCATTTTCTGTATTATTTCGCGACTATTTTAACTGTTCATAGGTAGCTTTTGCTACTTTCGCTTTTAAGCGTTTTGAGGGTTTAAAGACAATTTTATTTTCTTTGATCAGGGTTTTAGCACGGACGGTTGGTTCGGGTGAGCCTGTAGCTTTTAAGGTCAATTGAAACGTACCTAAACTGTCGATGCGTACAATCTTGCCGTAGGTTAAGGCTTCACTGATGGCATTTGATATGGCATTCATTACCCATTTACTTAGACTTCTTTGACAGCACATGCCCAGAAAACAGCAATTCTTCAATAACAAAACAACAGCTGATTATTATGAGAAGTTGGAAAAGTTGCTTAAATTTGAGGATATTTACTAGTTAGCAAACATTGTAAAAATGACACTTGAAAATTTTCTTCTGATATTATTACTGATTTTTATTATTTATATAATTTATAAATCAATGACTCTTCAAACAAAAGAAGAAAAAGAATACAAGGAAAGGATAAAAAACAGTCTTGAAGAACAATATATTATTGATCCAGAAACTGGAGCAAAATTGACTTTAGAACAAGCTGAATCAGGAATATGGGATGAAAATCAAGTTGAATATTTTTCAGAAACTGATTATGCTAAAATACTTACAGAGGAAGAAAAAAATGCAGAATTAGCAATTGACTTTTATCGAAAAAATAAAAATTATAAAAAAACAGAATTTGATGACTCAGAAATTGAAATTCTATTAAACACTTTAACATTATCAAAATATGATGAATGGGATTATACAATTTGTTTAGCTAATGAAAACCGAACTAAAATATTTTTTGTTCCATCAGTCAGAATTGCTAAATTAAACTATAGAGAATCACAAATTATGTACTGGATTAAAATTCAAAACATTAATGGACATTATCATCTATACGAAGTAAATATAGCTGAAAAGATTTTAATAAATTCTACCGAAAAAGAAAGTGTTATTTATAATGGCTATTATTGTGAAACTTTAAAAAAGTCACATAATGTTACAAACTTAAAATTTATCTTAAACAAAATTTCAGAACTAAGAGGGTTTGAGTTTGAAATTATTAACGATAATCTTTTTATAAAATCAACTCGTTTAGTTTGTAAAATTGATATTGATAATGCGGAAGAATTAATAAATAACGTTTGCTAACAGCGGTAACCGTTACACAAGCCCCTCCTACAACTAAATTTTCAAAAAAATCATAAAAAACAACCTCGTTTAGTGCTTTCTAAGCGAGGTTTATTTTTGGGATTAAGTTACTGTTTCTAAAAATAAGATGCCTTAAAAAGGTGCTTTTTAGGTTTAAAAGAAAGGTTTTTATACAAGCGTTTACCCGGCTCTCCTAAGACTTCTTTAATAGCACATGCTCTGAAAACAGCAATTCTTCAATAACAAAACAACATCTGATTTTTATAAGAAGTTAAAAAAGTTGCATAAATTTGAAGATATTTACTAGTTGTGGTGCATTTTAGCAAAACTGCAACATCTATGGAAAAATAGTGTCTTTAAAGAAAAATCAACAAAAACATTATGCGAACAAAAAATATGATTTTCTCTTTAGTAATGGTCTTCAATCTATTATACGCTTGTAAACCGTATGACATAAAAAATAAATCTATTGAGGGAATTTGGAATTCTATCGGCTATGGAGAAATTCTTAAAATTGATTCTACTACTTATATGAACTTTGACATAACAAATATTTCTTGTTTACCTTCAAAACAAGGCAATATTTCCGAAGTTAAAAATTCTATTGTATTGAAAAATGATACTCTGGTAGTAAAAAGAGGGTATAGCTTATATTACTATACGAGAACAAACGAATTTCCAGATTTGTGTCAAAAAAACACAAATGACATAAATGACCCTTTGTATAATTTTGAAGTATTTGCAGACACTTACAAAGGCCATTATGCCTTTTTTGTACTAAACGAAATAAATTGGGACAGCCTTTATAAAACTGCGAAAGAAAAAATCAACTCAAAAACAACAGAAGTTGAATTGTATTTAATCATCCAAGAAATGATTGAAAGATTAAATGACAATCACGGTTCTATTGAACCAACAGACGAAATTTATGAAAAGGCAGAACAACTAAATATTGAAAATGAAGATATTGAAGAGTTAAATTCGTATGGCGATTTTCAAGTTGCTGGACTTGTTGCCGAATATTATCTTAAAGAAAATTTAACCAAAAATTCTTGGCTCATCAATTGGGGCAAAATGGAAAATAACATTGGCTATATTCAAATTAAATCAATGTTCTTGTATGCAGATTTAAGCTTGAATGATAGCTTGGTCAAAGAGAATGGCTTTGTTCCTACCTATATGGATGCATTTAATAAATTGAGTTTTGAGCAACAAATTGAAAAAGAAGTCACTGGAATTAGAAAGTTTATGGATACAATAATGAAAGACCTCAAGGAATCCAAATATATTATTATTGATGTTCGTTTTAATGGTGGTGGACAAGATGCAGTAGCATTAGAAGTTCTAAGGCATTTTAATGCGAATAGAAAACAAATTGCTTCGAAAAAAGCTAGGCATAATGATGGCTTCACAAAGAGGACACCTATATATTTAGAACCTGCGGATAATCCTTACACAAAACCAGTTTATCTGCTCACTTCACAACAATCTGCAAGTGCTACAGATATGATGGCTTTAAGTTCAATGGAATTAACTCAATTTAAACGTATCGGCTCACATACTAATGGAGCAATATCTGACGCTTTGCAAAAAAAATTACCAAACGGATGGCACTTCTCACTTTCAAACGAAATTTACACAGATAAAAATGATAAGTGTTATGAAAACATTGGAATTCCAGTAGATTATGAACTGAACTATCCCGAAGAAAGACAGACATTTTTTAGAAGCGTTGCTGAAGATTTAGAAAAAGACAAACAAAGCGTTTTAAATGCTATAAGAAAATTGCGGAACGAATAAAAAAACGCACCACAACAGCAGTAACCGTTGCTCACCCCCCTCCTACAACTAAATTTTCAAAAAAATCATAAAAAACAACCTCGTTTAGTGCTTTCTAAGCGAGGTTTATTTTTGGGATTAAGTTACTGTTTCTAAAAATCAGATGCTTAAAATAACTGCTTTTTAGGTTTAAAAGAAAGGTTTTTAAACAAGCGTTTACCCTGCTCCCCTATGACTTCTTTGACAGCACATGCTCTGAAAACAGCAATTCTTCAATAACAAAACAACAACTGATTTTTATGAGAAGTTGAAAAAGTTGCATAAATTTGAATATATTTACTAGTTACCAAACATTTAAAAAGACACCGACATCAAAGACAAAATGAAGAGAATTGCCATTTTTATACTGATTTTTATTAACTCAATGTTGGGTTATGGTCAAGTTGAAAACCGATGGCAACCCGACAGTGTTTATCAAAACAAAAAAGTTAAAACAATTTATGTTTACGAAAATTCACCTAAAGACTTATCAGAGATTGTTGAGCTTGATAGAAACGGTAAAAAAATACGAATTCAAAAATATAGTGCATCATATAATAAAAGAACAAGGAAGTCAAAATCAATTGATAGAGTGACAACCTATATTTATGGTGAACTTGGTAAAGTTACTCATAAAATAGACACTATAATTTACCATCATAACAATTCAGTAAGTACAGAAAAAACATTTTTTTATTATGAAAATGACTTGTTGATTTCGTCAAAGTACTTTAAAGGGAATTTTGAAAATTCAAGTAGTGAAACAACCTATTCTCAAAATCCCTTCACATCGACAACTACAATTAAGATAGACACGGTTATCACATATAGAAAGACAAAGGAATATGAAAGAGATTTTTATGTAAAAAGGTTTTACGGATATGTTTTGGAAGCAAAATTGAAAAAAGAACAAATTACAATTAATAGAATAACTGAAACTTATTCATATTCAGATGAAACCGATAGACAAAGATTTGATGAAGAAGAAATAATCAAAAATACTTTTAATGGATATGGACAACTTTTAACATCTGAAATTAAAAGTGTATTTAGAAATGACAGAAGAAGTGAATACAATCTGACCTACACTTATGAAAATAACGGACTTTTAAAAAGTATAAGGGGATATGTACCACTTTACTATAAATATGAATACTTCGACTAAAAAAAACGTGTGGTAACAACTATTTTGCCTAATACTGGCTAATTTACTAACTTTAAACGTCTTACAACAATTAACTTTGTAGCTAAACTGACAGTGACGGGCTCCAAACCCCGCACTATGCATAGTAGCAGGATTATAGGCAAGTTTAGCACAGAAGAATCTTCAAATTATGTTCAATATATTTTCAACAAGAGAAGTAGCATTTATGATATGGTCGTCAATTTTTATTGTCGGTGCAATAATCATAATTAAGCTTAAAGGTTTTTTAGATTTACTTAAAGCATTTTTCAATTATAAAATTCAAGTTCCATTATGGCTAATGTTTATTTACATAACTGGAATAACAATTTGTTTATATCATTTCAAAATTTGGAATTTAGGATTACTAAAAGATACAATCATTTGGTCAATCGCATCAGCTACAGTTTTATTTTTCAACATAAATAAAGCAAAAGATTTTACTTATTTCAAACCTATTGTTTTTGAAAACTTAAAAGTGATTGTAATTTTAGAGTTTATGACAAACTTCTACACTTTCAATTTTGTAACCGAAATGATCGTTATTCCAATAATAACTTTCTTAGGAGTTCTTCAAATTTATGCTGAGCATTCCGCTAAAACAAATTTAGAGCATATGAAAGTTGCTAGTTGTTTGAAAAGCACTTTTGCTATTGTCGGTATTTTAATTTTTTTATATGTAGGCTTCGAAACTTATAAATATTATATAGATTTATTAACAGTACAGAATATTAAAAGTTTATTGCTTCCTTTTGTATTCACTATTCTTTTAATTCCATTCCTTTATTTGTTAGCTCTATATATGAATTATGAAACACTTTTTATAAGAATATCATATTTTATTAAAGAAGAAAAGAAGCAGAAAAAATTGAAAAGAAGTATTCTTCTCTGCTCAAATATAAATTTAAACAAACTTCACAAGATTAGTACAAATTTGAATTGGGACATAATAGAAAAACATGGAATTAAAAAGAGTTTGAAAAAAATCCTCAAATAAAACCTGCCTAAAACCACTATTTTGCCTAATACTGGCTAATTCACTAAATTTAAACGTCTTACTACAATAAACTAATGTCTAAACTGACAGTGACGGCCTCCAAACCCAGCACTATGTAAAGTAGCATACGTCAGCAAACAATTTACCCAACTCCCCCATCATTAACACGTCAACAGCTATTTTAACTGTTCATAGGTAGCTTTTGCTACTTTCGCTTTTAAGCGTTTTGAGGGTTTAAAGACAATTTTATTTTCTTTGATTAGGCTTTTCCCACGGACAGTTGGCTCGGGTGAGCCTGTTGCTTTTAAGGTCAATTGAAACGTACCTAAACTGTCGATGCGTACAATCTTGCCGTAGGTTAAGGCTTCACTGATGGCATTTGATATGGCATTCATTACCCATTTACTTAGACTTCTTTGACAGCACA
>JAFLBT010000112.1 GCA_017302935.1 Flavobacteriales bacterium | reverse complement strand
CATCGCCGTAAATATGCGGATGGCGATCGATTAACTTATCGCAAATACTGTTGGCTACATCGGCAATATCAAAATGGTTCGTTTCGCTACCAATTTTGGCATAAAACACTATATGCAACAACAAATCGCCCAACTCCTTTTTGATTTCTTGTAAATCGTTATCCAAAATGGCATCACCTAATTCATAGGTTTCTTCGATAGTAAGATGGCGTAAACTTTCTAAGGTTTGCTTTTTATCCCACGGACATTTTTCTCGTAAATCGTCCATGATATCGAGTAGGCGACCAAAAGCGGCTAATTGTTGTTCTCTTGTATGCATTATATATTGATTTGTGTAAAAATAAAAAATCCTGCTCATTGCAGGATTTCATTATCAAAATTTATTCGGCTGTTTCTTCTTTTTCTTCTTGAGATAACGCTTCAAGTGTTACATACCCTTTAGGTTGTAACATATTGTACCAATTGATTATTTTTTTAATATCAGAGGGATAAACTCTATCTTCATCAAATTCGGGCATAACTTCTCTGAAATAAGACAACAATACCGCGTTATCTTCTTTGTGTGAAATAGAAGCACCTTCGTTTTCTTTTGCAGCAATGGCTTTGAATACTTCGGCTAATTTTACTTCTTCATTATACGTATAGACCGCAATTTCGGATAGCAAACTTACATTGCTACGCATTCCTACTGCTATTTTTTTTCCGTCTAATAAACTTTCGGCAACAAAACCGGTACGGGTTTGTAATTTCAATTCAAATAATCCCGGTTTTCCCGAAATGGCTAATATTTTCTGTAAACTCATTTTAAACTATAATTAAACTTTATTATCTTCCTTTTTTATTGAAAAACTTCATTTTGTAATCAGCTCTGATTTTGCCGTCCATTATGTTTTGAAGTCTTTTCTTAATCAATGTCTTTTTTAATGTTGAAATTTTATCGGTAAATAAAACGCCTTCAATATGATCGTATTCGTGCTGAATTACTCTGGCAATTAACCCATCATATACTTCGGTGTGCTTGGTGAAGTTTTCATCAAAATAGTCAATCGTAATTCGCTCTTTTCGATATACATCTTCGCGAACATCAGGAATACTCAAACAACCTTCATTAAAACCCCATTCGTTTCCTTCTTCTTTTAGGATTTTAGCATTAATAAACGTCTTTTTAAAACCTTTCAATTGTTCTTTTTCATCCGGTTTCAAATCGTCGCTTTCGCTAAAAGGCTCTGTATCTACAATAAACAAACGAATGGCCAAACCAATTTGGGGAGCCGCTAAACCAACGCCATAGGCATTGTACATGGTTTCATACATATTGGCAATCAAATCCGAAAGATTTGGATAATCTGCAGCAATACCTTGACCTACTTTGCGTAAAACCGGATCTCCGTAACCTACTATTGGTAAAATCATTTTATAATGCGTATTATTTGTGAGCTACTATTGCTCTTTTAAGGTGGCAAAAGTAATAAAAAGAATTCTGAAAATTCGTTAATCTTTTTGCCTATTTTGGTTTAAATCATTTTACGCGTTAAGAAATCTTGCAGTAAAATAGTAGCTGCAATTTCATCGACCAAACCTTTATTTTGACGTTGCTTCTTGCGTAAACCGCTATCAATCATCGTTTGAAAAGCCATTTTGGAAGTAAACCGTTCATCGACACGGATAACTTTCATTTGTGGAAATTCAACCGAAAATGTTTCTACAAATTTTTCGATGATGGGTGCACTTTCCGAAGGCAAGCCGTTCATTTGTTTGGGTTCGCCAATTAAAACGGTAGAAACATTTTCCTTTGAAAAATAATCTTTCAAAAAAGGAATAATTGTTTCCGATGGAATGGTTGTTAACCCTGAAGCAATGATTTGCAGTTCATCGGTCACGGCAATTCCGGTGCGTTTGATTCCGTAATCTATGGCGAGGATTCTGGGCATTTTATAAAGATTCTTTGTACTTAATGAAACCAAAAATGGTAAGTATTTTGTTTTTTTGTATCAATGAAATAAACGCAAACATAACCTTTGAATACATAATCCCTGATATTCTCATTATCAAAATATATGGATTTTTTAAAATGAAATGGACTTTTTAAATCTTTACGGAGATTTTTAATCAAATCAGATTTAAACTTCCTCGCTGCTTTAGGTTTATCTTTTGCAATATATTCAACCTGTTCGTTTAATGCCAATAAAAAATCTTTTTCAATTCTAATCTTCATATTTAGAAATCGTTTTTTCTAAATAATTATCAAGTTCATCAAGTGAATAAAACTCGGCAGTTCCATTTGCCATTTTTTCTAAAGTGGCCTCAAGTTTTTTCTTATCGTTCATAAATGATACATCTTCTTTGATTATTTTATAATCGTTTGAAGAAAAATTATTCAAAAACTCTACAATTTTTGACTTGATGTTTGGTTCACAATTGATTCTAATGGTTTCCATAACAAATACTTTTTTACAAATATACATCATTATTTAATTGCTTCAAACTTCGCCAAAGGTGCCATTCTTGCTCTATTAAATGACAAATTATTTCCGTTAATACTGTAATTATCCACTTTTTCGAGCATTGAGGCAAATTCTTGTTCGGTGGTCATATCCGGGCAAGCCATCAGGGTGGTAGCTCCTTTAGAGAATTTGATTCTCATTGCTTCTTCTTTAATTTCAAAACTTCCCATCATGTTATTGCAACCAGCAAAAGCAGCATAACGATTGTCTTTATTTAATTGAATAAACATTTCTTTTTTAGATTTATCGGATGCTTCAATTTTTTTTCCGTTTAATTCAACCAAACTCCATTTTGTTGAGATGAGTGATTTATTTTCCACTGATGTAATTTGCTTTTTAACATCATTAAAATTTGAAGCTGATGGAGTTGGCGGAGGAGGTAATTCATCAACTACAGTTTTCTTTTGCAAAACGTATTTCTCAGCCAATTCACCTTCAATTGTATTTCCTTCCATATCCAATTGTTTTAGATAATTTTCTCCCACAAAATACTGATTGGGAGCATTCTCGATATTAGATAAAATAATTGTGTTTCCGGCTTCATTCCAAGAATAAACACCCCGAAATTCATTAGTTGAATTTTTCTTTTTCCCTAAATAATTGGTTTTTAAAACGTAGTTGGTTTCATCTTCCAATGTAAGTAAAGTTTCAATTCCTTCACAATCTGCACAAGGTACAACACCTTGATACATCCCAATATAATCTAAAGAGTTCTTGGCGTTGTGCTCATTATTTACAACAACCTCAGTAGAATCTGCAACGATTTCCTCGATTCTTTCTTCTTTTACTTTTTGAGTACAACTCATTATCAAAAGAGCGAATAAGAATAGAGATGTGTTTTTCGTTTTCATATTAAATATCATTAGGTTCAATACAAATTTAGTTCATTTTGTTATTTATCTGAAGTAAGTTTACAAAAATCAAACCAAAATGTATCACGAAAAGATTTTATCTTTGTCAAAATTTTATAAAATGAACAACTTACAACCTATCATAGAAAAAGCTTGGGAAAACAGAGCTTTATTGCAAGAAGAAAATACTATTGCTGCCATAAGAGAAGTCATTGAATTATTAGATAACGGAAAACTTCGCGTTGCTGAACCTACAACTGATGGTTGGCAAGTAAACGAATGGGTAAAAAAAGCCGTAGTCATGTATTTCCCTATCCAAAAAATGGAAACCTGGGAAGCCGGTATTTTTGAATACCACGACAAAATGGAATTGAAACGCAACTATGCCGAAAAAGGAGTACGCGTAGTTCCGCCTGCTGTGGCACGTTATGGTGCGTATGTATCCAAAGGTGTGATTATGATGCCCAGTTATGTAAATATCGGGGCGTATGTGGATGAAGGTACAATGGTAGATACTTGGGCAACTGTGGGTAGCTGTGCTCAAATTGGAAAAGACGTTCACTTAAGCGGTGGTGTTGGTATTGGTGGGGTTTTAGAACCGCTTCAAGCTGCACCGGTTATCATTGAAGACGGAGCGTTTATTGGATCAAGATGTATTGTAGTAGAAGGCGTTCGTGTAGAAAAAGAGGCCGTTTTAGGTGCCAATGTGGTATTGACCGGTTCAACCAAAATTATTGACGTTACCGGCGAAAGTGCGGTGGAATACAAAGGTTATGTACCTGCTCGATCTGTGGTGATTCCGGGAAGCTATACCAAAAAATTTCCGGCAGGCGAATTTCAAGTGCCTTGTGCACTGATTATTGGTCAGCGAAAACCTTCGACCGATTTGAAAACTTCGCTCAATGATGCATTGAGAGAATATAATGTGGCGGTTTAAAACAGCTGTAGACAATTCAGTTCCTTCTATCTGTTTTCAGAATTGAATGAAGGAACTTTTTATTTTTCACCCAACTATAATTTATTGAATTCTTGCATTTACCGTAATTTTCATTTCAAATGGCAAATTATTTAGAAAGTATCAAATTGTATTTCAAACGATTATTAATCGTTCTTTTCTTTTATCAAATTTGTCGATTACTTTTTTTTCTATTCAATAGAAATGCGTTTGAAAATGTAACTGCAAAAAGTTTTTTTGGCGGTATTCATTTTGACGTTTCTGCTATTGCCTATACCAATTTAATTTTTGCATTTTTTCACTTACTACCCGGTAAGTTAAACTATTCTGAACTTTATCAAAGATTCTTGAAAATTGGTTTTTTTAGTGTGAATTTCATCTTAATGTTAACCAATTTTGTTGATTTCGAATATTACAAATTTACAGGACGAAGAAGTACTTTTGGGATGATTACCGCAAGTGGAATGGAAAATGAAATAGGTGGTTTAATTTTTTCATTTCTGATTGAATTTTGGTACTTGCCCATTTTGGCAATTGTTATAGGATTCTCTTTTTGGAAATTATTGCCAAACGGAAAAAAAAGTAGAGAACTCAGTTCGAGTTGGTCGCAAAAAGGAAAACAAACATTGCTGTTTTTTGTTTGCATTGGTTTTTTGATTATTTTAGGGAGAGGTGGCATTCAGAAAAAACCAATAAAAATTGTAGATGCGGTAAATTATGGTTCCATAAATCAATCAGCTTTGGTGCTCAATACTCCTTTTTGTATTTTGATGACTATTGGAAAAAAGGAAACGTTAGAATCTCCTAAGTATTTTGATGAAAAGGAATTAGTTGAAATTTTCAATCCTATTACAGAATTTAAAAAGGATAGAGATATCAACCGTAAAAATGTAGTTATTTTAATTTTAGAAAGTTTTGGTAGAGAAAATATTCAACGTGGACAAACTCCATTTTTAGATGAGTTGATAGAAAAATCATTGTTTTTTGAAAATGGTTTTGCCAACGGAAAACTTTCTATTGATGCCGTACCTTCTACCCTTTCTAGCATTCCGAGTTTGATGAATCATTCCTTAATTACCTCTAGTTATGCTATAAACGATGTTTATGGTTTGCCTAAAATTATGAAAGCCAACGGCTACTCAACCTCCTTTTTTCATGGAGCTTTTAACGGAAGTCAAAATTTTGATCAATATTGTAAAGTAGCTGGTTTTGACAATTATTTTGGTAAAAATGAATATGATGGTTCCGAAGCTTTTGATGGAAGATGGGGCATTTTTGATGAAGAATTCATGCAGTTTTTTTCAGAAAAATTAACTTCATTTAAAACACCTTTCTTTGCGACACTTTTCACAATTTCATCACACAATCCGTATATTATTCCGGAAAAATACAACGGCAAATTTCCAAAAGGAAAAACTAAAATTCAAGAAAGTATTGCTTATACTGATTTTGCCTTGAAACGTTTTTTTGAAACAGCTTCAAAACAGGAATGGTTTAAAAATACCTTGTTTGTCATTACGGCTGATCACACTTCCTCTGAACCGACAGAGCCAAAATTCAAGACTAATGTTGGGAAATTTCGAGTTCCCATTTTGTTTTTTGATCCATCTAATCCTTCAATTAATGGAAAAACCGATAAGAATTTGCAACAAATTGACATTATGCCTTCTATTATTGACTATTTAAATATAGAAACTAAAATGATTACCTATGGTAAATCGTATCAATCAGAAAAAGATTTTGTGGTGTATTATTTAGACAACATTTACCATTATATTTCAGGTGATTATTATGTGGCTTTTGACGGAAAAAAAGCAATAGGTTTGTATAATATCAAAAAAGATGAATTACTTTCAACCAATTTAATCAAATCCGAAAAAGAAAAAGCTGCCGAAATGGAAAGGTTTATTAAAGCCTATATTCAATCATTTAACGAACGAATGATTGAAAATAAATTAGTCTTGAATCAATAAAATTAGAATTGAATATGAAAAAAATATTGGTCATTCAACAAAAAATGATAGGTGATGTTTTGCTGAGTTCAATTTTGTGTAATACATTAAAAAAAGCATATCCAGAGGCTCGAATTGATTATTTGGTTCATGAAAATACAATTCCGGTTTTAGAAAATAATCCAAATATTGATCAAATTATTCGTTTTACTGAAGAGCATAAAAACAGTAAAAAGGCATTTTTTAAATTAGGCAAAAAACTTAGGGCTGAAAAATACGACTTGTTGATTGATGCCTATTCAAAGCTTGAAAGTTGGTTCCTTTCTTCAATGAGCGGAGCAAAAAAGAAAATATCATACAAAAAAATAGGTCGTAATTTTATTTATGATATTAATGTACCCTATACTAATTCTCCTAAAACAAATTTGGGTCTAGCTATAGAAAGACGATTATCGTTGTTAGAGCCTTTAAAAATCGAATCATTTTATGAGCCTATTCCGAAACTGTTTTTAACCGAAGAAGAAATTCAAACGGCTCAAAATACGTTTACTGACTTTGGTGTTGATTCTTCCAAAAAAACAGTAATGATGAGCATTATTGGGAGCGAAGAAAAGAAAACATACCCGCTTTCTTATATGGCTGAATTGGTTAATTTTATTGGTGAAAATTATGATGTGAATATTCTTTTTAATTATTTTCCCAAACAAATTGAACAAGCTAAAAAAATCTTTAATTCATGTTCTGAAAAAACAAAAAATAAAATTTATTTTGACTTATTAGGACAAGATTTGCGTTCATTTATCGGAATCATGCATCAATGTGACGCCATAATCGGTAACGATGGTGGAGCAATTAACATGGCAAAAGCATTGAATAAACCATCCTTTATTGTATTTTCTCCTTGGATTGAGAAAAAAATGTGGGCCACATTTGAAGATGGAATAAATCATTGCTCCGTACATTTAAACGATTTTGAACCGCAACTTTTTACACATAAAACTGAAAAAATACTAAAAAAAGAATCCGAAAGTTTATACCAAAGTTTTAATCCAAAATTAATTCTTCCTCAATTAAAAGAGTTTTCGACTACTCATTTTTGTTAATTCCATTTGGCGTTTTAGTGATGTTATGCTTTCGATTAAAAGCTCGAATGGCGAGATTTTTATCCCATTCTTCTTGACTAAAATAGCCTCTCGCATGATCTAAATGTAAGCAAATAGCACTATAGCGAATTTGTTTCGAAAGCATTCCGTTGTTAAACATACGTTCACCCAATTCACGATCCAGACCGCCATATTTCATCACTTCATTAAATCCGTTTACCGCTAGTATATCTTTTTTAAAACCGGACGAATTATGTCCATTCCAAGAACGTTTGGTTGGTGTAAGCCAATTCATAAAAGCTGCGATCCATTTATTATGCGTTAATTTTGTTAGTTTAAAATTAAATTTTAAACCTTGTTTTCTTAACCATGAAATATCAAAACATTCCTGATTAATTATGTCATTTTCTGAAATGGAATTGGATATTGACATGGGAAGTTTGAAATAGCCTCCCGATAAAAAGTAACCTTCTTCTTTAAAAAATAAATGCGTGAAAACAAAATCTTTTCTTGGTATACAATCGCCATCGGTAAAAAGTAAATAATCAGAATTGGATGCTAAAATGGCTTTGTTTAGAATTTTTGGCTTTTGAAATCCGTTATCCTCTTGCCAAACATGCACAATCGGATGTTTAAATTTAGAAGAAAACCCATCAATTAATTCTTTAGTTTTAGAGGTTGAACCATCATCAGCAATTACAATTTCAAATTCAGATTCGGTTTGAACGCTATAGCCAATTAAGACTTTACGCAACCATTCTTCGGAATTGTAAGTTGTAATGATTATGGATACTTTCATTGAAACTAATAAGAAGCGAAAAGTACTATTTTTTACGAAATTTTACTTCCAAAACTTCAATTTCTTTTTCAATCTTTTTTTTCTGTAAAATCGGCTTTGAAAGTCAGTCGTAAATTTCCACATTTTTTCAAAAACATATGTTTCTTGTTCTCCGGTTAATTTAGCATATTCATTACTCATTAAAGCAACAATTTCTTGACTGGAAGTTAGTTTAGAGAAATTTTTAATTCGTTCATCTAAATTCATTTCCTTATCAAAATTAGTCCGGTTTAAATCAACTAAAAAGAATGAAAAAATATCATTCCCCTCCTCTTTTATAAGTGTATTACCGGTGGAATGGTCAATAAATTCAACATGAGCACAATGTAATTTATATGTAAATGCTACAAATTGCCTGATTATTTTTTCTTTCTTCTGAGCATCTTCTAACTTTAATATATCTCTAAAAGTATAATTTGCTTTGATGTATTCACAAATATAATAACTATCATTTAAGCCTAACCAATCGGTGTTTTCAACATAAGCTATTGGCTCAGGTGTACCAATTCCTTTTGACAATAAGCGTTCAGCATATTCAAAAGATCGTTTTGCTTTACTTTTTCTAACATAAGCATATAAAAACTTATTGATTAGATGAGGTTTTTTAAATGCTTTAATACAAATGACTTGATTTTCAAAATCAACAATTTTTAAACTATTTCTATTGCCTTCATATATATATTGACCAATGCTGTAATAGGATTGAATAATCTCAAAAAGCTTTTCTTTTTTATCATTATAATTTAGGCTAACCATCATTTTCATAGAGGTCTTTTTAGAATTTAGTTTTCAAAATTAGAACATTTAATTTTAAAATTTCCAAAATGGCTTAAAACCTTAATTTAAATCAGAAAAAATCAATCCACCAAAATACTTTTAAATTCTGTATTTTTGTTTACTTTTTAACATTTCAAAATAATTCAATACATCAACATGAGTATTTTAAGTTCAATACAACGAAAAATCACAAAGCGAAGGGTGATAAATACCATTCTGAATACAGAACAATTTAATGTTGATGTTGTCAATATTCATCGTATTGATCCGAATAATATTGGCGATTATTTTTGTGCTCCACATCATTATTTTGAAGTATTAAAAAATAAAAGTCTTGATATTTTTGATTACAAAAGTGAGGATAAAAAAGTAACACAACATTTTATTGATCAAATCACTAATAATTCACTTATCGTTGGTGGCGGTGGACTTTTGAACAGAGATGGATTTACGATGCAAATGCAATTATTTGAAAAATTAACTGCCAAAGGAAAAAAAATTGTGCTTTGGGGAGTTGGACACAATGAAAAATCACCTTCTTCTTATGGAAAAATATCAAAATATAACATCAATACCGATAAATTTGGTTTGGTTGGAACAAGAGATTTTTCAATGCCGGGCGAATATGTTCCCTGTGTGAGTTGTCTTCATCCGTTGTTTGATAAAAAATATGATAATACAAATGAAGTGGGAATCGTTTTTCACAAAGACACCCTAAAAAAAGAAACCATCGTAGCTAAATATAAAGACTTTCCAAC
>JAFLBT010000111.1 GCA_017302935.1 Flavobacteriales bacterium | reverse complement strand
TTGACGGAGGAGGAAGTAATTAGCGTTATTCATGTTTTAAATCAGTATTGATACTTGAATTTAAATAAAAATACATATCAAACAATTCTTAAAGCAACAGCTATTTTTGGTGGAGTTCAGGTTTCTTCTATTATAATTTCAATTATTAGATCAAAATTTTTAGCCATATTGATAGGTCCATCAGGATACGGTATTTTTAGTTTATTAAATTCTACAATTGAATTAATTAGAACTTTGACAGGTTTTGGATTAGAAACCAGTGGAGTTAAAAAAATTGTTGAAGCAAAAGCGACAAAGAATAATCAACTTTTAATTGAAAATACAAGTCTTTTGGTTCGTTTAGGAATCATAACCGGAATAGCTGGAACCACTATATCAATTATATTATCACCATTATTAAGTAAATTTAGCTTTGGTAATGCTGAAATGACGGTCGCATTTTTATTAATTTCCATTTCGATTTTGTTTAAACAGATAACAAGTTCAAATAATGCCATTTTTCAAGGATTGTCTGAATTAAAATTATTAGCAAAGTCAAATTTATATGGTAATGTCTTTGGATTACTTTTTACATTACCCTTTTATTATTATTTTCATATAAAGGCAATTGTGCCATCCATTATTCTTACCTCTTTTATTCATTTTATAATTTCATTTTTTTACTTCAAGAAATTGTCGTTAAAAAAAGTTAAAATTGAAAATATAGATTCTATTCGTAAAGGCAAAGAAATTTTATTTTTTGGCGGTTTATTAACGATCAGTAGTTTTTTGCCGTTATTAAGTAATTATTTGATTCAAATATTTATTAATAAGTTAAGTGGATTGGAAGTTGTTGGTGTTTTTAGTGTTGGGTTAATTATTATCAACTCTTATGTAGGAATTGTTTTTAATGCAATGAGCACAGAGTATTATCCCCGTTTAGTTAAAGAAATTTCAAATAAAGAAAAACTAATAGAATCAATTAATAAGCAAGCGATTTTTACTTTGCTTTTAATCACTCCAATTATTATCCTTTTTTTATGGTGGATGCCTTTTATCATAAAAATACTTTTTTCAACAAGTTTTTTAAATGTTATACCTTTTATTACTTGGGCAATTGTTGCCATGATCTTTAAATCAGTGTCATGGTCATTTGGAATGGTTATCATAGCAAAAGCAGATGCTAAACTATTTATAAAAACGGCTTTAATTTTTAATACTATATACTTATTATTGTGTTATTTTGGTTATGCTTTTTATGGTTTGGAAGGATTGGGATTAGCTTTTTTATTGTATTTTTTTATACATTTAATTGGCGTTTTGATTGTAGTTAAATGGCAATATGAAATTTCTTTATCAAATAGATTATTTATATTATTATTAAAATCAATTTCAATTACAGGTTTAGCGTTATTAGCATTTTATCTTGATCGTTTTTGGATTAAAAACGGTATGTTTTTGTTCGCTTTAATACTTGGCTTTATTTTGTTTTATAATGAAATAGGAAATCAATTTAGCGTTATATCATCATTTAAAAAATACTTAAATAAGAGAGGAAAATGATACTATTAAAAAAATTTTATCATCAATTGAAAAATCTTTTTGATTTATTTTTGAAAGTAAATTGGATCAAAACAATATATTTCAATTTTAAAATGTTTCATTTTGAAACAGCTAAAAAGCTGCCGGTTTTCTTTTATGGTAAAGTTAAATTTCAAAGTTTAAAAGGTTCAATAGTTATTGAGGCTCCAATCAAAAGAGGGATGATTGGTTTTGGGCAACCTTATGAAATGAATACAAAACATATTGGTATTGCAGAATTATTTATAGAAGGTACTATCGTTTTTAAAGGGTATGTTCAATTTGGAAAAGATTATTTCATTCATATTGCAAAAGATGCAAAACTTGAAATGGGAAATATGTCATCTTTAGGATCAAGAGGTAAAATTATTTGTACTACTTCCATAAAGTTTGGAGAATATACTAGAATTGGTTCTGAATCTCAAGTGATTGATACTAATTTTCACCAAATGATCAATACGTTAACAAATGAAGTTTTGCCAATTTCATCATCTATTTATTTAGGAGATTATAATTTTATCAGTAATCGTGTTACTATTTTATCAAAAACTAAAACGCCTAATTATTGTATTATTGCTTCCAACTCATTGTGCACAAAAGATTATTCTGAATATGGAGAAAACACTTTAATTGGAGGTGTTCCGGCAATGTTAATCAAAGAAAATATAGCAAGAAATTGGTCTCAAGAAAAAGAATTACTTGATAAATGGTTAAAAATTTAATTATTTTTTCCCCAAACCTCCAAATACTTCTCGGCAATCTTCACATAATCATGTTCATTTTCAATAAAAGCTCTTGCATTTTTACCAATTGTGATAATTTCCCTCGGATTTTCGATTAGATAAGAAAGTTGGGCAACTAGTTCATCCACATCCGGATTGGCATGCATCGCTACCGGATTAGTAAGTTGATAATGGGTACTAAATGTTTCATCTGCACCGGTAAATACTACTTTTCCTTTGGCCATAGCTTCTAAAGCATTATACCCTTGATCTTGAGCAAACACTTGGTCTAAAAGAATGTGAGCTTTATAATAGAGCTGAATGTATTCTAGATACGGAATATTTTCTGTACAAATGATTTCTACTCGTTCGCCATATTTTAGTTGAATCTGAGCTAGAGCTTGTTCAAAATACACAATCCCTTTTTTGACATAATTATGCCGATTGATACCTAAGAAAATAACAATTTTATCCTTTATCTCAGTGGAAATAAAATCGATTTTAGAGACATTAATTGGATTGGGAATTAATCCTAAAAACTGCTTTTTTCCTTGTAATGGAATGGCATAATCAAAATCGGTAGCTATGACTCCTGCTATATTGTGATACAAAAAGCGATGCAAGCGTAAATGACTTTTTGAAACATATCGCAAAATATACTGATATTCCTGACTTACTTTTGGATTTTCTAAATAAGGGGTTAATAACGAATGTTTAAATTTTTTATCGAGCATATATTGAACACAAACGGCATCGGCTCCAGATGATAACAAAAAAAGTTTTTTGTTTTGCGTCATCAACTTTCGTAAAAGATATATTTCAAAAGAAGCAAATGTATTGATTGCAGCTTCGTTTATGAGCTGTACTACATCGAATTGTTGTAGTTTGGGCAATAATAAATAAAACCGAATCCCCCGTTCTATGGCGGCAATATCAAACTTGAATACTTTATGCAAAGCTCTTCTTGGAAAGTATAACCATTTTGACTTACTCCATTTGGCATCATAGGATAAATCACTCGGATAATTTTTAAAATCATCGCCATCGCTCACTAAAGTAACCTCATGACCAAGAGCCAGAAGTCCTTCTTTTAAGGAATTATGCAAGCGGCTGTATTCTCCGAGTAATAAGATTCGCATGAATCAGTTATATTTGTATGAATTTAAATAAAAACGATTGCAAGATAAGAAAATAAAAATTGGATTGTTAGGAACTTGTTTGGCCCATGGAGGAGCAAACAAAATGCAAGCTTTATATTCCATCGCGTTTGAAAATGCGGGTTATGAGGTGCATCATATCTTGGTTAATCCAGAAATTGAATTTGATTATCGTGGAAAAGTTAAACATTTAAGTCCTTTTAAAAAAGGAATGTTCAATCGTTTGAAAAGATTTTTGGTTTTACGAAAATTTATCCAAACCGAACAAATAGATTATCTTATTGATTTTAGAAGTAGAACGAAACCTATTATGGAGTTATTATTGACTAAATTCGTTTTTACTTGTCCGTACATTCCAACCGTTCATAGTTATGAATTGAATTTTTACTTTCCGAAATGCAAATGGATAAGTAAATTAATCTATCAAAAAGCATTTAAAATTACAGCAATTTCAAAAACTATTGAAGAGAAAATAATCGATTTGTATGGTTTTTCAAACGTTACAACCATTTACAATCCAATTGATTATGCCACTATTCAACAGCTGGCTGAAAAACCAATTTCGTTAAATTTCCCTTATATTTTGGCGGCTGGAAGAATGGATGAGGACAACATCAAACAATTTGATAAATTAATTGAAACTTATGCACAATCTGATTTGGCCACTTCGGCTTATCATCTGGTTTTTTTGGGAGATGGAGTTTTACGTCCCCAATTTGAACAATTAGTTGAGCGATTACAATTGAAGGGAAAAATTCATTTTTACGGATTTCAATCAAATCCTTATCCGTTTATGAAAAAAGCACATTTTCTGGTTTTGTGTAGTAAAAATGAAGGTTATCCAACCGTTTTAACAGAAACTCTAGCATGCGGAACTCCAGTTATTTCATTCGATTGTGCCTCCGGACCCAATGAAATAATTAAACCCAATGAAAATGGTTTGTTGGTTGAAAATCAAAATTTTGAAGTCCTGAAAATTGTTATGGAGCGAATGATTTCGGATAAAGAATTGTATTCAAACTGTAAAAAAAATGCTCAAAATCAAAAAGATTTGCATTCCTTTGAACAGTTTATAAAAGATTGGAAAACAATTTTAACTTAACCTAAAGATGAATATCAAACGCATTCCAATTCCAAAAATAGAAGACCCGAGAGGAAATTTATCGGTGATTGAAAAAGAAGTAATTCCTTTTGACATAAAAAGGGTTTACTATTTGTATGATGTTCCGGCAGGAGCGGAGCGAGGGGGTCATGCTCATATTCAACAACGCGAATGTCTAATTGCTTTAAGTGGAAGTTTTGATGTTATTTTAAACGATGGAAAAACAGAAAAAACGGTAACATTAAATAAACCGTTTGAAGGTTTATTGATTAACGAAGGCATTTGGCGGGAATTAAAAAACTTTTCATCCGGTTCTGTATGTTTGGTAATTGCTTCTGATGTATTTGAAGAGGCAGATTACATTAGAGATTTCCAAGCCTTTTTAGATTCAAAAATTTAATGATAGGCACTGGTTTGAATATTGAAAAATTCTAATTTCTTTTTCATATAATATAAAACTTGTAAAACCGGATTTGGAAGTAGTAACAAGAATTTCGTTTTCCAATGCAAATTTTCTTTTGAAATAGCATTTTTATAAAAGTGAAATGATTGTAAATCCCCAGCTAATTTGTGTTTCAAAGCAAACTCTGCACGATACATATCCAAATATTTATTTAAGGAAGAATTGGATTGTTCTTCATTAGAAAATTTATCCAATTTAGAAAATTTTCTTTCTAATGTTTTATGTAACGAAATACGGTTTTCAGATTCCATTTGATAAATTGCACTGACTTCATTATCAAAAGCAACCGAATATTTTAAAGCAATTCTAATCCATAAATCGGTATCTTCACCTGCACCAAGGGTGATGTTTTCATCAAAATTGCCAATATCATCAAGTACTTTTTTAGGTACAGCTACTGCACTCGTCCATGCGATTCGGAATTTCATACTTGAATGAAAAAAATCTGTAACTATTCCATTCCAATTTTCAGTTGGAATGTCATCAAAAACAGGTTGAATGATTTTTTTATACGAATAATAAAATTGGTAATTAGTGGCTAATAATCCGGCTTCAGGGAAATTTTGGTATAATTGAAATAAAGATTCTAAATGATTGGGAAACCAATAATCATCTGCGTCCAAAAAAGCAATTAATTTTCCTTTTGATTCGCTAATTCCTAAATTTCTTGCTTGTGAAACTCCTCTGTTTTCTGTAGAAATTAAGCGTAATCGTTCATCAGAAAAACGTTTTACTTTTTCTTCACTTTTATCAGTTGAACCATCATTGATAACAAGTACCTCATAATCCGTAAACGATTGATGAAAAACACTTTTTAAGGTTTTTTCAATCGCTTTTTCTTTGTTATAAAGCGGAATGATGATGGAGATTGAAATCATTAAGCAGAAGTAAATGGTAAATGTTTAATTTTATCCAATTCATGAAATTTTGAGGTGGCAAACGGATGTTGTAAGGTTTGCAAAGCCTCAATTTCGAGAAAATCATTTTCGCCAATTCCGTTTTTCATGAAAAATAAATTATGTCCGTAATGGTTTGAACCGATTAAACGATAGCCTTTATCATGTGCTAGTTTTTGCAACGCAATAGTTGAAGCTCCACTGTAATAATTAGATTTAATATCACTATTATATCCATCAATATAAGGTACCACAAGATTTTTATCACCAAAGGCAACCTGACTTTCGATGACAACTACTTTGGGTTGAATCACTTCTATTGCTTTCCAAATCCAAAAATCATTACCGTCAATATCAATAGAAAGTAATTCGATTTCACCTTTCATTCCTTTTTGTTCAAGTAAGGAATTGACATTTTCAGGAGTAATAAATGAACACAAAAACTGCTGTGGATGATTCCACGGATTGGGGTATTTTGAGTAGAATTTTTTACCGATTTCAATCATTGATTTATCTCCGTCAACAAATAATCCCTTCCAACCAAAATGAATTACTAAATTGGCACAATTACTATTTACGCAATCATTGGAACCCAGATCTACAAATGTTTTAGAACCCATTCCGATGATTGAAAAGATATAATGTAACAAGCCATCTTCTTCAAACTGTGAAAAGATTTTAAAGCCGGTTTCATTAAATTTCGGTAATTTATTTTGCTCTTTTTTATCTTGATAATAGTGAAATAATTTCACTTGCCCGATTTGAACAGATGGAGCAAGTTTATTCCTAACTAACAAGATATAAAAATGTTTCTTGATAAATTTTTTTATTGCTCTAATGAACATGGTGTATTATTTCTCCAAAAATACTTTATTTTCTCTTAAAACGGTCAAAAAGTACTATTTTTGAAATTGAAAATGACTAATCGTTCGTTACATATCATCAGTTTTGACAACCCATTTCCACCCCGTTATGGAGGAGTTATTGATGTTTTTTACAAGATAAAAGCTCTGCATTCAACAGGTATTTCCATTCATTTGCATTGTTTTGTTGATGAAATTCCCATAGAATATGATGAGCTTAAAAGTTGTACATCATATGTTTATTTTTATAAACGAAAGTTGAAGTTCTTGCAACACTTTCAATTCAAACCATATTCTGTCCAAACACGTTTTTCGAAGGAATTGATTAACCGATTAAATGAAGATGATTTCCCAATTTTATTTGAAGGCTTACAAACTACTGCCATTTTAAATGCGATTAAAAATAAATCAAGAAAGTTATTTTTGCGACTTCACAATAATGAAGCAAAGTATTATAAAGGTATTGCTTTGAGTGAACAAAATTATTTCAAAAAATGGATTTATAGTTTAGAGTATTTCAAATATTGTCAATATCAAAAGAAAGTTTTTTATTCTTTTGAAAAAATATTTTCACTCTCAGAAATAGAAAATAAAGAATTAAATCAAATTTCAAATAACAGCTTTTACATTCCAGTTTTTCATGGAAATAAAACAGTAAAACAATTTAGTGAATTTGGTGATTTTGCTTTATATCATGGTGATCTACGTATTTCTGACAATCAGCGTGCAGTTGCATTTTTAATTTCAATTTTTAGAGAATTAACGGAATTTAACTTCGTAATTGTATCAAATTCAGGGGGTGAAAAGATAGAAAAACAAATAAAAGAAGCTAACAATATTGCTTTTTTCCTTGCTAAGAATCAAAAGGATTTGGAACTATTTTTTGAAAAAGCTCATTTACATGCTTTATATTCATTTCAGCAGTCAGGCACTAAGGTAAAAGTAATCAATGCACTTTTCAACGGACGACATTGTCTTATCAATTCCGTTATGGTTGATGATAATAGAATAATTGAATTGTGTACAGTTGCTGATAATAGAGAAGCGTACAAACAAAAAATAATTGAATTGATGAAAGCTCCATTTCTGTCAAAATGTAATAGATATAACGTTTTGGATAATGTTTTAAATGATATTGAAAATGCTAAGAAAATGAATAAAATGATATTTGAATTATAACTTTAGAAATCCATATTTAATTATACACCAAATTGCTCTAAAACCATCCTTCCAGTTGATTTTTTTACCTTCTTCATACGTTCGACCATAATAGGAAATACCCACTTCATATATACGAATCCCTTTGATACGGGCAATTTTTTGAGTTACTTCCGGTTCAAAACCAAATCGTTTTTCTTTTAAGGTCAACGATTTTAACATCCTAGCGTCAAATAATTTATAACAAGTTTCCATATCGGTTAAGTTCAAATTGCTGAACATATTCGATAAAAAAGTCAAAAATCGATTACCAATGGTATGCCAAAAAAATAAAATACGATGCGGTTTGCCGCCCATAAATCGCGAACCATATACTACATCGGCAAAGCCATCTAAAACAGGTTTTAGCAAAATAGCAAATTCCCGCGGGTCATATTCTAAATCGGCATCTTGAACAATAATATAATCTCCGGTTGCATTAGAAATTCCGGTGTGAATGGCGGCACCTTTTCCACTGTTTTTGTTATGCTTAAAGTAGAGTAAAGTACAATCCGGAAATTGCTTTTGATAGTTGATAATTTCTTGTTCGGTATCATCAGAAGAAGCATCATTCACTACAATCATCTCTTTTACCATCTTTTCAGGTAGCTCAACAATTCTCACTTTATCCAACAAAACTGAAATTGTTCTTCCTTCATTGAAAGCGGGAATAATAATAGATAACTTTTTTGGAATGTTGTTTTCCTCCATATAAATCAAAATAATGCCTATTTTTGGTTTTTATTTTACCTGGGCAATTTAGCTTTTTTATGCTAAATCAGAATGTATTTACAGTTTAATTATGCAACTTTTTTTAAAAAAGTATTTTTATCATTTAGGTTTACTTGCCATTGGATTAGGATGGTTATTACTTTTAATTCATTGGCTATCAATTGATGCCCAAACAATTATTTTTCCGGATGCCGGTGATTATAATGTTTCTGCTACCAATTTGTATCACCATTTTCGCGGCCATTGTTATCGGCCATTGTTAATGGCTGCCATTTACGGATTTCCATTGCTTTTTGGGGCAACCGCTTTTGATTTATATACAATTGCTATCTATATCAATATCGTCCTATGGTTAGCAACAATTCTTATTTTGTTTGAAATTGTAAAGAATTATATTTCCATACAAGTAGCATTTTTAATTTCACTTGTTTTTATTTTTTTCATTAGTAATGCTTTGTTCAACTTCCATTTATTGGCAGAAACTCCTTTTATTTTTTTCTTGCTTTTGGGTATTTATTTTCTTAAAAAATACCAGCAAAAAAAAACGATTACCTGTTTAATTGTTACTTTATCAATTATCGTTTTAAGCATGTTAATCAAACCGGCAAGTAAGTTTTTTGCTATTCTAATGTTTTTATATTTTTTGCGAATTGTTTACCAAAATTATAAACAAAAAATCATGCTTGTGCTTTATGGTTCAATCGCTCTTTGTTTTATTCAGGCAGCCGGTTTAAAATACCAATTTGGAGATTTTACGATAAGTTATATTGATAGTGTTACGTTTCATAATTATCTTTTTTCGAAAGCTGATTGTTATCGTAACGGAATTGTATATGAACAGATTGGTAATCCAAGAGCAGAACTTCTATTCACAAAAAAGGCTCATGAGCAAAAACAAATTGCTAATCAAGACATTAAAGAACAAATATTAAACAATAAAGTTAATTTATTAAAAGCCTATTTTCATAATTTTTTATGGAATACGGCATCAGGAAATATGGTAATCAATGCCTATCATAATGCGAAACAAAAAGAAAACTTTGAACGAAATCAAATCGTTT
>JAFLBT010000110.1 GCA_017302935.1 Flavobacteriales bacterium | reverse complement strand
TGTAGCATGCCCAATGCGCGAGACCAGCACAAGCAGCATACACTAATAATTAACTAGAACTCATATCTAGCAATACATAAATGATACTCCCAGCAGCAGGAGCGGCACCCACCTTGCAGATGCCGCCCACACATTCCTGGGTGTCTGGGCACCGACAGGTAGTCCGCGTGGTGCCGCAGGTAGAGGGGGCGCCACTTGCTCCACAGGGTTTCTGCAGAAGTGTGCGAGGAGGAGGGGCAGCACTATCAGGCATGCACGCCCACCCTTGCAATAACGCTGCCTGTTCAATGTATTTCAATTCATTAATGTAGTGATTTCTGATTTCAAAACCTTTCTCGTCATCACGTCTGTTGGCACTATCCAGGTTCAATCGAGCCCCAAACAAACGCCCTAATACCCCGTCATGCAATTCTTGACCAATGCGTTGCTTTTCTTTTTGTACACTTTCATCCATCATTTTTTGTTGGGAAAGCATCAAGGCAAAAATTTCTTCATTGGCCCGCTGCTGAGCCTCTTTTAATTTGAATTGGTAATTGCGGCTTCGCTGATCCTTTACAACATACAATAAAATAATTAACAAAAATCCTAACAAAGAAAATACAATAATGTTTTGATTTTGTGCCGACAACCGCTCTTTTTGGCGTTTGAATTCGTCGGTTTCGTATGCGATACGAGCAAATTTTTCTGAAACTTGCCTTTCTGCTTGCAACAAACTATCCGTTAAATTAATTTGCTCTTTCGATAGTGTACTTTCATTTTCAGGATCTACTTTGCTCAATTGTTGAACTGAAGTTAATCGGAGATTTAAAATATTCGTTTTTCTAGCTAAATCATAGGCTGCTTGAGCATAATATTTAGCACTATCTGGAATACCTTTAGCTTGATAATATTCAGATAAATTGATATTACTATTTACAATTTCAGGAGTAAGATTGAAATTTTTTCTGATTTTTAAAGGTTCAAAAAAATCTCCAGGTAAACCAGAAAAATCACCTAGTTTTAATTTTGCTTTTGCTTTGTTGTCTAAAATGGTAGCATAAAGTTCCGGAAATTCAATTTTCAAATTCGAATCTTGATTAGCTTGATTAAAATAGTTTAAGGCCTCTTTGTATTTACCGGATTTTAAATTTAAAAATCCTAAATTATTTAAAGAAATAGCTTTCGATTGATATTGTCCAAGATTTTCTAAATTTTCCTCTCTTGCAATCTTATATGCTTTTTGAAAATATTCATCAGCTTTTTCATAGTCTTTCGTTTCAACGCATGCTAATCCAAGAGATGTATTTGCCTCATATTCCAACAATTTATTGTTTGCTAACCTTATATAAGTTAAAGCCATTACAGCTGACTTTTCACTACCTAGATAATCTCTGGCACGAAACTTAGCGGTAGCCATTTTTACATGCATTCTACCAATACCGATATTATCTTTTATACCAAAATAAACTTTTTCAGCATTTTGATAATAGATAACTGCACTATCCAACACAACTTTATCAGTATAGTAATCCCCTATATAACTGTATGATCTTGCTAAATAAAAAGAATCTTTAGCTTCAATTGCATCATTAATTAATTCAAAAGATATGGTTTTATATTTATCTTTAATACCTAAATTGAAATAAATAAAGCCAACATAAATCTTGTTTTTAAAGTACAATGAATCTTTCGGTAAAGAATTAACTAGACTTTCTGCCTTAACTAGATGCTCTAATGCTTTAGATTTTGGTATTTCATAGTTATTCGCCTTTTCAATAAACAGACTTATGCTGTCTTGCAAACTTTTATTCCTTTCTTTGATAAAAGAATGATTTTCACAAGACAACAACACTATGCTAATTAAAAATAAAAAAAATCTTTTCAATACTTTTGATAATTACATCAAAAGTATTAAAAAGATTTATAATATGATAAGTTTTTTTAAATTTGTATGGACAGCTTATTGGATAACCAATACTTTTCTTCCTCCTCCCATAGAACCTCCGTCGCCGTTCTCAGAAACTTGGATAACCAATACTTTTCTTCCTCCTCCCATAGAACCTCCATCACCATTCTCTACTGGTGCAGAAAAATCTGTTGAAGAAACTGATGTAAACATAAATAATCCTAATAATGCGAAAATTGTTTTCATGGTATTTTTATTTTGTAAGTTATTTTAAGTTGAATTTGGTTGAGTCACACATTTAATATATTATACGTTTGACTCGGTTGTGAAATGAAACGAACCGAACGTGGACACCTCTCATTCACGTTGTAAAAGTAGTACGATGCTTCCTTACCACCAATGAAATCAAGGGGTTTGAAGTAGAATGTATCCTTTTGAGTGTGGATGAATTAATTATAAAGGTGGATGAATCGCTTTTAAATCTCCTTAAAATCGATTCCGGCGAGTTGAGAAAGGATTAATTCCACATTTTCTTTATAACTTTTGGAAAATGGCACCTGCGTTTTGGAGTTTTTGATGTAAAAAACAGCATTTCCGGTATGCACTCTTGATACAAAATTTTTATTCACCATATAGCTGTTATGGATTCTGAAAAAATTGTGAGGCAGGTTTTCTTCAAAATATTTCAGGGTTTTAAATGCTGTAACCGATTCTCCATTATATAAGGTAATATCGGTTGAATTGTTGTCCGCTTTTAAGTAAGCAATCTCATCCAATTCTAAAAAACGATAATCACCGTAGGATTTTATACAAATCAAATTACGGTGTACGCCTTCTTTCGGCTCTGTTAGAGAATGACTATTTACCTTTTTCAATTCCTCAATTATAGGTTCTACAGAAAAAGTAGTCGTTTGTGGTAGTCTATCCGAAATAACAGCCACCAATTGATTGGCTATTTCAGTGGTGTTAATGGTTGGAATTTCAGTGGTCGGACGTTGTAAAATCGCTTCTTTTAAAGATGATATTTCTATTTTCAACAGTTCAATCAACTCCTTAAATCCATCATGATGAGCAATTGGCTGAATAATCGGAGGATTTACTATTTCTTCTGTAACTACTGTTTGTTCTGTTTTTGCTTCTGCTTCTTTTGCCATTGCCACTTTTCTCAGTCCCGGATTCAAGCGAATTACCGGCACTTCGTGGTTTTTTTGAAAACGAAACAATAATTTCCGAATGTCATTGGCAGAAAAAGGTTTTACCAAAAAATCCAATACATCATATTTCACCGCTTCAACAGCTTTTGTTGAATCGTGTGAAATTGCAATAATTTGAGGTACTTTTTTTAAATAACGATGTAACTCATTGATCAATGACAAAGAAAGTTGAGATGTAGTTGATAGCGGATTAATTTCCAGGAAAATAAAATCAGGTTGGTGCGTTAAAACGGCATTTAATCCTTCTTCATAGGTTGATGCCGTTGCCAAAAGCTGAAAATTGGAAAATTCAGCCATAATCGACTGAATCTTCAACACGCTTTTGCTGTCGTCATCTAAAATGAGGTAGGTGTACATCATAACACTACAAAACCAAACCAATTTTGTTCAGGAAAATCATCCTGTACTTGAATCGTTAAAAAAATATGATTTGTAGGTTAAAATGTATAAAACAGGGCGGTTTTAGTACACTGCAATGTTAATTATAATAAACAAAGGAAAATGATTCCGTTTTTTATAATTATTAACAAACATAAGTTAAAAAATATTCGAAAAAAAACAACTGACAAAGCTTTCGATGAGGTGTAAAAAAATGTCGTTTAATAACTTGATTTGAACCTAACATTACCGATGAATTACTAAAAAACAGTAATTACTTTTGAATGATAAGTGTTGAAGGTGTATAGCTCAACCAAATTCCTCTGGTTTCTACTAATTTTTTCCAACTATTTAAGCTAACCAACATCAAGTCTTGTTTGTTTAGAAAATCTTTTTCAATTTTTTGTTCATTTAAAACTGTAATATGATTGGGTGCTTTTTGTTCTATTAGCCGAATCATTTCTTTTAATTCGGGATTACTTTTGATAAGGCTTTTTGAATCTAAAATCGTAACTTGGGCTTCATTATTATGAATAAATTTTTGAGCATATTGAATCATGTAGGCATCGCTTTTATCAAAAATAGGTAGAAAAACCATTTCTGCTTTCACAAATTTTTTATCCACTAAAATGCCAACGGGCACTTCGCTTTTCATCAAAATTTGTCGGGTTCTTTCATCAAAAATCGATTCTTCAAAAAGATTGTCTTTTCCGGCTAATGTGTTTAAAATTCGGTCCGGTGTAATCATTCGAGTGGTAAATCCTAATATTTTACCAAGAAAACTACCCTCAAACATGGATTGTCCTAATCCAATTAAAAGTAAATCAAAGTCGCCTTGGTTGGCTGTTTTAATAATATCTGAATCAAGGTCGTTTGAAGCTTTAAAATAAGTGGAAATACTTCTTTTAATTTCATTAGCTTCTTTCAGCAACGGCTGAAAACTTTCCCGTTCATAGGCTTCAATGTTAATTTGATTGATTTCGTTGGTAGGTGAAAGGTGCATGGCGGTAATTAATGCATTTTCACCTTGTTTTTTGGTTAAAAAATGTCCTAATCGCAACAATGCTTTTCCAGTTTGACTATCGCCAAATGAAAATAACAATTTATATTTTCCGGCATCCACAATTTCGGTCGGTACTGTTTCATCTTGCGGTTTTGGAAAAATTCTATCAATTACATTTAAAGCCGGGCCGGTCATGAATGTAGTGACCAATGCCATAATCACCATCATTGCAAACACTTCCGGTGTAAGCACTCCCAAATCGAAACCGATATTTAACACTACTAATTCCATTAGCCCTCTGGTGTTCATCAAAGCACCTATGGTTAAACTATCTCTCCAATTCTGGCCTACAAATTTGGCAGCCAAAGTACTTCCTACAAATTTTCCAATTACGGCAACTACAATAATCAAACCCGTAATCTTCCATAAATGTCCTTCATTTAACAATCCGATTTGAGTTCGAAGCCCTGTAAAAACAAAGAACAACGGCAAAAGCAATACGATGGAAACATCTTCTACTTTTTCTATAAAAAGTGTTCTGAAACGCATGTTATCCGGCATAATTGCTCCTGCCATAAATGCTCCAAACAAAGCATGAATACCAATAATTTCAGTTGCATAAGAAGAAACTATCAACGTAATAAAAAATATTGCTACAACCGGTTTACTTAACTTTTCTTTTGTAGCATACAAATCGCCTACTCTTTTCAAAAAGGGACGAACCATTTTTAGCATCAACAACACATAAATGGCCGCTAAAGCAATGATATAAAGTGAACTCACAAATGAACCGGCTTTAACAATCGCAATTACTGCTGCCAGCAAACACCAAGCCGTAATATCATCGGCAGCAGCACAAGTAATAACCATCGTTCCTAATCGGGTTTTGTGTATGCCCCGTTCTTGGACGATACGGGCTAAAACCGGAAAAGCCGTAATACTCATCGCAATTCCCAGAAATAAGCCAAAAGATAAAAACTGCACACCTTCCGGGGCAAATGAATTATAAATATAATAGGCTAATCCCATTCCTAAAGCAAACGGAATAATGATGCTGGCGTGACTCACTACAACAGCATCATGGGCTTTATTTTGAAGTACTTTGAGGTCTAATTCCATACCGATGACAAACATGAATAAAATAAGTCCTATTTGGCTCAAAAACTGCAAATTACCTAATGACTCAGCCGGAAAAAGATTGACTGAAAATTCAGGAAAATACATTCCGAATAATGAAGGGCCTAAAACGATACCGGCTATGATTTCACCGATTACGGTTGGTTGACCAATTTTTTTACACATCCAGCCCAGCATTCGAGCTACTAAAATGATGGTAACTATTTGAGCTAAAAGTATCGCTAAAGGATGGTGAATATTATGTGTAATTGATTCTAAAAACGAATCCCATTGCGATAAATTGGTAGAAACGACTTCAATATTTCTATTAAATTCCAGTTTTTCGCCTTGAACGGCAATCCAATACATTAAAGCAGAAAATCCACCAATAATTAAAATATAGAAAAATGAGTTTTTAAAGTTTTTCATCGGAAATTCATTTAATTTCCTCAAAATTCTATCATTTTAAAACAGCAAAATCCGCTATTGAAATAGAACATTTCATTTTTGTAATGAAATGGCAAAAAAATGTAACAACTTTAGAAAGTGAGTTTTGATAAAAAATCCTTTTTAAAAGAATTTCCTAACGTAAGAACAAGATTTTTCCCTTTAAACATACAATTTGTAGTAATCAAATCAGCAGAAAAAAACTGAACAATGCTTATTTTAATAATTTCATGTTTGTTAATCCGACAAAAATCAGAAGTTGGCAATAAATCTAATAATTTTTCAAAAGAAATATTTTTTAAAACAATTACAGAACCATCTTCCTTTACTACTTCTTTGTCTCTGCTATCGAGTAATGCGGTTCTGATATAATAGATTTTATCAAAATATAGCAGTATTTTACCTTTATCTGCTTGTAGTTGCACATATTTCTTGGGTGGATTTTGTAATTGACTTCTTTTCAACGCTTTTTGAACCGCCATTTGCAAACGCTCTTTTTTAATGGGTTTTTGAAGGTAATCAACGGCATCCAGTTCAAACGCATCCAACGCAAATTCTTTGTAAGCAGTAGCAAAAATAATGAGTTTCCCTTGTAACAGATTTGCTACTTCAAGACCCGAAATCATGGGTATTTCGATGTCTAAAATGCATAAATCGAAATCTAATTCGGGAATTTCACTTAAAAACAAATCGGGGTTGTTAAATGCTTTTACGACTTCCAATTCCGGAATTTGTTCGCAAAGCATTTTTAAGTACGTTAACCCGGGCAACTCATCGTCGAGCAGCAAGCATTTCAGCTTTGTGTTCAAGTAAATTAATTTTTAAGTGAGCAATATAAACGTCTTTTTCTACAAATCGATCCAGTTTGAAATGATCTTTGTAGATAATTTTTAACCGCTGTTCCAATGTTTGGGTTCCAAAACCGCCTTTTTCTTTTTCTAATTTAGATTTTCGAGAAATTTTGTTGGAAACCGTTAAACTGAAAACACTTTCTTTAAATTCAAATACGATGGAAATAAAAGCATCAGCACTTTGTAAATCGGCGTGTTTAAAAGCATTTTCAATTAAATCAATGGAAATCATCGGAGCCATTAACTTTTGATTATAAAGTAATTCTTCTTCATTCACTTTCATTTTTACTTTTAATTCAAAAAGCGGACTCACTTTTATTTTGTTGATTTCTATTAAGTTACAAGCAAATTCAATTTCATCTTTTGGCGTGACAAATTTTTTTCGACTTTCATACAAAATATAATCCAACACATTGGCTAATTTATCTAAAGCAAAATAGGTTTGATAAGCGTGTGATTGTATGGAATTCAGAATATTTTTAAACAAATGCGGATTAAGTTTCGCTTCTAAGGTTTCCAATTGCAGATTGTTGACTTTATCTTCCAATTGTTGAAACTGCGACTCAAGAACTTCTTTTCTTTTTAAGGATTTCAATAATTTATATCCCAAAAAAAGAGCAATTCCCAACACTAAAATTAGTGTAGAAACTAAAAAATAAAAGTAATTTTGAAAATCATTCGATTCCATAACCTGAAAATGTCTTGCAAATTTAAACAAATAAGGCTTCCCGATTGGAAAGCCTTATTACATATTATTGAAAGGTTATTACATTTTCATCAACCAATTTCGCATTGAAACATCATTGGCGATAATAGTTCTTAGTTCCGAAATCTTTACGCGATCTTGTTGCATTGAATCTCTGTGACGAATGGTTACGGTTTCATCTTCTGCGGTTTGATGATCAACGGTGATGCAAAAAGGAGTTCCTAACGCATCTTGTCTTCTGTAACGACGCCCTACTGCATCTTTTTCGTCATACGCTACGTTGAAATCCCATTTTAATTCTTCTACTATTTTTCTTGATATTTCCGGTAAACCATCTTTCTTTACCAAAGGTAAAATAGCCGCTTTAGTGGGTGCCAAAACCGATGGCAAACGTAAAACAGTGCGAGTTGAACCGTCTTCTAACGTTTCTTCAACCAACGAATTGGAGAAAACCGCTAAAAACATACGGTCTAAACCAACAGACGTTTCCACTACATACGGTACGTAATTTCTATTTTCCTCTGTATCAAAGTATTGCAATTTTTTACCGGAATATTGCTCGTGAGCTTTCAAATCGAAGTCGGTACGCGAGTGAATTCCTTCTAATTCTTTGAACCCAAATGGGAAATTAAATTCGATATCCGCTGCTGCATTGGCATAATGAGCCAATTTTTCATGGTCGTGAAAACGGTAATTTTCTTTGCCTAAACCCAGTGATAAATGCCATTTTAAACGGGTTTCTTTCCAGTATTCGTACCATTTCATTTCTTCACCCGGTTTTACGAAAAATTGCATTTCCATTTGTTCAAATTCACGCATTCGGAAGATGAACTGACGAGCTACAATCTCGTTTCTAAATGCTTTTCCGGTTTGAGCAATTCCGAATGGAATCTTCATACGACCCGATTTTTGTACGTTTAAGAAATTCACAAAAATTCCTTGTGCCGTTTCCGGACGTAAGTACAAATCCATCGCATTATCAGCAGAAGCTCCTAATTTGGTGCCGAACATTAAATTAAACTGACGTACTTCGGTCCAATTGCGAGATCCCGATTCCGGACAAGCGATTTCTAATTCTTCAATTAACGCCTTTACATCGGCCAAATCTTCATTGCCTAACGAACGAGCCATTCTTTCCAAAATCTCGCGTTGTTTGGCTTTGTATTCCATTACACGAGCATTAGTAGTCACAAATTGCCCTTCGTCAAACGCATCGCCAAAACGTTCTCTGGCTTTGTCGATTTCTTTTTGTGCTTTTTGGTTTAATTTTTCGGCATAATCCTCAATTAAAACGTCGGCACGGTATCTTTTTTTCGAATCTTTGTTGTCAATCAACGGGTCGTTAAACGCATCCACGTGACCGGAAGCTTTCCAAGTGGTGGGGTGCATAAAAATCGCAGCATCAATTCCCACGATGTTTTCATGCATTTGCACCATTGATTTCCACCAATATTCTCTGATGTTTTTCTTTAATTCTGCACCGTTTTGGGCATAATCGTAAACGGCACTCAAACCGTCATAAATTTCACTCGACGGAAAAATAAATCCGTACTCCTTTGCGTGTGAAATTACATTCTTAAAATTATCTTCTTGTTTTGCCATAATGGTGCAAAAATATAAAAAAGATTAGATTGGCGGGAAGAGGTTGAAAAAATAGTCTTCATTGTGAGCTTTTTTAAAATATTTATCTCAAAATAAAAATTATATCAAAAATAAATTAACTTTAACTCTCATTTCAATGTCATGCTCAACTCCATTATCGATATTTTTTTTCCAAAAGTTTGTTACGCTTGCCGTTCCCCGTTTGTGGAAAGCGAGACCGTAGTTTGCACCGAATGTAGGCATGCTTTTCCGCTCACGCAACACACGGAAATGGAAAACAATGAAATGTTGAAAAAATTTTATGGCAAGTTGCCGGTAGAACATGCTTCTGCATTGTTGTATTTTCATAAAAAAGGTATCGTACAAGAATTGATTCACCACTTAAAGTACAAAGACAAACAAGAAATAGGTACTTTTTTGGGCGAATGGTATGCTGAAGAATTAAAAGCGGTTCATCAACACCACCGTTTTGACGGAATAATTCCCGTTCCTTTGCATCAAAAGAGAATGCGGGAACGCGGCTATAATCAATTGACTACTTTTGGTCAAGCACTCTCAAAAACACTTCATCTACCCTTTTATGAAACTATTTTACGCCGAGAAAGTTATGCTGTAACCCAAACCAAGAAGAGTTTTTTTGAACGCATTGATGACCCAAAAACAAAATTCACCGTTACGTTTTCTGAAACCGACCAC
>JAFLBT010000011.1 GCA_017302935.1 Flavobacteriales bacterium | reverse complement strand
TTTCTGCGGCTAATTCCGGTGTTTCACAACGCGTAAAAAAATCGTATTTGTCACGTAAAGCTCTAAATTCAGGTAAATATCTTCCGGCTTGACGCATCATCCAAACGGGTGGACGCTCAACGATTTCGTTATTTAAAGCTCTTAAGAAAAGATCGTTCTTTATCATATTCAATATTTAAAACTTATGATTTATTAAAATAATTTATACACTGAATAATTACATTTTCAACAGTGGGTTGGTTTGCAATTATTTTATTGTTTGTTGTTAATTCGGCCGCAGTAGTAGTACCAATACAAAAACAAATTTCATTTGTAATCGCATTTTCCATTACATAACTTTGAACAGCTGACGGACTAAAAAACAAAATCCCGTCAACTTGATTATCCATTTTGTGTGGCGTTAATACGGTTTGATACACTTCTATTTCTTCAAAAATAATATTGTTTTTTTGAAAAGCATTTGGAATCGTATCTCTTCTCAAATTTCCTGAAAAAAAAGTAAATTTTTTATCAGAATGATGTTTTAAAAGGTATTCAACTAATTCTTCTGCATAATCAAATGATTGTTCAACTTGGAATCCGTTTTCTTCAAGCAATTGCCTTGTTTTTACTCCGACACAAAAAGAAATTTTACTTTTTAAAATTGGATGATTTTCATTTTCCAAAACACTCAAAACCGCATTTTGACTGGTAAATATCAAAAAATCATAATTTGATGCTATGTTGATTTTATGTGACTTAATTTGAATAAAATCAGCTTCAACCAATCGAAAGCCAGCGTTTAGTAAAAACTGTTTTTGGTTGGATTTTAATTTTTTAGTCGATAGTATTCTAATTGATTTTTCCAACTTAATCTTGTCCTTCGCAATAAATGGAAATGTTTTTATTATCGCCAAATACCACTAAAATATCATCTTCGTAAATAATTGTGTCCGGTGTTGGCAATCCAATTGTTTCTTTTACGATTGTTTTTTTACCAATTAAATTTGTTTTTTCCTTCTTGCGGATGATTGTGACCAAATTCAAATGATACTTATCAATGGCATTCAATTCCGAAAGTGTTTTCCCGTGAAACTCCGGTTTTGATTTTACTTCTGAAATGGTATAATTATTGTCTAATTGATAGTTTTCTAACGTCGTTTTAAAGTTGATTTGCTTGGTCAATCGATCAGCACTTTCTTGTTCCGGATGAATGATACTATAAATTCCCATCGCCTCCAAAACCGTATCGTGAATAGGCGACAACGCACGACTGATAATTTTTACATTTGATAATTTTTTAATAATGGCCGTCGTAATAATGGCTGCTCCTTCATTTTCTCCGATGGCCACCACAATTTTATCGGCATCTTTTAACGGCAACGATTCATAAGCTAGCTCATTGGTAGAATCCATACAAATGGCATGAGAAATTTTATCTTTGATAAGATTAACTTTATCCATTTGTTTATCTACTCCAATCACTTCATTTCCGGTTTCTGTCAAACTTAAAGCAAGTGACATTCCGAAATTTCCCAATCCAAAAATGATGATTTTCATTTTTATCTAATTTAGTTAATTAAAATATTTTCTTTTGGATACTCATAAAACTGATGATTGATTTGTCTAAGCATTCCAATCATTAAGTTGAGCATTCCAATTCTTCCAATAAACATGGTTAAAATCAACACATATTTACTGGGTTCAGTTAAAGTTGGTGTAAAGTTTAACGATAATCCAACGGTGCTATACGCTGAAAAACATTCAAAAACCACTGAAAGTAAGTCGGTTCCTTTGGGTTCAAAGATCAACAATGCTAATATGGCAAATCCAATTACGATTAATGAAATACACAAAATAGCAAAAGCACGAGAAGTGGATTCACTTGAAATTCTTCTTCCTAAAATTTGAATTCTTGATTTTCCTCTGGCAATGCTAAAAATATTTAATGTTGCCAAAGCAAAAGTACTTGTTTTAATTCCCCCTCCGGTTGACGCCGGTGAAGCTCCAATCCACATCAAAAAAATAATAAACAATAAAGTTGGAACGGAAAGTTGTGTAAAATCAATCGTATTAAATCCGGCAGTTCTCGGCGTCACAGAATTAAATGCTGTTGAAGTAATTTTTCCAAACCATGAAGAATGTAAATTCATGGTATTATTGTATTCAGAAATCCATAAAAATACAAATCCTCCAACCAATAAAATTCCGGTTGTATATAAAACAATTCTTGAGTTCAAAGTCATAATACTCACTTGTTTGTGAATTCTTTTTCGATCGAATAATTCTAAAACATTTATTTTTAAATATTGATAAAAGTTAAAAATAATATTGTAACCCAAACCTCCAAATACAATCATTACCATTAAAATCCATTGCATGAAATAATTGAATTGAAGATGGCTTTCACTTAATCCGGCAGACATCGTTGAAAAACCTGCATTACAAAAAGCAGAAATAGAATGAAAAATGGAAAAGAAAAATTTATCCTTAATTTCAGGGTTTTCCAAAATAGAAGAATAGATAAATAGTGCACCAATTAATTCAACACTAATGGTAAAAACAACAATATTTAAAGCCATTTTCAACACATCTTTAAGTGTATCTTGTGCAATAAAATCGCGAACATTTAAACCCTCTTTAAAGGAAGAACTACCTCTGAAAAAAAAGGCAAAAAATGACGTAAACGTTAGAATTCCCAATCCGCCAATTTGTATTAAACTGATGATAATGGTTTGCCCGACGGTTGTAAAATCTTTGGCAGTATCCACCACAATCAAACCGGTTACGCAAACCGCACTAGTGGAAGTAAACAAAGCATCGGTAAACGAAATTCCGTTTGTGGTTGCATTTGGAAGCATTAATAAAAATGATCCGATGAGAATGATGGCAAAAAAACTTCCCACAAAAACAATGGCCGGATTGTAATATACTTCATACACATACCGTACCAATATCATTAATCGGATAATAAAATAAAAGATTAAACCGGCTTCAAGAATAGGCCTTATTTTCCGTAAAACATCCAGATAATGTTGATCTATATTTAAAAGTGCAATAATAACTGACACTAAAAGTAAAACACCAATAATCAGCGAGTTGACAAACGCAACCTTTTTCCTTCCGGATGTTTTGTAATAAAAATATTTGAAGATATTAAACGCAAAAAGTGCAATCCCAATTAAAACTAAACCAATAAATTTGGGCGTTTGATATTCAATATGAATGCTGTATCCAAAATCAAAAACAATATACGTCAATACGATAAGATCGAAAAAACGATAAATAATCTTAAGTATTGAATCTTTTTGCATAAGTAAGGTTTAATGCTTCTTTACGAGAGCTTGTTTAATTGCTTTCATTAGCTCTGAACCACCGTTATTTAAAATTTCTGTAGCACAAAGTTCGCCAAAATTTTGATACAAATCGATTTTAACTGTCTTTTCTATTTCCAATTTATGCTTTCCGTCTAATGAAAAAAGGACTCCTTTTAACGTAATTACATCTTCGTTTATTTCTGCTAAAGCTCCAATTGGTGCGGTGCAACCACCTTCTAACGTTTTTAGAAATTGTCGTTCAACAAACGTACAAATTTCGGTTTCTTTGTGGTTCAATTGTGCTAGTGCATTTCTTGAAAACGAATCATTTTCCATAGTAACCACCATCATTGCTCCTTGTGCGGGGGCGGGAATCATCCAATCTAAATTAAGAAATGTTTCGGGTTTCAGATTGATTCTTTCCAATCCGGCTGCGGCAAAAATAGCTCCATTCCAATGATTCTCGTTTAATTTTTGCATTCTGGTATTTACGTTCCCGCGTAAATCTTCTACTTGATGACTAGGATATTTATGTAACCATTGGGCTTTTCTTCTCAAACTTCCTGTCCCGATAGTTATCGGGATAGTTCCCGAATTTTCTAAAAAAGACAAATCGCCTTTGTGTACCAAAATGTCCAATGTTGATGCTCGTTCTAAAACCGCTGCTTGCACAATTCCTTTTGGTAAAGCTGTTGGAACGTCTTTCATAGAGTGAACCGCAATATCCACTTCGCCTTTCAGCATAGCAACATCTAGTGTTTTTGTAAAAATTCCGGTAATTCCGAGTTCATAAAGTGGTTTGTCGAGAATGATATCTCCGGTAGATTTTACAGAAATAATCTCGGTTTGATAACCCAAATCATTTAATTTTTTTTCTACCGTATGAGCTTGCCAAAGTGCTAGTTCGCTGTCGCGGGTTCCGATTTTGATGATTTTACTCATTTTACGGCAGTTTCTATTTGAAATATTTTTTCAATCCATTCGATACTTTCGTCCACCATTGTGTTGTCGTCTTTCAAATGATTGGCAAAATGGGTTGTGATTTTTTGAATGATTCTATTGCTGATGAGTTCAGCTTGTTCTTGGTCAAAATTAGCTATTTTTTTGCGTTGAAAATCTAATTCGCCTTCTTTAATAGCATTTAATTTTTCTTTTAAGGCATGAATAGTAGGTGCAAATTTTCTGGCTCTCATCCACGCATTAAATTCTTCTTTTATTTCCTCGATTATGGCTTCTGCAAAAGGCACTTGTTCTTTTCTTTTTTCCAACGTTTCATCGGTGATTTGAGAGAGAAAATCCATGTGCACCAATGAAACACCTTCTATTTGCTTTACATTTTCATCCACATTTTTTGGAATGGATAAATCTAAAATCAACAAAGGTTTTTTTAAATTCAATAAATTCTTGTCGATGGTTGGATTTTGTGCTCCGGTTGCCACAACCAAAATATCAGCCCGATGTATTTCTTCCGGCAAGTTGATATAATCTTTGACAATCAAATTGAACTTTCCGGCAATTTTCTCTGCTTTGGTTTTGGTTCGATTGATTAAGGTAATATTTTCGTGTTTGGTATGTTTTACTAAGTTCTCACAAGTATTTCTGCCTATTTTTCCCGTGCCAAACAACAATATGTTTTTGTTTTCTAAATCATTAACCGTATTAAAAATATAATTTACGGCTGCAAAAGCAACAGAAGTAGCTCCGCTACACAATTCGGTTTCGTTCTTCACTCGTTTGCTGGCTTGAATCACCGCATTTACCAAACGTTCTAAAAAAGCATTGGCCAAATTGACTTTTTTACTTTCTACAAAACTATTTCTGATTTGGCTAATGATTTCAAAATCGCCCAAAATCTGACTGTCTAAACCGGTTCCTACTCGAAACAAAAACGTAATGGCTTCCTGGTTTTTGTAGATGTAAGCAATTTTTTGAAAATCTTCTACAGTTCCCTGGCTATTATCGCACAATAACTTGATGAGTTGAAAAGGATGCTCTGCAAAACCGTAAATCTCGGTTCGGTTGCAAGTTGATACCACAAACAAACTGTCTAAACCTTCTGATTTGGCTTGTTCCAGTAGTTTAGTTTTAGCTTTTTCGTCTAAGCTAAACTTTCCTCTCATTGCCGCATCTGCTTTTTTATAACTTAAGCCAATGGCATAAAAAGTGGGAAACTTTGACAGTTTTAAATGATTCATGAATGTATTTACCTAAAAGCAGAACAAAATTATAGTTAAGCTTTTCAAAAAAATAACGCTCAAAGTTCTTTTTATATCGTTTAAAGAATTATTTTTGTGTTAGTTTATAATCATTCTAATTTATTAGCTAAAAAAGGAGCTTTTTCGGAATTTATTTAGATTTATTCTAAATAGTTGTATAAAAAAGAATGGTTTAATTTTAAAAAAGTATCGCTATGGGTTCAAATGAAGAAATAAAAATTGAAAATGATTTCTATTTGATTCGCTTTCAAAACAATAGTACTTCAACCGAAATTTTTCATCGTCCGGTTCACAATAATTTGATTCAATTTCATTATGGATTAAAGGGAAAAGCGAAATTTATTTTTAATCAAGGAAATTATGCGTTGGATTTGAATGAAGAAAAATCGCTTTTATTCTATAATCCACAAAAAGAATTGCCAATACATTTAGAAATTGGCCCAAATACTTGGATGATTTCGGTGTTAATTTCCATCAAAAAATTACACAGTTTGTTTTCTAACGAAGCAGAACATATTCCGTTTTTAAGTGATGAAAACCGTGAAAAAAAATATTATACCGAAGATGATATTAGTCCGTCAATGGCAATTGTGCTAAATCAATTGTTTCATTATAACCTTAATACATCCATTCGAAACTTATATTTTAAAGGGAAAGGGTATGAATTATTAAGTCTGTATTTCAACCGAAGTGAAGATCCAAATATGGAACAATGTCCGTTTTTGATGGACGAAGAAAACATTGCTAAAATCAAAAAAGCCAAGCAAATTATCATCAACAACATGGCCGAACCACCCGGATTACAAGAACTTTCTGAAATGGTTGGCTTAACTTTGAAAAAACTAAAAACCGGTTTTAAACAAGTTTATGGTGACAGTGTGTATGGTTTTTTGTTTGATTACAAACTAGAATATGCCCGTAAATTATTAGATACTGGCACGTATAACGTGAATGAAGTAGGTGTTCAAATCGGATACAGTACCGCTTCACATTTTATTGCGGCATTTAAAAAGAAATTCGGCACCACTCCGAAGAAGTATTTAATGTCTTTGTCCAATTAAAAATATTATTAACACTAGATGTCTCAAATTGAGTTAAAATACAATTATCCAAAAATTATTCTTTTTATAATTTTTGCAATTTTGATGATTCTTTTTTTTTCTTATATCCATTTAAATTCATATGAATTCTCATTAAGAAAACCAGGAAGCGGAAGAAATAGTTGGGTTGGTCATCTATTTTATAAAAACGAAGGTTTGCTATTAGTTATGTCAGCATCTCTTGTTATATTATTTAGTTATGGATTGGTTACCTTTGTTAAATTGCTCTTTAGTAAAAATTTAATCATTAAAAAAGATTTAAATTATATTTACATAAATGGAAAAAAAATTGAAAGCCTAATTAACATAACTCATGCAAGTACCAGAATAGATATTAACTATAACAAAAAAATTTACTTTTTTTATAATGAACCACGTGATAGAAAAATAACAAAATTCTTTCCATCAATGTTTAAAAATTGGTTCCAAAAAAATGAATATATTTATGATATTACCTTCGTAAAACAAAAACCCGCAGAAATTGATGAATTATTAAAAAAGTTAATAAAAATTAATCCGAAAAAATAAAAAAATCGCTATAAAAAATGAAAAAAGGAGTATTATTAGTCAACTTAGGTTCACCTGAAAGTCCAACCCCAAAAGATGTCAAGCCGTATTTAGACGAATTTTTAATGGATAAATATGTAATTGACGTTCCGTTTTTACTAAGAGCACTATTAGTTCGCGGAATAATTTTGCAAACCCGACCAAAAAAATCGGCAGCCGCTTATGCTAAAATTTGGTGGGATGAAGGTTCGCCACTCATTGTATTGTCGAAACGAATGCATAAAAAAGTGCAAGCAAACACTAGTGTTCCTGTAAGTTTAGCCATGCGATACGGAAAACCTAGCATTGAATCGGGTTTACAAGAATTACACGATCAAGGCGTGACTGAAGTGATGCTTTTTCCTTTGTATCCGCAACACGCGATGGCTTCAACGGTTACAATTTTAGTGTTAGCAGAGGAAATTCGTAAAAAGAAATTCCCGAACATGAATTTCACGGTTCTTCCGGCTTTTTACAACCAAAAAGATTACATTCGAGACTTATCTAATTCTATCAAAAAACACTTGGAGGGTTTTGAATACGATCACTTGTTATTTTCGTACCACGGAATTCCAGAACGTCATATTCGTAAAACCGATGTAACCAAAAGTCATTGCAAAATAGATGGTTCATGTTGTAACACACCTTCGCCTGCACACGAGTTTTGCTACCGTCATCAATGCTATGAAACTACCAAACAAGTAGTTGAGTTTTTAGGAATTCCCGAAGGAAAATACAGCCAAACGTTTCAATCGCGTTTGGCAGGAGATAAATGGCTCACCCCATATACCGACACAGAAATCAACAAAATGCCTGAAAAAGGAATTAAAAAATTAGCGGTTGTTACTCCGGCTTTTGTTTCTGATTGTTTGGAAACATTAGAAGAAATAGCTATGGAAGCCAACCATGAATTTAAAGAGCATGGGGGCGAAGAATTTTTGGCCATTCCGTGTTTAAATGACGATGATGATTGGTGCAAAACCTTGAGCCGTTGGATTGATCAATGGGTTTTTGCTGAAATGGAAACTAGTAAATAATGGCAAAATCGTCAGGAGCATTAGGAACCGATGATATCAAGCAACTCTTGATAAAACAAGCCGTTCCGGCCTCAATTGGTATCTTATTTATGTCTATTAACATTTTAGTAGATACCATTTTTGTGGGCCAATGGATAGGTTCATTGGCTATTGCTGCTGTAACAGTTGTATTGCCCATTACCTTTTTAATTTCTTCATTAGGAATGGCGATTGGAATAGGTGGAAGTTCCATTATTTCAAGAGCATTAGGAGCAAAAGACAAAGAAAAAGCCTATCGAACTTTTGGAAATCAAATCATGATGACCTTAATATTAGCGTTGTTTTTTGTATTGATTGGCTTTTTGTTTTCCGATGAAATTCTGCTACTTTTTGGAGCGAATGGTGACATTTTGAAACCGGCCAAAGAATTTTTTATACCTGTTTTAGTTGGTGTTCCTTTTTTAGCACTTTGCATGATGGGTAATAATGTAATTAGAGCTGAAGGAAAAGCCAAATTTGCGATGATGGCGATGATTATTCCGGCTTTTGGAAATATTTTTCTCGACATTATTTTTATCAAATTTATGAATATGGGAATGTTTGGAGCGGCATTAGCCACAACCATTTCCTATTTTATGTGTTTTATTTTTATAATTTGGTTTTTTATCAAAAAGAGTGAATTAAAACCCTCAGCTCATCATTATCGATTTGACTTTTCATTGGTAAAAGAAATCTCTTCTTTAGGATTAGTGACGTTTTCCCGTCAAGGAGTTGTAAGCATTTTAGCTATTATTGTCAATCATACGTTGTTTGTATATGGCGGAGAACATTCGGTTGTGGTTTACGGCATCATTAGTAGAATGTTGATGTTTGCTTTGTTTCCCATTTTGGGAATTACGCATGGCTTTTTGCCGATTGCCGGATACAATTATGGAGCCGAAAATTACACTAGAGTAAAAGAAACCATTTCCATTTCGATAAAATATGCCGCTCTTTTAGCTACTTTTATTTTTCTAATCATATTGCTTTTTGCACAACCTATTGTAGCTGTTTTTACCAACGATTTAGAGGTTATAAAAGAAACACCAAATGCAATGCGATGGGTTTTTGCCGCAACACCAATTATCGCTTTACAGCTTATTGGAGCAGCTTATTTTCAAGCCGCCGGAAAAGCTATTCCGGCATTATTGCTGACTTTAACAAAGCAAGGTTTTTTTCTGATTCCGCTAGTGCTGATTTTGCCAAATTATTTTGGTATTTTTGGAGTATGGGTTGCTTTTCCGATTGCCGATGTGTTATCAACACTAATTACGGCCTATTTTTTGCGAAAAGAAATGACCACCAAATTAATAGAACCACAATAAATGGAAATATATAACTACATCAAAGCCTTACATCTCATTTTTGTAGTCACTTGGTTTGCCGGACTTTTTTACATTGTTCGTTTATTTGTTTATCATGCCGAAGCAAAAGAAAAACCCGAACCGGAACAACGTATTTTAATCCAACAATACCAATTAATGCAATACCGGTTATGGTATATCATCACTTGGCCGAGTGCTATTTTAGCTAGTATTTTTGCTTTTTGGTTGCTATATTTAATTCCTACTTGGCTTACACAAGGCTGGATGTTAGTAAAATTAGGTTTTGTGGTTTTGTTGTATTTGTATCATTTTAAATGTCATTTGATTTTCAAACAATTACAAAAGAATGAAGTAAAAAACAGTTCCAATTTTTTTCGTTTATGGAATGAAGGAGCTACATTAATCTTATTTGCAGTAGTGTTTTTAGTGATTTTGAAAAATGCCATCAATTGGATATTTGGTGTAATTGGTATTATAGCTTTTTCATTACTGCTGATGATCGGTTTTAAATTTTACAAACGAATTCGAGAACGTCAATCGTGAATTTTTTTAAAAAAATAGGAAAATTATCTTTACGGGTAAGAATCTTCATTTCGATGATTTTTCTAACCGTGATTTCTTCTATTTTGATTGCTTCTGTTTCCATTTATCAGTTTAGAAAAGAGGCAAAAGATTATCATCAAGAACGATTATTGCGTAAAGAAACTGCCATTAAAGAGCATATTAATTACATTCTCAACACTACAACATATCCGCTAACTACAGAAAATATTCCATTAATTTTTTCTGAAAGGGATAAAATTCATGAGCTCTCTGATATTCACGGTTTAGAAATAAATTTTTATGATTTGGAAGGAAATCTACTGAAATCCTCTAAATCTTCTTTTGCAGTTGATAAAGACCCAAAATCAATTGATATCTATTTGATAAAATTAGTTCAATCCAGTTTGGATAAACGATATGTTGAATATAGAGAAATTAACGGTGTAAAAAATTTATCCTCTTACAGCGAAATAAAAGATGCTCAATTTAAGCCTTTAGCAGTCATGAATATTCCTTACATAGAAGACGATGGTTATTATGAAAAGGAACTTCAAAAATTCATGATTCGATTTGGGCAAGTGTATTCATTTATGCTAATACTTTCTATTCTTTTGGCTTACTTTTTATCAAGTTATATAACAAAATCATTAAAAACTATAGCCGAAAAACTGACAATAACCCAATTGAATCGTAAAAATCAAAAAATTGAATTGGAAACCAGCAGCACAGAAATTGAACTTTTGATTCGATCTTATAACAATATGGTTGCTGAATTAGAAGATAGTGCGGTGAAATTAGCTCAAAGTGAACGCGAACAAGCTTGGCGAGAAATGGCAAAACAAGTGGCACATGAAGTCAAAAATCCACTTACGCCAATGCGACTAACCATTCAAAGTTTTGAACGAAAATTTGATCCTAAAGACCCTAATATTCATCAAAAAATTAAAGATTATACCAAAACGTTGTTACAACAAATTGACATAATGAGTTCGGTTGCTAATGCTTTTTCAAATTTTGCTTCGATGCCGGCACAACAAAACGAACGAATTAATGTAGTAGAAATTATCCAACTTGGATTAGAAATTTTTAATGAAAATTACATTCGCTTTGAGCCTTCAGAAAAAGAAATTTATCTGAATATGGATAGAACTCAACTCATTCGAATCATAACCAATTTAGTAAAAAATGCTACTCAGGCGGTAACTGATTTCACTGAAAATCCAGCTGTGATTGTTTCTGTTTATCATGAAAATGAAAAAGTAATCATTTCTGTTAATGACAATGGAATTGGAATTTCAGAAGAAAATAAAACTCAAGTATTTGAGCCAAAATTCACTACCAAATCAAGTGGAATGGGACTTGGGCTTGGTATCATCAAAAAAATTATCGAAAATTATAACGGAACTATTACCTTTGAATCTGAACAAAACAAAGGAACTACTTTTATTGTAACCTTACCTATCAATACAAACGAACAAATTGCATAAACCATGAATTACGAAAATATTATAATAGAAAAAGACAACGGAATCTCCGTGATTACCATTAATCGTCCGACCAAATTAAATGCGTTAAACAAAGCTACTATAGAAGAATTACATCACGCTTTTGATACTGAAAATAAAGACAAATTCACTCGGGTTATCATCATTACCGGAAGTGGCGAAAAAGCTTTTGTTGCCGGAGCCGATATCTCTGAATTTGCCCATTTTTCTGTGGAAGAAGGTGGAAAATTAGCCGCAAAAGGACAAGAATTATTATTTGATTTTGTAGAAAATTTATCCACACCGGTAATTGCTGCCGTAAATGGTTTTGCATTGGGCGGCGGATTAGAATTAGCAATGTCTGCTCACTTTAGAATTGCCTCCGATAATGCCAAAATGGGTTTGCCGGAAGTAACTCTAGGAGTAATTCCGGGTTATGGAGGAACACAACGTTTGCCTCAACTCGTTGGAAAAGGTCGTGCCATGGAAATGATTATGAGTGCCACCATGATTGATGCCGAAACCGCTAAAAATTATGGTTTGGTTAATCATGTCGTTCCACAAGCGGAATTGATAGAATTTACAAAAGGAATTGCTACAAAAATTGCTAAAAATTCACCTGTTGCCATTTCCAATGCAATTGCTGCAGTGAATGCTAATTTCAAAGATGGCGTAAATGGTTATGAAATAGAAATTAAAAATTTCGGAAAATCATTTGGAACAGCTGATTTTAAAGAAGGAACAACAGCATTTTTAGAGAAAAGAAAAGCAGAGTTTAAAGGAAATTAATATTTTTAACCAATAATCAATTATTTTATGAAAAAAAAGATTATCTTTTTTGTTTTAACATGTTTTATATCGTTGAAACACTTTTCTCAAAATATCCCATGTGATATAAAACAGAGTGCTGTATTTAAAGATGAATATAAAAATTCTAAAATTATTCTTGTAGAAGATGATGGTGTGGGTGGTGTTTTGGTAGTACGTTCTTACTATGGTGGAGTGTTTTCTTCAGGTAGCGGATATTACTTTGAACATTATGATTCCAATTTAAAATTAATCAAAGAATATGAAATGGAGATGAAGTATTCTGATGAGGAAAAATATTCTTCCGTTTTAGGGTTGATAAAAAAAGATGATGAAATTCACTTGATTAATTTCTTATACAATAAAAAAGATAAAGCTTTTATTTGTTCAGCATTAACAGGAAAGATTGCTGACTTTAAATTCAACAGAAAAGAATTATTCCGAATAAAAAGTGAGGAAGTAAAACAGTTTAGCTTCTTTGGTTCATCAAGTGGATTTGACAATGATTCCGGAGCTCAAATGATTATTAACGAAGATAGAAATGCATTTGCTATAACAGTTGATATTGTGGATAAAAATTCAGAAACCCATAAAATTTACTTATATGATGATGGTTTAAATCAAAAATTTGAACATGTATTTAAGAGAGAAGTAAAAGACAAAAAATTCAAATATGAAAACATTGATGTTTCTAAAGATGGAAACACTCTCTATTTACTGGGAAAAGTAAAAACAGATGAAAAAAAGAAGAAAAAAGAAGGTGGTAAATATCAATATGAGTTAACAAAAATTACAAAAAACAGCGAAAAAACTCAAGTTTTTGATACCGATGAGCATTTTGCAGCTTCTCTTAAGACCATTATTTTTGAAGACCGATTAGCTTGTATAGGTTTTTATTCAGATAGAAAAGATTCAAGATTTAAAGGTGTTGTTTATTTTGAATTAGATCCAACTTCACTAGAAATTAAAAAAGCTAAATATAATCCTTTTACTGAGCAATTTGTAATTGATAAATATGGTAAAAACAAAGATAAAGAGCTTAAAAACCTATCTTTCAGAAAAATTCTCATCAACAATAAAAATGAAATAATTTTTAATGCGGAAGAATATTATGTTACTACTCATCAGGTAAATTCTCAAAACGGTGGTGGATATACTTATTATATTTATCACTATGATGACATTGTAACAGTAAAACTTAACCAAGGTGGCGATATTGTGTGGGCAAGAAATATTAATAAAAGACAATCAACAAAAGGTGACGAAGCGTATATTTCATATACCTCAACAGCTAAAGGCGAAGACACATATTTCTTTATAAATACCGGAGAAAAAGTAAAAAAATTGAGTAATGACCGAATTCAATTTGGTCAAACTTCTGCCAAAAAATCAAATTTAAACATTATAAGGGTGAATAATAATGGTGATTTTGATTTTAAAGAAATTTTAGATGACAAAGATAGTGAAGTGCCTTTTATGGTTTCTGATGGAGCAATTTCAGGTGATAATATTTACTTTATTGGTCGTAAAGGTAAGAAAAAACAATTATTAAAAATTTCATTAAAATAATTATTACTTCTCCCCTTCCCATTCCGCATAAAATTGGCTCAAGAATGTTTCCATAAATCGGTGACGCTCTTGAGCTAATTTTTTTCCGGTTTCGGTATTCATTTTATCTTTTAAAAGCAATAATTTTTCATAAAAATGATTCAATGTAGGCGAATCACTTTTTTTATATTCTTCTTTGGTCATATTCAATTTTGGAGCAATAGAAGGATTGTAAATGGGTCTGTTTTTAAATCCGCCATAATTAAATGTTCTAGCAATTCCAATAGCTCCCAAAGCATCTAATCGATCGGCATCTTGAACAATTTCTAATTCTATGGATGAAAAAGTTTTTTCAAAATTTCCACCTTTGAACGAAATATTTTGAATAATTTGAACTACATGCTCAATAATTCCTTCAGAAACGTTTTCACTTTCTAAAAATGTTCTAGCCATTTTTGGACCAATTTCTTCATCTCCATCATGGAATTTGGAATCGGCAATGTCGTGCAATAATGCTCCTAATTTCACAACCGTAACATCACAATCTTCTTCTTGAGCAATCAAAACTGCATTTTTGTAAACGCGTTCGATATGAAACCAATCATGACCTCCTTCTGCGTCATGGAGTTGTTTTTTTACAAAAAGAATGGTTTTGTCAATAATTGTCATTTTTATTTCACCAAAGCAGGTTGCACCCATTTAAATACATTCTCTACTTCCGGAATAACCAAACGTTCCGAAATTTTAGCCATTCTGGCAGGGAGTTTCATTAAATAATCACGGGCTTTTTCAGCTTCATCGGTCAAACCGTTTATTTTATCAATTTCCCATTTGTCGATTAATTTTTGAAGAATTTCTACATAATCAGCAGCGGTGTAAACACCAATTCGCTGAGCTGAATCTGAAAAGTGCTCAAAAGCTGAACTAATTTTTTGACCTGATTCTCGAAGAAAATGAGCGGGCATCACAATTTTTTGCTTCATCATATATTGAAACGCCAACATCATTTCACTAGGATCTACTTTAAAAATTTGGTTGATAAACTCGCTGTATGCATGATGATGTCGCATTTCGTCGCCAGCAATCAATTTACACATTTTGGATAATTTATAATCACCAAATTTTTTAGCTATTTGTGAAACACGATTGTGAGAAATATAAGTAGCTAACTCCTGAAAACTAGTGTAAACAAAGTTTTTGTAAGGGTCTTTTCCGGTGCCAATAACAAAACCATCGTTAATCAAATGTTGGGTAGTCATTTCAATTTCACGCATATTCACACGCCCAGACAAATAAAGATATTTGTTCAACACATCGCCATGACGGTTTTCTTCTCCTGTCCAATGTTTTACCCATTTCGACCAGCCGTTTCGTCCTTCGCTATCTACACCTTCCACTTCGGTTAACCAAGATTCATAGGTTGGCAAAGCTTCTTCTGTAATGGTATCACCTACTAAAACTACCCAAAAATCATACGGAAGTTCTTTCGCAATTTCACGCAACTCCGTTACATCTTCAAAAAAAGTTTCTTTTTCAGAATCCGGTAATAAATCTGAGGGTTGCCATATTTTTTCTACCGGAATCAAAAAGTCATTCATAAATGAATCTACTTTCTTTTCCAATAATTGCATTACTTCTAAACGAATGTTTTTAATTGACATAAATTTTTTAATTTTTAATTCCGCTTACCACGGCATTTTCTGTTTTTTGCATTATATCTTCAAACGAATTTCCTTTTACAGGAAAAGGTTCTTGAATGGTAAAAGTTAATCTATTCCCCAATCCCATCGGGAATTGACCAAAACGAACCATTTTCCATGAATTATTGATGGATATGGGGACAATATAAGCGGATGGAGCATATTTACACAAAATCTTTAATCCGTTTTCTGAGAATTTTTTAGGCAGACCGGTTTTGCTTCGCGTTCCTTCCGGAAAAATTACTGTGGAACGTTTATGTTTTTCAATATATTCAGCCATTTCTTTGATAGCTGGTAAAGCTTGTTTTGGGTCTTTTCTATCGATTAAAACGGAACCACCATGCCTTAAATTATAGGAAACGCTTGGTATTCCTTTACCTAATTCTTTTTTACTGATGAATTTTGGATGCCATCTTCTCATAAACCAAATGATGGGAGGAATATCATACAAACTCTGATGATTGGCAACAATGATTAACGGTACGTTTTTAGGTAATTTATCTCGGTTTTGAAAATCATACGTTGTTCCTAATAAATGTGTACTTCTTACCAAACAAAAATTCAAATAATCCACACTTTTTTTGTGAGCTTGGTATCCAAACACATTAAAACAAAACCATTGAACAGGATGGAATATACATAAAAACAAACCAAAAGTAAGGTAATATAATACGGAAATAGGGTAAGATATTAATTTATGCATAGTGTTTTTGGTATGATGGCAAAAGTAGGAAATCGAAATTACTTATTTGGTTACTTTTTGTGGAAAAATAAATTAGAAAGAGATGAAAAAAAAAAGTAATTTTACCACATTATTAATTTTTAAAGCCACATTATTATGAGTTCAGAGAAAGAAGCCAAATTAAAAGCCTTGCAATTAACATTAGACAAATTAGACAAAACCTACGGAAAAGGTACCGTAATGAAAATGGGAGACAAAGCCATTGAAGAAGTGGAAACCATTTCTTCGGGTTCTTTAGGTCTCGATTTAGCGTTGGGTGTAAACGGTTATCCAAAAGGAAGAATTATAGAAATTTACGGTCCGGAATCTTCTGGTAAAACCACCTTAACACTTCATGCAATTGCTGAGGCTCAAAAAGCAGGTGGAATTGCCGCTTTTATTGATGCCGAACATGCTTTTGACCGTCATTATGCTGAAAAACTGGGTGTTGATATAGAAAACTTAATCATTTCTCAACCGGACAACGGTGAACAAGCTCTTGAAATTGCTGAGAACCTAATCCGTTCTGGGGCAATTGATGTTGTAGTTATTGACTCCGTTGCCGCATTAACTCCAAAAAGTGAAATTGAAGGAGAAATGGGTGATTCAAAAATGGGATTACACGCCCGATTGATGTCACAAGCCTTAAGAAAATTAACAGCAACCATCAGCAAAACAAATTGTACTGTTTTCTTTATCAATCAATTACGTGAAAAAATTGGCGTGATGTTTGGTAATCCGGAAACAACTACAGGAGGAAATGCCTTAAAATTTTATGCATCTGTTCGTTTAGATATCAGACGTTCTTCTCAAATTAAAGATGGTGAAAACGTAATCGGGAACAGAACCAAAGTCAAAGTGGTTAAAAACAAAGTGGCTCCACCATTCAAAACCGCAGAATTTGATATCATGTATGGTGAAGGAGTTTCTAAAACAGGGGAAATTTTAGATTTGGCCGTAGAATTTGAAATCATTAAAAAAGCCGGTTCATGGTTTAGCTATGGCGACACAAAATTAGGACAAGGTCGTGATGCAGTAAAAGCTCTTATTAAAGATAATCCTGAATTAGCAGACGAATTAGAAATTAAAATCAAAGAAAAAATTAAAGAAGCTGAATAAAACCTAAACCCGAAAAATTTCGGGTTTTTTTTATTTATGACGCAACCTTTTGACAAATTTTACATCTATAACCTAGAACAAATAAACTCAATGAAAAAAGTTGTTATTTTACTGTTGCTTGTTGTATGTTTTTTTTCGTGTTCTGTTGAAAATGAACCTAAGCAGCATTATGAAATTGTAAAGGTTGAAAATTTTATTGTGCCCGATACTTTTTCTTTTCGGCAAATGCATGAAATAAAGTTATATTACAAAAGACCAACTAGTTGTCATGCTTTTAATGGTTTTTATTTTGACCAATATGAAAACGTAAGGAATATTGGAATTCAATGTATCGTTTCCAATACTACTGCATGTCAAAATTTGAACGAAGAAGCTTATGAAGTTTCATTCGAATTTTATGCAAATAGTTTACAAACTTATTTATTTAGATTTTATAAAGGGAAAGATGAAGAAGGAAATGCAATTTTTGAAAGTGTTGAAATTCCCGTTAAATATTAACATTTAAGACAATGAAAGCTTGTGGGTTTAGACCAACTCATACAAGAATGTAAAAAAGAAAATATTAGGGCACAAGAACAACTTTATAAGCTTTTTTCAGCTAAGTTGTTTAGCGTGTGTCTTAAATATTCGAGGAGTTATGAAGAAGCACAAGATAATTTACAAGAAGGATTTTTGTTGATTTTTGAAAAAATTGAGCAGTTTAATTTTAAAGGTTCCTTTGAAGGATGGATTAAAAGGATTATCATCAATTTTATTTTACAAAAATATCGTTCACAAAAAGTTTTTGAAATTGTAACGGAAAATTTTCCGGAAACGGTAGAAATTGAAATTGAAGAAGAAGATATCAGTATGGATTTTCTACTTAAAACCATACAAGAATTGCCGGATAAATATAGATTAGTGTTCAACTTATATATATTAGATGGTTATTCACACGCAGAAATTGCAGAAATGTTAGATATTAATATTGGAACATCAAAATCAAATTTAGCTAGAGCTAAAATGATTTTAAAAGAAAAAATTGAAAAAAAGGCGTCAAACGAATTTAATGAAGCCAAATGAAAAATAAAAAAGATATAGGTAGATTATTTCAAGAAAAATTCAAGGATTTTGAAGAAACTCCTGATGAATTGGTATGGAATGCTATTGAAGAAAAATTAAGAAAAAAAGAAGATAAAAAACGTGTAATTCCGCTTTGGTGGAAACTTTCAGGAGTAGCGGCGTTATTTATAATTGGCCTTTTATTATTTCAAAATTCAACTGAAACTAAAGTAGGAAATGATGAAGAAAAAATTGTTTTTGAAGAAGACAAGAATTCAACTAAAGACATTATAACTACTAATGAAGAATTAGAAAATAATAGAAAAAATGAAGAAAAAATTGTTTTTGAAAATGAAATCTCAAATGAAAGTGCAAGCGAAAACAAAGAAAACTTAACAAAAAAATCAAATCGTTCAAATTTGAAAACAGACAAAAATGCTGCTGTTGTTTTTTCGGAAAACAACAAATCAAAAGAGTCTTTTTCAACTTCAAATAGAGATAAAAACACTTTCCGAGATAAAAAAAATGATGCTGATTTTAATAGCTTAAAAGAAAAAATTGTCTCTCAAAACAATATCCAATCTGAAAAATCAACTACCAATTCAAATACTGAAAATAAATTAATTTTTGATCTTGATAAAAGTATTACGGAAAAAAAGACTATCACAAATGAAAATAAAATAGATTCAACTAAAACTGAAACCGGTTTGGCAGAAGTAAAAGTTGAACCTAATGCGTTGGAAGAATTGCTATCAGAAAAAGAAAAAAAACCAAAAGTTGAACCTAAATTAAACAAGTGGGAAATAACTACTGCTATTGCTCCTGTTTATTTGGGTTCATCTTCCAACGGTTCTCCAATTGATAGCCAATTTGCTAATAATTCTAAAGAATATGAAAATACTATGAGTTATGGTGTGGGAGTTAATTATTCTTTGAATAAAAAATTTGCTGTTCGAACAGGTGTTAACAAAGTTAACCTAAGTTATTTAACCAATAACGTTGAATTTTACCCTGAAATTAGCACCAGTAGGATTCAAAATATTAAATATGAAGGACAAGGTGTTTTTATCAATATTCAAAACATTCTACTTGAACCTAAAGTTAATTTCAATGCATCTCAATTTGGTTCTATCCAACAAATGATGAGCTATTATGAAGTACCGCTTGAAGTTTCATATCGTTTATTAAATAAAAAATTTGGAATTAATTTGATTGGCGGAGTTAGTTCTTTCATCTTAGATGACAATAAAATTATGGTAGTTTCAGATGGTTTTTCAGCTCTCGTTGGAGAAGCAAACAATTTGAATAAACTTCATTTTAGCACCAATTTTGGTATTGGTTTTAGGTATTCATTTTTTAAATCATTTCAAGCCAATTTTGAACCTACATTCAAATATCAGTTAAATACATTTAGTCATAGTAACGGAGGATTTAAACCTTATTTCATCGGGTTATATTCCGGAATAAGTTATCGATTTTAATACGTAAATTATGTTGGTTTAATTACGTAAATTAGTTTTAGTTAAGTTTGTTATTACTTTTTACACATCAGTAATAACTAAAAAGAGTACTTTTACAGTACTCTTTTTTTTACTAAAAAATTTATCATGAAAATTATAATATCCTTCTTTGTTATTTTAATTGGTTGTTTTTCTTCTGATTGTAAAATAGATGAAAAAAGTGAAATCAATGCTGTTATCAACCAATGGCATAAAGCTGCGGCTGATGCTAAGTATGATGATTATTTTAATTTAATGACCAATGATGCCATATTTATCGGAACAGACGCCACCGAAAATTGGAACCGAAAAGAATTTGAAACTTTTTCAAAACCATATTTTGACAAAGGAAAAGCGTGGACATTTTATCCCTTAGAACGGAATATCTACATCGATAAATCTAATAAAATGGCCTGGTTTGATGAATTACTAGACACTTCATTTAAAATCTGCAGAGGTTCTGGCGTTCTGGAAAAAGTTAACGGAAAATGGAAAATTAAACATTATGTGCTCTCTATGACAATTCCAAATGAAACGTCTAAAGAAGTTATTGCTGTTAAAGATTCTATAGAAAGCAATTATATTCAAAAATTAAAATCAAAAAAATAACCCTTTCACAAAACCATACCCAAACTTTTCACGTAACTAGGAAGAACAAACTCAAAATTCTTGGTTATGAAAATCAACAGAAAAGTAAAACTCTTTTTAGGAAGCATCGTCGGAATTGTTTTCCTACTCTTTGTAGTATTGGTTGTTCACATTGCCACAGCCAAGCCAATTGAAGTTGACAATGCAACCCTTCAAATCAGCAGAATCGATTTTAATGAACCACTCGATTCATTAAAAGCGAAAGAAATTCACAGAAACTTAAAATCGATTAACGGCGTAAAAAACATCAAAATTGTTGCCGAAAAAGGCGTTGTTGTTTATTTTCACGACAACAGAATTGTGAATTCTGATCAAGTTTTCACGCAACTTTCATCCAAAGGGAATTATCAAGCAGAACGCTTTGTAATTTCAGATGAAATAGCTTCTAAAAAAGTTTGTCCAGCCATGAATACGGATAGCTTTAGCTATAAATTTTCCAGAGGAATTCAACGAATTTTTAATTAACCTAAATAGAATTGTTATGAAACATTTATCAAAATTATCTCTTTTTGCTCTACTCCTTATTTCAGGATTCGCTTATGTTTCTTGTAGTGATGACGATGATGCCACGCCACCAGCCGAATTAACTCTTTATCAAAAATTAGGTGGTTTTTCCAAGGTTTCAGATCCAAACAATCCCGGTCAAATGATTGAACAGGGAAGATTGTCTTACCGTTCTGTGGTTGACAGTACGATTACATTAATTGTTGCCGATATTGTTGCCGGTTCTCAAGGAAACTTAGGGGCTCATTTTGCACCTATTGTTGGAGAAGTTTCTGGTGGAAACACCACAAATGTTGCTGTTTTAAGCAAAAACTTAACCGATTTCTTTTCGGCAAACACAGGTGGTGGAGCAACAAACACCTATTCCGGATTAGGAATGGTTGCTGCTCATGACCCGGCTCAAAACCCTAGAATGGGTGTAAAAGCTAATAATGCCGACTATGATAAATTTATTGGTTACGTAGGAGCTGCAGCCGGTTTAAACGGAGTAACAGACTCGGCATTAATTGGTGAAGTTGTTGAGGTTTTAGAATCACTTAGAGCACCGATTGTACAACAATAATATAACACATACTTTAACTGTGCGGAATCACCATTCTTATAATTTTAAGGTGGTGATTCTTTATTTTTTTAGGTTTTCTAGCATTTCTACTGTCATCAAATCCATATCAAAATTGTGTTTCCAACCCCAATCAGTTCTAGCAGAAGAATCATCAATCGAACCGGGCCAACTGTCAGCAATTTTTTGACGAAAATCCGGTATGTATGAAATAGTAAAATCAGGAATATGTTTTTTAATTTCTGCCGCTATTTCTTTCGGTGTAAAACTTACTCCAGATAAATTATAAGAAGAACGAATTTTTATGTTTTCCGAAGGAGCTTGCATAATTTCGATGGTGGCACGAATGGCATCGTCCATATACATCATTGGCAGACGCGTTTCTTCAGACAAAAAACATTCAAAATTACCATCGCTCAATGCTTTATGATAAATATCTACGGCATAATCTGTAGTACCTCCTCCCGGTGGAGTTGACCAACTAATTAATCCTGGATAGCGAACGCTTCTTACATCTACACCAAAAATGTTGTGGTAATATTCACACCAACGTTCTCCGGCTTGTTTCGAAATTCCATACACGGTAGTTGGTTCCATTATGGTATATTGTGGCGTATTTTCTCTTGGTGTAGTTGGTCCAAAAACGGCAATACTTGATGGCCAAAATATCTTTTTTATTTTTCCGGCTTTCGCTAAATTTAATACATGAAAAAGTGAATTCATATTCAAATCCCATGCAAATGCCGGATTTTTTTCGGCTGTAGCTGATAATAAAGCAGCCATTAAATACACTTCTTCTACGTGATATTTTTCAATAATATGTTCAATTTGATTGAAATCAAGAGCATTCAATACTTCAAAAATTCCGTCATTTACTACTTCATTATTCAGTTTTCTGATATCAGAAGCAATTACATTCTCGTTTCCGTAAATCGTTCTTAATCGATGGGTTAGTTCAGTACCTATTTGACCACAGGCACCAATAATCAGAATTTTTGCACTCATGAAAAATATATTTCTGCAAATATAACGTTTTCGTAAACTAAAAAAAGGAAGTAAAACGGCTTTTATTTCAGAAAGCTTTAACGTAGTAAATGAAGTTTAAAATTACCTTTGTATTTTTGAACAGTAAAAGTAGGCTCATGAAATTATTTATTCGTTTTTTCCTGTTTTCATTTTTAATCTTTTTTTCTTGTCAAGATGAGAATGAAGCCAGACGAATTCAACAACAAAAAGAAATTACCAAAAAAGAAGAAATTGCCAAGAGAATTCATTCTGCTTGGAACTTTCGTGCCGTTTCTTTAAGTCCGTTAGCCACAAATTTTACCACTGATTGGGCAGAATGGAGATTGTTTCAAACCGAACTTTATCAAAAACCAACCAACAGCTTGACCGCATTTCAGAAAAAATCTAAAATGCTCACAAAAAAAGCAGATGAAGTACTTCAAACGATTCCTGGAATATTATTTCGCCCGGAATTTAAAACTCGATTTACGGTTTTGTTAAACAAATTTCGTTCCATAGAAATGTACTTAAATCTAACCGAAATTCCTGAAAAAAAAGTAATTGGATTGATCTCCGAAATCAACTTAGAACTCTTATCAATCGAATCACAAATGAATGAACTGGCTCGAAAAAATCAAATTCCTATGGAACAAGGTGAGGCAGATATGATTCGAATGTTAGACACTTCCAGAGCCGTTCGTGAAAAACCAAAAAATCTAGACTAGTTGAACGTTTCAAATATTTCTTCCGCCTATAATTCTTCTGCTAAAATCATTCAATTGGCAGAAAATATTGCCGTTCCCGAAAAAAAAGTACAAATCAAAGGATTGGTTGGTTCTTCGCTTTCGTTTGTGATTCAAGCTCTTTTTGAAAAATCGGAATTGCCTTTTTTGTTGCTTTTTAATGACAAGGAAGAAGCCGCTTATTATTTGAATGATTTGGAAAACCTCATCAACGATCAAGATGTGCTTTTTTATCCGAGTTCGTATCGACGACCGTATCAAATTGAAGAAACGGATAATGCCAATATTTTGCTTCGGGCCGAAGTGTTAAACCGCATCAATTCCCGCAAAAAACCGTCTATTATAGTTACTTATCCGGAAGCTCTTTTTGAAAAAGTGGTGACCCGAAAAGAATTAGATAAAAACACATTGAAAGTGGCGGTTGCCGACCAAATTTCGATTGATTTTATCAACGAAGTATTGTTTGAATATAACTTCAAGCGAGTCGATTTTGTATCGGAACCCGGAGAATTTTCCGTTCGTGGCGGAATTATCGATGTATTTTCGTTTTCCAATGACAATCCGTACCGAATTGAATTTTTTGGCAATGAAGTAGATAGTATCCGAACGTTTGATGTGGAAACCCAACTTTCCCTGGAAAAACAGAAGAAAATTGCCATCATTCCCAACGTAGAAAATAAATTTTTACAAGAAAATAGAGAAAGTTTCCTTAATTATATCAACCCAAAAACCGTTCTTTTTGTTCAGGAAACGGAAATGGTATTGAGTCAATTTGATAAATTATTTGACAAAGCAACCGAAGCTTTTGGTAAACTTTCCAATGAAATAAAACAGGCTTCGCCCGAAGAACTTTTTATCAATCAATCGTCATTTGTAAAAAAAGCTCTCGATTTTTCGATTGTTGAGATCGGATTGAAATCGGTTTTTAAATCCGAAAAAACAATTGAATTTCATACCAAACCGCAACCTTCGTTCAATAAACAATTTGATTTATTGTTGAATGATTTGAACGAAAATCACTTTAACGGAATCAAAAATTACTTGTTCTGTTCCAATGAAAATCAAGCCAATCGCTTTCATGATATTTTTGAAAGTTTGGATGAAGAGAATCACGAAAACATTCGAAAACAATACAAAACCATTGTTTTTTCGCTTTTTCAAGGTTTTATTGACGAGGAAAATCAATTGGCTTGCTATACCGATCATCAAATTTTTGAACGGTATCATAAATTCAACATCAAAAACGGCTATTCTAAAAAGCAAACCATTACGCTAAAGGAATTAACCCAACTCTCTGTAGGCGATTATGTAACGCATATTGACCACGGTATCGGGAAATTTGGCGGTTTGCAAAAAATTCAGGTGGAAGGCAAAATGCAAGAAGCCATCAAATTGGTGTATGCCGATAATGATATTGTGTATGTGAGCATTCATTCGCTACACAAAATTTCAAAATACAACGGAAAAGACGGAACGCCACCCAAAATTTACAAATTGGGCTCCAATGCGTGGAAAGCCTTAAAACAAAAGACCAAAGCCCGTGTTAAACACATTGCTTTCAATTTGATTCAATTGTATGCCAAAAGGCGTTTGGAGAAAGGTTTTGCCTGTGCACCAGACAGTTATTTGCAAAAAGAATTGGAAAGTTCGTTTATTTATGAAGATACGCCGGACCAAATTACGGCTACACAAGATGTAAAAAACGACATGGAACGTGACCGACCTATGGATCGATTGGTGTGTGGTGATGTGGGATTTGGGAAAACGGAAGTCGCCATTCGTGCCGCATTTAAAGCCGTTGACAACGGAAAACAAGTTGCTATTTTGGTTCCAACTACAATTTTGGCCTATCAACATTTTCGAACGTTTTCGGAACGATTGAAAGATATGCCAGTTACAATTCACTATTTAAACCGATTTAGAACCGCCAAACAAAAAACCGAAACGATAAAAGGTTTGGCCGAAGGCAAAGTAGATATCATCATTGGAACCCATCAATTGGTTAACAAAGATGTAAAATTCAAAGATTTAGGTTTGTTAATCATTGATGAAGAACAGAAATTTGGCGTGAATGTAAAAGACAAACTCAAAACGATTTCGGCTTCGGTAGATACGTTGACTTTAACTGCGACTCCAATTCCGCGAACATTGCAATTTTCGTTAATGGCCGCAAGAGATTTATCGGTCATTACAACACCACCGCCCAATCGTTATCCCATCGAAACGCAAGTGGTTGGATTTAATGAAGAATTAATTCGAGATGCTATTTCGTATGAAATTCAACGAAACGGTCAGGTATTTTTCATCAATAATCGAATAGAAAACATCAAAGAAGTAGCCGGAATGATTCAGCGATTGGTTCCCGATGCTCGCGTAGGAATTGGTCATGGACAAATGGACGGCAAAAAATTGGAAGAATTGATGTTGGCTTTTATGAATGGTGAATTTGATGTTTTAGTCGCTACAACCATTATTGAAAGCGGTTTGGATGTGCCGAATGCCAATACGATTTTTATCAATAACGCGAATAATTTTGGTTTATCCGATTTGCATCAAATGCGAGGTCGAGTGGGTCGAAGCAACAAAAAAGCGTTTTGTTATTTTATCACGCCACCACAATCCGTAATGACGGAAGATGCACGAAAACGAATCAATGCGTTAACGCAATTTAGCGAGTTGGGAAGCGGTTTCAACATTGCGATGAAAGATTTAGAAATTCGGGGTGCCGGCGATTTATTAGGTGGTGAACAAAGTGGTTTTATTAACGAAATTGGTTTTGAAACCTACCAAAAAATCATGAACGAAGCCATTGAAGAATTAAAAGAAAACGAATTCAAAGAATTATATCAGGAGGAGAATGATCTTGAAACCAAAGAATTTGTTAAAGATCTTCAAATTGATACCGATTTTGAATTGTTGTTTCCGGATGATTACATCAATAGCGTTAATGAACGTTTGAATCTATACAACGAACTTGGAAATGTAAAAGATGAAGAAGGTTTAAAGGTATATGAACAAAAGCTAATTGATCGTTTCGGGCCATTGCCAAAAGAAGCCCAAGCTTTGTTAAACAGTATCCGTATCAAATGGATTGCTACCCGATTAGGCATTGAAAAACTCATCATGAAACAAGACAAAATGATAGGTTATTTTGTGGGTGACCAACAAAGTGATTATTACCAATCCTCACGTTTTCATAATGTACTTCAATTTGTGCAACAAAACGGCAATCTCTGCAAAATGAAAGAAAAAGAAACCAAAAGCGGTTTGCGTTTGTTGTTAACCTTTGAACATGTAAAATCGATTAAGAGGGCTTTGGAATTGATGGAGATGATGGGAAGATAATTTTCATAATAACTATTTTTAAATTTATATGACTTATATGGTAAATTAATTTTTTACCATATAAGTCATATAAGTTTTATAAGCTTTTCAAATCCTTAATAACCTTAAACGCTACATCCACTTCTTCTTCGCTTACTAAAATGGTAAATTCGTTGGAGGTTGAAATTACTTCGTTGATGATAATTCCTTCCCAAGCCAAACGTTGAAAAATGAAGTAATAAATACCGGGAATGCTAATATTTTCTTTGGGTAATTTTACGGTAATGGAAGCCAAATTTTCCAATTTTTGAATCAATTTTTCACCTGAAAAATGTTTGTCAACTAAATAGCCAACACTATTGCTTACTACAATGTTAGTTTCATTTACACCACGGGAAGACGTATAAAAAATACCATTTTCTTTATTGATTTCTGAAATCAAAGCCGCTTGTTTGTCTAAAATAGTTTCTGAAACGGCAAATGTATAATCGATTAACGAAGATCGAACAGTGATTTCGCCAATGTTTTTTAAAACTTTTAAAATTTTGTGGTTCACTCGAAAATCCAATTCTTCGGATAGTCGTTTTAAAGCCATAACAACCGCTCCTTGCTTGACATCTTTGCCCAATTCCTGCTCCAATTCGGGCATCATGTTTCGGGATAATGAAGTAAGATTGATGATACCTTGCGATAAGGCACTCAATAAAAAAGGTTTGGTCTTGATGTAATGTTCTACAACCGAAGAAATTGTTTTCATATCATTTCGTTTAAAAAACACCACAAAGATATAAATAAAAACAATTTGTTACAAATATAACATTTAGTGTTTTATTAATTTGACTGTTTTCTTTTGTTGATGTTGAATTACAGTGAGAAAATATATTCCACTGGAAAGAAAAGAAGTTTCCAATTGAATTTCGTTTATAGCTTTTCCTTCCAAAATTTTATTCGCTTTCAAATCAAAAAGCCTGTATTCAAAAGGAGTTTCTTTGTCTGACTTTACTGTAATTACTTCTTTAAACGGATTGGGAGTAACGTTAAAAAGTATCGTTGGAGATGAATTTGTAAGCGATAAATTTTCACATAATTGGCAATTGCTGTTGGTTACATTTTCATTATCACTTGTTTTTAGTGCTTCAAAAAGTTCACCCGAAACACAATTTTCCTTCAAATAATAATCCAACCATAAATTGAGATAAGAATAAATAATTTGATGTTGCTGTGCTCTGGTTATTGTAGGTGAAGGTGAACAACTTCCTTCGCCCACCGAACAGAAAAAATTAGAATTAGCCATTTGACAATGACTTCCACCAGTAATGCCCAAATAATTTTTACAACTACTTTGCAAAGCGTTAAACATCGGTAATTGATTGGAAGCCGGAGGTGTGACGCAATCATTTACTCCGGCAATGGTAAAACTTGGTAAATCAATTGTAGAGGAAGCCGAAATCGCAGAAGGATTCGTTTCTGCTGCTGCAAAAGTAACCACATGATTAATTTGAGTAGAATATTGTTTCGCCAGTAAAGCACAACCACCACCCATGCTATGTCCCATTACTGCATTTTTTGAAGAAACTCTTGAGAAAAAAAGCGAATTGGATTGATTGTTTAACCCATTCATCGCTTCAATAACAAAAGCCAAATCTTTAGCAAAATGGGTATGCGAAGGAGAAAATGAACCCTCTGTTTTTGGAAAGGCCATAATATATCCTTGCGGAACCAATTCTTCCCAAAAATTTTGATAGGCTTCAAAAGTCATGACAAAGCCATGCCCAAAAGAAAGCAACGGAAAAGTTTGACTGGAAGAGACCGTTATCGGAACATCTGTTCCATTGGTATCAGCCGGGTAAAAAACCTCAGTCGCAATAGTTCTATTTCGAGAAGCATCAAAAAGGTTGAGAGTAGTTCTTCCGATTTGAAAAGGTTGAGCAAAAAGGGTGAAACAACCCAAAAACCAAATGACAAATGCTTTTTTCATTTCTTTCAAAACAATTAATGGGTTAAAAATAAGTTATTTACTAAAGTAATTGCTAAAAATAATAAAATGCATCCTCGATATGTTCAATAGAAGTTTCCTGATTGTTGACGACAATACCAATGATGTCAAAACGCACTTCCAAATCTAGGTCGTTTTCAATCATGTATTGATCAACGGCTTTGACTAAGTTTTGAATCTTTTTCCCTTTTACAAAATCTTGCGGCAAACCAAAATCAGCAGAAGTTCGGGTTTTGACTTCCACAATGGCTAAAATGTTATCTTTTTGAGCCACGATATCCAACTCGGCTTTTTGAAAAACCCAGTTGCGTTCCAAGATTTCATAACCTGCTTTTTCTAAAAAATCAGCGGCTATTTCTTCTCCTTTTTGACCGAGTTCGTTGTGTTTTGCCATACTAAAAATTACAAATCCTAAAAAAGAATATTTTTTTGAACACAGATTGAAAAAATTGATAAAATTTAGATAATTTGTAAATTCATTTTTTCAATTTCTTTGATTTTAAAAATCCGTGTTCTAAAAAAATAATACACTATTCAAACTTCAAAACCGTTCCACTTTCACTAACTTCTAATGCAACCTGCCTCCCAAAAACCAAGGCTCGGTTATCCGGAATATGTCCTGCCGGGAAATTATACACTATCGGAATGTTATATTTTTGGGTAATATCTTGAATAATTTCCAAGGCATTTTTGCCCCACGGAATTTCGTTATCATTCATTTTTGTCATGCTGCCCACTACAATTCCTTTTAAACTTTCCAAACATCCGTTGCGTTTGAGGTTCATCAGCATGCGGTCGATGTGGTATAAATATTCGTCTAAATCCTCTAAAAATAATATTTTATCGGTGCAATCTATCGCAGAAGCCGACCCAAATAAGCTGTATAAAATAGATAAATTTCCACCTACCAATTCACCTTTAGCTTTGCCTGATTTGTTCATTTTATCATACGGAATCGAATAGGAAAGGCTTTCGCCAAATAAGGCTTTGCGTAAGCTTTCTTTGGCTTCGGGTGTGGCTCTGGGAATATTAACCGGCATCATTCCGTGAATGGATTGAAAACCCATGGTATTCAAATGACTATGCAAAACTGTGACATCACTAAACCCAATCACCCATTTTGGATTTTTTTTGAATGCAGAAAAATCTATCAAATCAACCATCCGAACGGTTCCGTAACCGCCACGAACACACCATATAGCTTTTACATTGGGGTTGTTCATTTGCGTTTGAAAATCATTCGCTCGGTCTTCATCTGTCCCGGCCAATTGATGATTATCTAAACCTATAGAAGAACCGATGATGGTTTTTAAACCCCAATTCTCCAAAAATTCTTTGGCTAATTTTAAATCGTCATTCAAATGTTTTCTGGCTGTGGCTACGATGGCAACCGTGTCGCCTTTTTGTAAATACGGTGGAGTTATCATTTTTTTATCCATTTGAGCATTGGTGGTGAAAAAAAGTGAAAGGAATAAAAGGGTTAAAACGTTTTTCATGTTCACCGGTTTTCTTTTAACAAATAAACAAATTATCCTTTGGTTTAGCAAGTTGATTTGTTTTGAATTGATTTGTTACTCCAATTTTTTAGCCCGGATAGTAGTGGAAACCCCGCAGGACTGAAAGCTAATTTTTCTTTGCTTTTTGGGGCGACCAACGGAAGCCACAGAAAAGCAGTAGAAAAATAGCTTGAAGGCTGAGGAGTTGTAACGAATAGCCGGATTAGCTTCTGATAAAAATAAATTGTATTCTGTGTGAAATTGACATCGTGTCTCTGCGATAAAAAACTTATTTTTGCATACAATTTCGAAATTATGATAGAAAATCCGAAAAGACATACGATTACGGCGGCTTTGCCTTATACAAACGGCCCGATTCACATTGGACATTTGGCGGGCGTTTATGTTCCGTCTGATATTTATGCTCGTTACCTTCGATTGCAAGGGAAAGATGTGGCGTTTATTTGCGGAAGTGATGAACACGGCGTGGCGATTTCGATGAAAGCTAAAAAAGAAGGTATTACCCCACAAGAAGTGATTGATAAATATGACGGAATTATCCGGAAATCATTTGAAGATTTTGGGATTTCGTTTGATAATTATTCGCGGACATCGGCTAAAATTCACCATGAAACGGCTTCGGCTTTTTTTAGAAAATTATATGAAAACGGCGATTTTGTAGAAGAAGTCACCGAACAATTGTTTGACGAGCAAGCTCAGCAGTTTTTGGCCGATCGATTTGTGATTGGAACGTGTCCGAAATGCGGCAACGAAGAAGCATACGGCGACCAATGTGAAAAATGTGGTTCAACGTTGAATGCGACGGATTTGATTAACCCAAAATCGACCATAACCGGCACGACTCCGGTGAAAAAAGAAACGAAACACTGGTTTTTGCCTTTGAATCGCTACGAAGCTTTTTTACGGGAATGGATTTTGGAAGGCCATAAAAACGACTGGAAACCCAATGTTTACGGACAAGTAAAATCATGGGTGGATGGAGGTTTGGAACCAAGAGCCGTAACGCGAGATTTGGATTGGGGAATTGATGTTCCGGTAGAAGGTGCCGAAGGCAAAAAGTTATACGTATGGTTTGATGCTCCGATTGGTTATATTTCTTCTACCAAAGAATGGGCAGCAAGAGAAGGAAAAGATTGGGAACCGTATTGGAAAGATGCTGACACGAAATTGGTTCATTTTATTGGAAAAGATAACATTGTTTTTCATTGTATCATTTTTCCGGCGATGTTAAAAGCCGAAGGCAGTTTTATTTTGCCTGATAATGTTCCGGCGAATGAATTTTTGAATTTGGAAGGCAATAAATTATCGACTTCTAAAAATTGGGCGGTTTGGTTGCACGAATATTTGATTGATTTTCCGGATAAGCAAGATGTGTTGCGTTATGCTTTGACGGCAAATGCTCCGGAAACCAAAGACAATGATTTTACTTGGAAGGATTTTCAAGCTAGAAATAATAATGAATTGGCCGCTATTTATGGGAATTTTATCAACCGAGTGGTGGTGTTGACGAATAAATATTATGATGGAATTGTACCTCAACCGAATGAATTTACGGAAGTGGATGAGCAAACTTTGTCGGAATTAAAAGCTTATCCGGCAGTGATTGCCTCATCTATTGAACGTTACCGATTTAGAGAAGCCTTGAGCGAATTGATGAATGTCGCTCGTTTAGGAAACAAATATTTAGCTGACGAAGAGCCATGGAAAATGGTGAAAACCGATCCGGAACGGGTGAAAACACAAATGTATGTAGCGTTGCAAATTGCTACGGCGTTGGGAATATTATCGGAACCGTTTTTGCCGTTTACAGCGAAAAAGATGGTCACTATTTTAAAAAATGATTTGATTAGTTGGGAGAAAGTTTCACAAACAGCTGAATTAGTAAAACCCGGTCATCAAATTGGTCAGGCTGAAATATTGTTTGCCCAAATTGACGATGCTGAAATCCAAAAACAAATAGACAAATTAGAAGCTACCAAAACCGCAAATAAAATGGAAAACAAAACCGTTGAACCACAAAAAGAAACTGCCACGTTTGAAGATTTTTCAAAATTGGATTTGCGTGTCGGCACAATTTTGGAAGCCGAAAAAATGCCAAAAGCCAATAAATTGTTGGTGTTAAAAGTAGATACCGGAATAGATGTACGAACGATTGTTTCTGGAATTGCAGAACATTTTTCACCCGAAGAAGTGGTTGGAAAACGCGTGACGGTTTTAGTAAATTTAGCCCCAAGAGCACTACGTGGAGTAGAAAGCCAAGGCATGATTTTAATGACCAATAATGCCGAAGGAAAATTGGTTTTTGTAAATCCTGATGCGGATGGAGTGGAAAATGGGGCTTTGATATCATAAAAAAACACTTATGAAAACTATTTTAAATATTTTCACTCTTTTTATTTCTATTACTGTATTGTCACAACAAAAAGTTGCTGACTTTAATGCCGATAATACTAAAGAAAAAAATCTATTTTCTGTTTTAGATGATAAAGGTAGAGTAGTTCTTTTTATGGCTGAAAAAAATAAATTGACTGGAATTCAATTTGACGATTCTTTTCAAATAACTGATTCTATAAGCATACCCTTCAATCCTAAAGAATTAAAAAAAATGGTTGCTTCTCATCCTAAACAAAACCAGATCTTAATTTACTGGCTAACAAAAAACAAAAACGAATTATACGTTCAACAATTTGATTTTGAAAACAAAAAAGTTACTGCCAATACAATTATTGTTGACCCCGGAAAAGAGAAAATAGTAGCTAATTTCACTAATAATAACTTCTTTTACGTTGTTACTTTTACTAAAAACGAAAGCACTATAAACGTCTATAAAACAGATGGTAATTTGGTAGAAAAAAAGGTAATTGATTGTTCAAAGTTTAGATTCGTAAACAGTTCAAATCAAAAAGTTAATCTGTGGAATCTTTATGATGAGAATAGTGGAACTGTATACTATTCTGGTTTTGAATCAATTTCAGATGCTTCTCAAACGTCATTGGTAAAAAGTACAAGCATTAAAAAAGCCTATATTAGAGACCAAGAAGTTATTTTTTCATTTGATAATAGTACTAGTTATACTCAATTATTAAAAGTTGATTTAAAAAACTTTACAGCTACTCAAAAAGAATATGCACAACTTAGTTACGGATTTAATGAAACGAATAATGGATTACCGAATTCAAATATTGAAATGTCGAATTCATTTATTATTAACAATAAATTAATTCAGGTAAAAAATAACGCTAAATCACTCAATTTTCAGATAGTAGATTTTGATGGTAATGTGATCACTAAAAACGTAGTAAAGCCGGATGAAGATTTTGGTTTCAATACTTCACCAATGTATTTAGAAGAAGGTAGCTTTAAAAAACGAAAAGAATTAGATTCTTCAAAAAAACTTCTTCGTAAAATTTATTATTTAAATCTTTCTGTTACTGGTTATTATCATGATGGTAAATATAATTTAACATTGGGAGGCGTATCCTATCCACAACAAAATTCATTTAGTTTTGGTATGTTTGGATTGATTGGAGCATTAATAGATGTTGCAATTAATCATAATAATACCATTAGCAATATTAATTCCTATTCTAATAAAAATGTAGTTTATATAAACGCTATGTTTGATGAAGACTTCAATTCTTTACCAAATAATCCAAATACTTTAGCTCTCGAAAAATTAAGATTATTTGTAGAAGAAAACGATAAGTTTATAAACCCAACTATCTTCGATAAAGATTCTAAAATCTACTATGTTGGATTCAATAAAGAATCAAAAAAATATGGTATTTATGTCTTTGAGAATTAAGAAATGAAAAAGAACATCATCGCTTTTGATGCCGACGACACACTATGGCACAACGAACCTTACTTTGACGAGGCTCAAGAACGGTTTTGCGAATTGTTTCAGGATTTTGCTTCCAAACAGGAAATATTGGGTTTGATTTTAAACCATCAGGTAAAGAATTTACCCTTATATGGTTTTGGAATTAAAGCGTTTACGTTGTCTATGATTGATTCTGCTTTGGAATTAACTAACCAATCTATTTCCGGTCAAAATATTGCCAAAGTCATACAGATTGGAAGAGATTTACTTCAAAAACCGGTTGAATTATTGCCGGAAGTAGAACCTGTTTTGCAACAATTACAAGGCAAATACAAACTAATTGTAGCCACCAAAGGCGATTTAAAAGACCAACATCGGAAATTACATGATTCGGGAATCGGTCATTATTTTCACCACATTGAAGTAATGAGTGACAAACAAGAAATCGATTATCAAAAAATGTTAGGCCGTTTAGATTGCAAAGCTGAAGATTTATTGATGATTGGCAATTCTTTAAAATCAGATGTGTTACCGGTTTTGAACATTGGTGGTCATGCGGTTCATATTCCGTATCATACTACGTGGGAATACGAGAAAATTGATTTTGAAATCAATCATCCGAATTTTAAAGCCTTTTCATCGCTACAAGAAGTGCTTACACTTTTGTAATATGAAACTCCCGATTGCTTTTCATCCCATTTATAAACACCCGTTGCCGGAAGGTCATCGATTTCCGATGATTAAATATGAATTGTTACCTCAACAATTAATTCATGAAGGAACGGCAGAACATGATGATTTTTTTGAACCGGATGTAGCTAATTTAGAAACCGTTTTAAATGTTCACAAACGTTCTTATGTGGGTGAATTGCTAGAATTAACTTTAGATCCTAGAGCAGCTCGAAAAATTGGGTTTCCTTTATCGGCTGAGTTGGTTGAACGTGAACTACGTATTGCGAACGGAACCATTATGGGAACACAAAAAGCCTTTGAAACCGGAATTGCATTCAACATTGCCGGCGGAACGCATCATGCGTATTCTGACAGAGGTGAAGCCTTTTGTTTGTTGAATGATCAAGCTATTGCAGCTCAATTTCTTTTGAATCAAAAAGTAGCAAAAAAGATTTTAATAGTCGATTTAGATGTGCATCAAGGAAACGGAACTGCAGAGATTTTTCAAGACAATCCTTCCGTTTTTACTTTTTCCATGCATGGAAAATCGAATTATCCGTTTAAAAAAGAAGTTTCTGATTTAGATATTGCTTTGCCGGATGGGACGAATGATGAAACCTACTTAAAAATTTTAACCGAAACTTTACCCCAATTAATCCAAAAAGAAAAACCGGATTTTATCTTTTATTTGGCCGGTGTTGATATTTTGGCAACTGATAAACTAGGTAAATTATCTTGTACGATTGAAGGGTGCAAAAAAAGAGATGAAATGGTTTTTGAACAGTGTTTAATACATCAAATTCCTGTTCAAGTGAGTATGGGTGGCGGTTATTCACCGGAAATTAAAACGATTGTTGAAGCACATGCCAATACGTTTAGAACCGCTAAAAATATTTTTAGTTGAAAAAAGTCCAGTTCGCACCATCACTGATAATAATAATTGATTTTCCCACAGCATTTGCAGGTAAAATTAAAGGTGCTGCAGTATTTGTATTTGAACCTTTGAAGAAAAACATTCCACCAAATGTGTAAAGCTGTGCTTGAATAGTATTGGAAATATTTCTTAAAACATATATTCTTCCCGGAACATTTACAGCATTAGGTAAAATAAATTCTTCATTTCCTGTAGTTGGAGTAAGTGAAATATAAACCCCATCATTGATTGGAGTCGCTGAGCCGGAAGGTCCGCCATTTAACACTGCTGATCCAGGCACATTTGGATTGACAATACCAATTTCTTTGACATTTAAATTACCATTAATATCTAAGGTACTTAATGGTGTAGTGGTATTGATTCCAACTTGTCCAAAAGAACAAAAAGAAACCAAAAACAGCGGTAAGAAAACTAAAAATGACCTTAATTTATTCACAGTTTTACTAAATTGAATAATAAAGTTAAACAAAAGTTCAATAGTTTTAACACAATACCTATACATTACCACAACGAAAACGATTTCGTGTTGAAAAGTTTTGGTTTTCAAAGAGTTCTAAGGATTTAAAAACGAAAAAAGCGGAAGAATTCTCCTCCGCTTTTTAAAGTTTAAAAAACTAAAATTATCCTACTTGCAGTAACGATAAAATATCATTCCCATAACGATTGATTTTGTGTTGACCAAAACCTTTGATTTTCTTTAAATCATCAATTGAATCCGGACGCATTTTTGCAATGGTCATCAACTCAGAATTATGACAAATCATATATTGTGGCAGACCAAGTTTACTTGAGGTTTCACTTCTCCAATGTTTAAGTGAATTCAATGTGTTTTTTTCCTCTTGCGTTAACTCTTCATAATTCAATACGGCTACTTTTTCTGTTTCATTGGACTCTTTAGTTTTCTCAGTTTTTGGCGAATAAAAAACCAAAACCGACCAATAATCAATCATTCCCGTAATAAAGTTTGTGGCTGTTTTTTCAACTGTAACTTCTGTTAAAAATTGATTAATAACGTCTTGATCGTTCTGTAAATGCTCCCCACTCACTCGAACTCTAAAATGTTTTACTTTCATAGTGAAAATTGAATTTTAGTTTTTACCCAAGACCATTACATCGCTCACCACTACTTCTGTGATATAACGTTTGTTTCCTTCTTTGTCGTCATAACTTCTGGTAGAAAGTTTGCCTTCAATGGCAATTTCTTTTCCTTTGGTTACAAATTTTTCGATAATATCAGCATTGCTATCCCAAGCAACCACTCGATGCCATTCCGTTTGTTCAACTTTTTCACCTTTTTTATTGGTGTAATTGTCATTCGTAGCAAGTGTTAAATTAGCTACTTTTCCTCCTTCAAAGGTTTTTACTTCCGGGTCATTTCCAACGTGACCGATTAACTGTACTCTGTTTTTCATTGTGTTCATGGCGTATAAAATTTAATAATTATTATTGATTTTTGAAATTTGATATTGAAAATGAAATTGATGCTTAGTTCATCAAAAGTAGCTCGTTGATTACTACTTCGGTTACATAGCGTTTGTTGCCTTCTTTGTCGTCATAACTTCTGGAAGTCAGCTTTCCGGTTAATCCGATTTTTTTTCCTTTGTCAACAAATTTTTCGATGATTTCGGCTGTTTTGCCCCAAGCAACTACATTATGCCATTGGGTTTGTTCTTTTTGATCTCCACTTTTGTTTACATAAACATCTTTGGTGGCAAGTGATAAGGAAGCTACTTTTTTTCCTCCTTCTAAATCTCTGATAATTGGATCTTTTCCTACGTGTCCGATTAACTGTACTTTGTTTTTAAATGCATTCATGGCGTGTAAAATATTAAATGGTTTATAAATTATTTTTGTCGTTGTTTGTTTTCGACGATGCAAAGATTTAACGGTTTGCAAAATTTATTCGGTATAAAATCATTTACTTTCGACTGTAAATATTTGTAAACGTTTGCAAACGGAAAATATTTTTGTATATTTGATTGATTTTTAAAGTTTTAATACGATGAAAAACTGTTTAGAATGTGGTGAAAAAATCATCGGTCGCGAAGACAAAAAGTTTTGTAGCGACGGTTGTAGAAATGCCTACAACAACAAAATAAATAAGGACAGCAACAATTTGATGCGAAACATCAACAACAAGTTGCGAAAAAATTATCGCATTTTATGCGAGTTAAATGTGGAAGGAAAAAGTAAAACCACCAAATCAAAATTGCTTAGCAAAGGTTTTGATTTTGAATTTTTTACTTCCATTTTGCATACCAAAACCGGAAACACCTATCACTTTTTGTATGATCAAGGCTATATGTTGTTGGAAAATGATTTTTATATGCTTGTTAAAAGAGACCACTAAAACTAAACCAAATCATGAAAAAAAATTACATTTCATTACTCAACGCACTTCTAGTTCTATTGATTATTTGGTTTATTTTTTACCGAATGATGCCCTCAGAATATTCAAAAGGAAATGTTCCACTTTCTGAATTTTCTAC
>JAFLBT010000109.1:6409-9913 GCA_017302935.1 Flavobacteriales bacterium | reverse complement strand
TGCCGTTTTGAAATTCTTTGTTGTTGGGATTACCGGTTATGGTATGGCCACGTTTGAAGGACCAATGCTTTCGCTTAAAAACGTAAACGCTATTGCTCACTTTACCGATTGGATTATTGCTCACGTTCACGTGGGAGCCTTAGCTTGGAACGGATTCATGACGTTTGGTATGATTTATTGGTTGATTCCTCGCATGACCAAAACCAAATTGTATTCTGAAAAATTAGCCAATTTCCATTTTTGGATTGGAACGTTGGGAATTGTATTATATGCTTTACCGCTTTATGTAGCTGGGTTTACACAAGCTTCAATGTGGAAACAATTCAATCCAGATGGTACATTAGTGTATGGAAACTTCCTTGAAACGGTGACCCAAATCATGCCAATGTATTGGATGCGTGCTATTGGAGGAACTCTTTTTGTTGTTGGCTTATTAGTTTTAGTTTACAATATCATCAGAACAGTTGCTGCCGGTTCTAAAGTAGAAGATGAATTAGCAGAAGCACCAGCTCTTGCTGTAATTTCTTCAAGAAGAATGAAAGGTGAAAAATGGCATTCTTGGTTAGAAAGAAGACCAATTCAATTTACAGTTTTGTCTTTAGTTGCTATATTAATTGGTGGTATAATTCAAATCATTCCAACTATTGTTGTGAAGTCAAATATTCCAACTATTGCCTCTGTTAAACCTTATTCTCCATTAGAATTAGAAGGTCGAGATTTATACATTCGAGAAGGTTGTGTGGGTTGTCACTCTCAAATGATTCGTCCTTTCCGTTCAGAAGTTGAACGTTATGGGGAATACTCAAAAGCGGGTGAATATGTGTATGATCATCCATTTTTATGGGGTTCAAAACGTACCGGTCCGGATTTAAAACGTTTAGGTGGAAAATACAATGATAATTGGCATTTTAACCATATGTGGGATCCGCAAAGTACCTCACCGGGTTCTATTATGCCGGGTTACAAATGGTTGTATGATAATAAAGCAATGGATTATTCTCAAATTGAGAAAAAAATGGAAGTAATGGTTACACTTGGTGTTCCCTATACTCCTGAAGAAATTGCAAACGCCAGAAAATCTATTGACGAGCAAGCTGCTCAAATTGAGAAAAATTTACATGCAGATCCTGATTTTGTAAAATCGTATGAAGAAAGCAAAAAGAATGCAGCCACACGTGGTGAAGAATTTGTAGCCATGAAAGACAGAGAAATTACTGCTCTTATTGCTTACTTACAACGTCTTGGTACCGATATTAAAGTGAAAGAAACCGCTCAAAAATAATTATTATGCTCAAGTTTATCAAAGGCCATATGGACAGTATCTCTGGGATAGAGATTTATCCGATTATTTCGTTGAGTATTTTCTTCATCTTCTTTGCTTTACTTTTATTTTGGGTATTCACTTACAGCAAAGAAAAAATAAATGAATTGAGTGATATCCCTCTAAAAGAAGATAATTAGTAACCTTATTAAACGTAAAAAATGAAAAAATTAATTCCATCATACGTTAGAGTTCCATTAATTTTTGCCCTTGTTTTAGGGGGAATGGAATATTTTATTGACTCGGGAGACAAGCCTGCATTTGTAGAGTATCCCATGGTAGCCTTGTTTTTAGGCGTGTTTTTATTCTTATTGATAGCAATTGAAATTGTAGTGAGTGCTGTTGATAAGGTAACTTATCATTTGTTAACAGATGAACAAAAGAAACAATTAGAAGAAGCACAATCTTTGCCGTTTACAGAAGGTGCTTTTTATCAAGGTATAATGAAAAAATTAACCCGTTCAAAAGACTTGGAAGAAGAACATGATGTGATGCTTAATCATGATTATGACGGAATTCGCGAATTAGACAATGTTTTACCACCATGGTGGGTGAATTTATTCTATGCAACTATCATTTTTGCCTTTATTTATTTGGTACGATTCCATATTTTAAACGAATATGACCAAGCATCTGAATTTGAAACAGAGATGGCTGTTGCGAAAGCAGAAGTTGAAAAATATAAGTTAACCGCCCCTGATTTAATGGACAAAGAAAAAGTGACTTTGTTAACAGATGCTACAGCATTAGCAGAAGGTAAAAAAATATATGAAACCAATTGTGTAGCTTGTCACAGACCTGATGGTGGAGGAGCAATAGGACCTAATTTAACAGATGAACATTGGATTTTAGGTGGTGGAATTAAAAATGTATTCAACACCATTATGGAAGGTGGTAGAGAAGGTAAAGGTATGGTGCCTTGGAAAACCACTATTAAACCATCAGATATTCAAAAAGTAGCCAGTTATGTGCTTTCACTTCAAGGAACCAATCCTAAAGATGCAAAAGCACCAGAAGGAGATGTTTGGGTGGATGAAAATGCACCTAAAGCAGATGCAAAAGTAGATTCAATTACTACTTCAACAGAAGTTGTAATGAAATAACAATAAATCCCGGATGATTCCGGGATTTATAAATTTAAAAATCAAGGTATGAGCAAGTTACCTGACGAAAGTTTTAGAGATAGCATCGGAACTATCAATAAAGAAGGAAAAGAGCTTGGGTTTTTCCCAAAAAACCAAAAGGATATTTTTATGATAAAAGAAAGTTAGTAAGTTACTTTTTGTTAGTCTTTTTATTTGCAGCTCCTTTTATCAAAATTTACGGACATCAGTTTTTGATGTTCAATGTATTGGAAAGAAGATTTAATATTTTCAGCTTTCCATTTTGGCCACAAGATTTTCATTTGTTTGTCATTTCAATGATTATCGGAGTGGTTGGATTAGCATTATTTACCGTAGTTTTCGGTAGAATTTTCTGTGGATGGTTTTGCCCTCAAACTATTTTTATGGAAATGGTTTTTCGCCGCATAGAATATTGGATTGATGGAGATAGAGGAGCACAAATTCGTTTAGCAAAACAAGAATGGAATGCTGAAAAAATAAGAAAAAGAATAACCAAATGGATTATCTTTTTTGTGATTTCGTTCTTAATAGCCAATGTTTTTTTAGCCTATTTGGTAAGTAGTGATCGGTTGTTGTTAATGATTAAAGAAGGACCGGCTTTACACACTAGCACACTCATTGCATTATTGATTTTTACGGCGGTATTCTATTTCATTTTTGCATGGTTTAGGGAACAAGTTTGTATTATCGCTTGTCCCTACGGTAGAATGCAAGGCGTTTTACTAGATAATAAATCTATAAATGTAGCCTACGATCATGTTCGTGGTGAAAAAGAAGTAGGTCGAGCCAAATTCAATAAACAAGAAGACAGAGGATCAACAGGAAAAGGAGATTGTATTGATTGTAAACTTTGTGTACATGTTTGTCCTACCGGAATTGATATTCGCAATGGAACGCAATTAGAGTGTATTAATTGTACCGCTTGTATTGATGAGTGTGATACCATTATGGAAAGTGTTGGTTTACCAAAAGGATTAATTCGCTATGCTAGTGAAGATGAAATTGTAAAAAAAGAAAAATTCGTCTTTACCACCCGAATGAAAGGTTATACCGCCGTGT
>JAFLBT010000109.1:0-6399 GCA_017302935.1 Flavobacteriales bacterium | reverse complement strand
CATTTTAATTGGCGTGTTAATCGGCATGTTGTTTTTGAGAAATGATGTTGAAGCTACCGTATTGCGATTACCCGGTCAATTATTTGAACACAAAGGTGAAAATATTAGTAATGTTTATACCTATAAAATTGTAAACAAAACAACCAAACAATTTGACAATGTGACCTTTAAATTAATTGAACCCAAAGGTGAAATTATTTTAGTTGGAAATCCATCCATCAAAGTTAAACCGGATGGAATTGCCAAAGGAACCTTATTTATCGAAATTAATCCGGCCTACATTGAAGGAGATAAAATTAAATTGAAAATTGAAGTATATGATGGCGAAAATTTGATAGAAACCGCCACTACCAACTTCATGGGACCAAGAAGCTTTAATTAATCAATTGCATCGGACTTAAATCCGACGCAATTTAAAATAAAAAATATGAAAATCAACTGGGGATCAGCCATCGTAATTGCATTTGGATTGTTTATGACATTCATCTTATTCTTTGTTTTCAAAGTGCAATCAGATAGTAAATATGATAATGAATTAGTGGTTCAAGAATATTACAAACAAGAACTCGTTTTTGAAAAACAAATGGAAAAAGAGCAAAATGATAAAAATTTGGCTCAACCCGTACAGATTATATCTCAGGAGGAAGGACTAAAAATTGTCTTCCCAACCGATATGGATATTAGTAAAATCAAAGGAAAAGTGTCCCTTTACAGACCGTCTAACCAAAAACTGGATTTTGATGTTCCGATTTCATTTTCCGGTCCACATTTGCTCATACCTAAAAGTAATTTGGTAGGCGGTCGCTGGGACATTTCTATTGACTGGACGTATGAAGGAAAAGAAATTTTAACGAAGAAAACCATTTATCTTTAAATTTTGTTGTCTGTTATCCGTTATCCGACAACTGACAACTGACAACCGACAACAGATAACCGACAACAGATAACCGACAACCGATAACCGTCAACCAACAACCGACAACAGAAAACAGTCATGCTCTACACCGCTCTCATATTCGGATTAATCAGCAGTTTCCATTGTATCGGCATGTGTGGCCCGATTGCGATGATGATTCCTGTTGACCGAAATAATGCAGCGAAAAGAGTTTTTCAGATTTTCCTTTATCATTTAGGAAGACTGACGGCATATGGAATGCTAGGTTTGTTTTTTGGAATGTTAGGGAAAGGTTTATTCTTAGCCGGATTACAACAACAATTATCAATCATAGTTGGTGTTTTAATGATTTTGTTTGTCATTATTCCAGAACGGAAATTGGCTCAATACAATTTTTCAAAACCCATTTATAGAGTTATTTCAAAAGTAAAAAGTCATCTTGGAGCACAATTCAAAAGAAAAACATTTGATGCTTTATTTACCATTGGCTTATTAAACGGCTTTTTACCTTGCGGAATGGTATATGCTGCTCTTTTTGGAGCCATTGCCATGCAAAGTGAATGGTTAGGAGCAACCTATATGATTTTATTCGGAGTAGGAACTATTCCTATGATGAGTGCCGTGGTGTTAATCGCGAATTTTATAACTGTACCGGTTCGCAATAAAATTCAAAAAATGATTCCCATCATGGTATTCATCATCGGAAGTTTATTCATCGTAAGAGGAATGGGGTTGGATATCCCTTATCTTTCTCCCAAAACCACAACGTTAATCGTGCAGGCCAATCCGGATTGTCATTAATTTTTTAGTTTTTCAGTTTTGAAAACGAGCAACCCATAAAAGTTGTTCGTTTTCTTTTTATAACCTGATGAAAGTCATGTTTTAACTGCTTATTTAATCCGAAATTTATAGTATAATTTCTAAATGAACAGTTATGTTACAGTTTGACAGTAAACACGTAAAAAATGTGGTGCTACTGGGTCACACCGGTAGCGGTAAAACGACATTGGCAGAAGCCATGTTGTTTGAATCCGGAATCATTACCAGAAGAGGTTCCGTGGAAGAAAAAAATACAATTGCCGATTATACCGACATTGAACATGAAAAAGGAAAAACGCTTTTTTCTAAATTGGTCAATTCAAAATGGAAAGGCTATAAAATCAACATTTTAGACACACCAGGATATGATGACTTGTCAGGAGAAATCATCAGTGCGATGCGGGTTTCAGAATGTGGAGTAATGCTTCTCAATGCCAGAATGGGTGTAGAAGTAGGAACTGATATTATCTGGCAATATACCAATGAATTCAAGCTTCCTGTCATTTTTGCGGTGAATCAACTCGATCATGAAAAAGCTGATTTTGATAAAACAGTAGCTGAAGCCAAAGCTCATTTTGGGAACCAATTGGTAATTGTACAGTATCCGGTTAATCAGGGGGTAAATTTTAATGCTGTAATTGATGTATTGAATATGGTGATGTATCAATATCCTTCCGATGGCGGAAAACCTGAAAAACTTCCTATTCCGGATGAGGAGAAAGATAAAGCAAAACAATTGCATTTAGAATTGATTGAAACCATTGCTGCCAACGACGAACGTTTGATGGAAAACTATTTTGAAAAAGGAGAATTAAACGAAGATGAAATGAAATTGGGCTTACACCATTCGTTGATTAAACATGAAATTTTTCCAGTATTCTGTCTTTCGGCTAAGCAAAATATGGGCGGAGGAAGATTGATGGGCTTTATTGATAATGTGTGCCCATCTGCTTATGAAATGCCTCCCCAATTAACCATTGATAACCGTGAAATTCCATGCGATGATAAAGCGAAAACTGCCATTTTTATTTATAAAACCGTTTCTGAACCGCATGTGGGCGAGTTGAGTTTCTTTAAAGTACTTTCTGGAACAGTAAAAATAGGTGATGAACTGACTAATGAAGAAACCGGACAAGTAGAAAAAATCATGCAATTGTTTGAAATGGAAGGAAACAAACGAATCGCAGTGGACGAGCTGACAGCCGGTGATATTGGTGCAACGATAAAATTAAAAGATACGCACACCAACAATACTTTGCATGAAAAAGGTTTTCCGATTGCCATTCAACCGATTCAATTTCCAACGCCTACTTTTTCAATGGCTGTAGAAGGCACTAAAAAAGGAGAAGAAGAAAAACTTTCAGCGGCACTACATCAATTGGTGGAAGAAGACCCTAGTATCATCGTTGAGGTATCATCCGAATTAAAACAAACCATCATTCATTGCCAAGGAGAATTACACATGGCTGTTATCAAATGGAAATTAGAAAATACGCATAAATTATCAGTTGATTTTAAAAAAACAAAAGTGGCCTATCGTGAAACCATTCAAACTGAAGCGGAAACCACGTATCGCCATAAAAAACAATCCGGTGGAGCAGGGCAGTTTGGTGAAATTTCTATGAAAATATTCCCAATTACAACAGAAAGTGAAGACCCAAAAGGCTATCCCATTAGAGGTAAAGAAGAGATTGAATTACCTTGGGGAGGAAAATTAATCTATTACAATTGTATTGTAGGTGGAGCAATTGATGCACGTTTTCATCCGTCCATTTTAAAGGGTGTGATGGAAAAAATGCAAGAAGGACCATTAACCGGTTCACATGTACAAGATGTTGGAGTTTTGGTGTATGATGGAAAAATGCATGCGGTTGACAGCAACGATTTATCGTTCAAAATTGCCGGAATGATGGCGTTTAAAGAAAACTTTGTAAATGCCAATCCGCAATTGTTAGAACCTATTTATACCGTTACTATCGTTACACCGGATGATATTACCGGTTCGGTAATGAGTGCCATTCAATCCCATCGTTCAATGGTGGAAGGCATGGATGCTGAAGGTCATTTTACTAAAGTTAAAGCCATAATTCCTATTGCGGAAATGCATGATTTTATGGGAGCTGTTCGTTCTTTATCACAAGGAAGAGCTAAATTAAGTATGGAATTTTCACATTATGAAAAAGTGCCATATGAGATTCAACAAGAGGTAATTCAATCGTTTAAAGAAGATTTAGTTGAAGTGTAAAATCATTACGCATATTTAAATTTAAAGCCCGATATTGAACATGCTCCAAATAGTGTCTAACTTTTTGGAGCATGTTCATGAATGTCGGGCTTTTTTAATAAAATCGTTTAAAATCATTCAGTTTTGATTCATTTGGGAATTTTTGTAATGTTTCTTCTAAGTGTGTTTTACCTTCCTTGCATAGCAAATTGTCATATCTGCATAAATAACTATACGCTAAACATATTCTGTAATGAGTTGAAAAATTATTTGAATCGAGTTCTAATGCTTTATTATATTGAAAAAGAGCGTTTTCAATTTTCCCTTGGTTTAACCATTCATCGCCATCTTCTATGTAAAAGATGAATTTTTTACTGATTGAATCTTGAAATGTCTTACTTTTTTCTGTCAATTGTTTATTTTCAATAGATTTATCATTTCCAAAAAGGTGATAAGTTAACCCAATAGCCGGTATTGAGATAAGGAGAAAAAGTAAGACACTTAAACGAAACGAAGCTTTTTTTTCATTTATCAGTTTTATTCTTATTTCTTCTAATAATTCAGGAGAAGCTGTTTTATAATCGACAAATTCTTCTTCCACTTTTTCATGAGATGAACCAATATAATCCCTCTTAGAAGAGAACATAGATTTTCTTTTACCAATTAATGCTCTATTATTTTTCATAATAGTATTCATCGATTGTGCACTTCCAAATCCACCCATGTTAAAAAGAGTTTATATGGGTTTTACGATAAAAAGAATAAATTAGTTACAAAAGGTAAAAGAAATAATAATCAAACCGTCATTGAAAACAATTTGGTTTCCGGTAATTTTCGTGTCATGCGTAAATCAAAAGCCATGCAAATATTGCGGATAAAGGCTTTTCCTTTTTCAGTCACTGTGAGCGAATGGTTCGTAATAATGACCAATCCGTCTTCTTCCATTTCATGCAATCGGTCTACTACTTGATTGATTTCTGAGAAATAATAACCGTATTCGTTCCAAGAGGTATGCAACTGACACATGATATTCAAAATGTGTTTGCGAATGATTAAATCCTCATCAGTCAATAAATGACCTCTAAAAACCGGTAGTTCGTTTTGAGCCAATGCATCATAATATTCTTCCAGTGTTTTTACGTTTTGAGCAAAACTATACCAACTGTCACTAATCGAAGATACGCCTAAACCAATCATTACTTGGGTTTTAGAAGAAGTATAACCCATAAAGTTGCGATGTAGTTTTCTTTCGTTAAACGAATGATATAAACTATCAGTCTCTAAGGCAAAATGATCCATGCCAATTTCGTGATAACCATTTTCCGAAAGCCGTTTTTTACCAATTTCATACAACAATCGTTTTTCTTCATCTTTTGGTAAATCTTCGTCTTTGAATCCACGTTGACCATTTCCTTTTATCCACGGAACGTGAGCATAACTGTAAAACGCCAAACGATCAGGCTGAAGTGAATTGGTTTTGTCAATCGTATCAATTACATCTTCCAAAGTTTGAAAAGGTAATCCGAAAATCAAATCATGACCAACAGAAGTATAACCAATTTCTCTCGCCCAATAAGTCACTTTAGCTACATTGTGAAACGATTGAATCCGATGTATTGCTTCTTGTACTTTTTGCGAATAATCTTGAACGCCAAAACTCACTCTTCGAAAACCTAAATCATATAATTTTTGAAGATGAGTTCGTGTGGTATTGTTGGGATGGCCTTCAAAACTAAATTCATGTTCAGGATGAATGGCTGCATTTTCAAATAAACCATTTATCAATCGCTCTAAATTTTCAGGAGAAAAGAAGGTTGGGGTGCCGCCTCCTAAATGGATTTCTTTGATAATAGGTTTTTTGGGCAAGAGTTCGCAATATAATTCCCATTCTTTTAATACGGCATCGATATATGGATGTTCCACATCATGTCGTTTCGTGATGCGTTTGTTGCAACCGCAGAAGGTGCATAAACTTTCACAAAAAGGCAAATGAATATACAAACTTATTCCTTCCGCATGATTGGATTCAGTAAAGGAATTTATCAAAGTTTCTTTCCATTTTGAAAGTGAAAAATCTTTTTCATTCCAATACGGAACGGTAGGGTAGCTTGTATACCGTGGTCCGGGAACATTATATTTTTGAATTAAGGTCATTTTGCCAACGTTTTAAACTGTAAAAGTTAAGATTCCATGCATTTCATTTCCTCTTAACTTGAACAGAATGAAGTAAAAATACAAGTCAAAGGTAAAAGGAATGAACTCCAAAAAAAATGATAATTGTCATACAGTCAATACAAAAAAAACTCTCCTTTTTGGGAGAGTTTTTTTTTAATTATTTAATTCGTTTGTTGATTTCAAGAAACCATTTTTCTGCAAACTGATTGTCTCTGAAATAAGCCGTTTGAATTGGCTTTTCATATTCAAAATCGTAGAATTTCAAGATTTGATTTGTTTTATTTTT
>JAFLBT010000108.1 GCA_017302935.1 Flavobacteriales bacterium | reverse complement strand
TATAAATCGACGACTATTCTAGTAATTTTTTATTCACTCGGCTGCTCGCTATCCATGAAGCAAAAAACCCTAAAGCAGAAATGGTTAGCAATACAATAAATAAATTGGCAAAAGTAAATCGAACCGGATAAGGCATGCTTTGGTTAATCATGATGAATCCGAATTTTTGTTGTAATAAGGTAACTACTATACCTAAAACCAATCCAATTATCCCGCCAATTATACAAATCAAAAATCCTTGAAGAAGGAATATTTTACGTAAACTAGCTACATCTGCTCCTAAATTAAGTAGCGTCTTTAAATTGGATTTTTTTTCAATGATAATCATGATTATCGCACCGATTAGCGTGAACAAAGTCACTACAATTACCAATGAAAAGATAAGGTATAAAATCAAGTTTTCGGTATTTAACATACGATATAGCGATTCGTTGAGTTGCGTTCTGTTTTTTAGTGTAATGGCACCTTTGAAAACACCTTCTAACTTTTCCATTACTTCACTTTCATCGGCATCTGGAGTAAGTTTAAACTCGATACCGGAGATTTGATTCGGTTGATAATCCAATAATTCTTGCACAATACTTAAATTGGCAAAAACATATTTCTGATTCAAATCTTCATTGATAAAATAAAATCCAACCGGCACTAAAACAGAACGATTAAAAGCTCCTTCAGGCGAATCGATTGTGCCTTTCCCGGGTTTAGGAACGAAAGTTTCAAACACATTCACCAAATCAAATAGACCCATCGAAAGTTTTTGGCTGATGCCGTAACCTACTACAACTTGCTCGGTATCTTCTTCTATCCATTGGCCTTGAAAAATGGTTTTTTCTACTTGATTGACCAAGTGAAAGTTTTTATCAACACCTTTGATGTTTGAAAGTTGGTCTTTTCCGTTAAAGGTAAAAAGGGCACGCTCTTCTATAATTTTACTGTAATGAGCAATACCTTCTATTGTATTGATTTCTGCTTCTTGTTGAGGTGTAATAAGAATCGTTTTTCCTTCATTAGCAAAAGCTTTTATATCCGGATCAAAATCATTGGTAAAAGAAAGACTAAAATCTTTTAATCCGCTAAAAACTGACATTACTACAAACAGAGCCATGGTTCCTGCTATAATTCCTATAGAAGCAATAATGGTAATGATATTAATAGCAGTGTTTTTACTACCGCTAAACAAATAACGTTTGGCTATGTAAAGCGGAAATTTCACGTTACGATTTCTTTCTCTTGATTAAAAGTTCCGGATTTTCAATTGGGTTTTCATCTCCGGATAATGCTTTGTCAATTTTTTCGATATATTCCAATGAATCGTCAATATAGAAGGATAAGTTGGGCACTTTTCGCAACTGAAGTTTAACGCGTTGGGATAAATCATGTTTAATCAACGGGGTGTTTGATTTAATCGCCGCTAAAAGTTCAGGACCTTTTTCAGGTGGAAAAATACTTAAATATACTTTAGCAATGGATAAATCGGTAGTTACCGATACTTTTGAAACGGAAATAATCAAATTAGTGATTCCGTTTTTACGCACTTCTCCTTGCAAAATATCAACCAAATCATTTTGCAAAACGGTTCCTATTTTCTTTTGTCTGTTTGTTTCCATCTTGCAAAAGTAAAGATTTTTGTGCGATTTTGAATTTTAAATGAATTTGAAACAACTATTTTATCGAATCTTTAGGAATAGGTTCGAAAATTTATAATGGCTAACTTCTTATCTTTGCACAAATATTTTTATTTATGAAATTCAATACAAAAGTAATACATGGTAATCAACACCACGATCCAAGTACGGGAGCAGTAATGCCACCGGTGTATAACACATCAACATTTGCTCAAAAAAGTCCGGGTGTGCCAATTAATCATTACGAATACAGTAGAGCAGCAAACCCAACTCGTCAAGCATTAGAAGATGCCTTAGCAAGTATCGAAAATGGTGTTCGTGGATTAGCTTTTGCTTCCGGATTGGCGGCAACGGATTCTGTTTTAAAATTGCTTAAACCGGGCGACGAAGTAATTGCTATGGACGATTTATATGGTGGAACCTACCGTATGTTCTCCCGTATTTATCAAGATTTTGGCATTAAGTTCCATTTTGTTGATATGAATAATTTGGAAAAATTTCAGTCGTTGATCAATGCTAACACAAAATTGGTATGGGTGGAAACGCCAACCAATCCATTGATGAAATTGGCAGATATTGCTGCGATTGCCAAGATTACAAATGAAAAGAAATTATTATTTGCCGTTGACAATACCTTTGCCACACCTTATCTTCAAAAACCATTGGATTTAGGTGCTGATATCGTGATGCATTCGGCAACCAAATATTTAGGCGGACATTCGGATGTAATTGCCGGAGCTTTGGTTGTAAAAGATACTGAATTAGGCGAAAGATTACACTTTGCACAATTTGCAACAGGTGGAACTTTAGGACCACAAGATAGTTATATGGTGTTGAGAGGAATCAAAACCCTACATCTTAGAGTGCAAAGACATTGCGAAAACGGAATGAAAGTGGCTGAATTTTTGAGCAATCATCCGGAAGTAGATAAAGTGTTTTATCCGGGTTTACCAGATCATCCGTTTCATGAAATTGCCAAAAAACAAATGCTTGGCGGTTTTGGAGGAATGGTTTCGTTTACCTTCAAATCAGGTAAAAAAGCGGATGCTATTTCCTTTTTAGAAAAAGTAAAAGTATTTACGTTAGCCGAGTCATTAGGCGGAGTTGAATCGTTAGCCAATCATCCGGCTTTGATGACACATGCATCGATTCCGGAGGAAAAACGTAAAGAAATTGGAATTTCAGACGACTTGGTTCGATTGAGTGTAGGTGTAGAAGATATTGATGATTTATTGGCTGATATTGAACAGGCTTTCAGATAAAATAAAAAATCCCGTCAAACGATAAATGAGTTGACGGGATTTTTTCTTATTTAAGGTAGATTAATCTAAGTAGTAAATATAACCGAAGTTAAGCCAAACAAGCCAATCGTTTGCTCTGTTTTCCTTGTACACATCTGGGTTTGGATTCAAACCATCTACCCAATTGGAAAAATAGTATTGCCAACGTAAATCAATCATTAAATCTGATAAAACAGTTAATTTGTAACGAGTTCCAATACTTCCTACAACCGACCAAACGGTTCCGCCGTCATTGCTTACACCATCAATATACTTTACAGGTGTAACATCCAATAATTCTCCAAGTCCAGGACCTAGAGTTGAATAGGCTTTAGGCTTATAGTAACTAAATTGAGCTCCTAAACTCACAAAAGGCCCCAATGCACCAGGTGTAGCAGAAAATTCACGGATACTGTAAGGAAAATATTCCAATTGCATTCCTAAATTAGTGACCGAAGTACTTCCTTTCATTCCTCTGAGTTGTTGAGCAATAATGGAATTTTTCTTTGAGTCAACCCATTTTCCGTAGTGTTCTAAATTGGTTTTATTATATGAGAGTTCACTTCTTAATTTAAAGTGGTCATTAAAATAAGTAGGTGTTGCATAACAATTACAATCAGCTCGATAAGAAAAGTTCATGTAATGAATTAATCCAATCCCAAAACCGGTATTACCAAAATTAGTTGCTGCATCTCCTCTGACACCATAGTCAGACTGAAAAGCTACAGGGCCAGTTATTGCTCCCACTTCATGAGAAAAACCGAATTGTGCATTCGCTAAATTGGTAAAACCAAATAATAACAAAGTATAAATTAGATATTTGGGCATTTGCATAGATTTTAAATTCAATTCTCGACAAATATATAAAAACATAATTCACTTGTAAAATAAAATGAATAAATACTTCTATATATACGAAAAAAACTAAAAAATGTTTTAAAACGTATTGATAATTTTTGAAAATATTGATTTATCTTAAAAAAAGCATAATTCTACTGATAAATTAAAAAAAATTATACCTATATTTTAATAAAATGTATATTTGTCGCAACAAACGAAAACGTTTTCTTAACGTATCTAAATTTTAAATCATGACAGAAAGTATTCGCTCTTTTGTGGAGGCAGTTGCAAAGAAAAATCCTAATGAGCCTGAGTTCATGCAGGCTGTAAAGGAGGTTGCTGAAACAGTTATTCCTTTTATTGAGGAAAATAAAAAATATCAAAACCAAATGTTGTTGGAGAGAATGGTAGAACCTGAACGTGTTATCATGTTTCGTGTTACCTGGATAGATGATGCAGGAAAGACTCAGGTAAACAGAGGTTATCGTATTCAAATGAACTCTGCAATCGGACCATATAAAGGTGGTATTCGTTTTCATCCTTCTGTGAATTTAAGTATTTTGAAGTTTTTGGCTTTTGAGCAAACTTTTAAAAATAGTTTAACTACACTTCCAATGGGTGGAGGTAAAGGAGGTTCTGATTTTGATCCAAAAGGAAAATCGGATATCGAAATTATGCGTTTTTGTCAAAGTTTCATGACAGAATTAGCGAAACATATTGGTGCTGATACTGACGTTCCTGCCGGAGATATTGGTGTTGGTGGTAGAGAAGTTGGCTATATGTTTGGTCAATACAAACGATTAAGAAATGAGTTTACAGGTGTTTTAACCGGTAAAGGAATTACTTTTGGAGGGTCATTAATTCGTCCGGAAGCTACCGGTTATGGTAATGTTTACTTTGCTCAAAGTATGTTAAATACCAAAGGTGATAGTTTTAACGGTAAAATTGTGACGGTTTCAGGTTCTGGAAACGTTGCACAATATGCTGCTGAAAAAGCGACTGAGTTAGGCGGAAAAGTGGTTACATTATCTGATTCATCTGGATATATTTATGATGCTGATGGGATTGATGCTGAAAAATTAGCTCACGTAATGCACATTAAAAACGAATTAAGAGCAAGAATAAGTGAGTACGTGAAAAAATATCCTAACGCTAAATATGTGGATGGAAAACGTCCATGGGAAGTAAAATGTGATATCGCATTACCTTGTGCTACTCAAAATGAGTTAAACAATGATGAAGCAAAAACATTAGTAGCAAATGGTTGTATTTGTGTATCGGAAGGAGCTAATATGCCTTCAACTCCAGAAGCAATTGAAGTATTTACAAAAGCAAAAATTTTATTTGCACCCGGTAAAGCTTCTAATGCAGGAGGTGTTGCCACTTCAGGTTTAGAAATGTCTCAAAATTCATTGCGTTTAAGTTGGACTTCTGAAGAAGTTGATCAACGTTTAAAAGGAATTATGGCTAATATTCACGAAGCATGTGTAAAATATGGTTCAGACGGTAATGGTTATGTTGACTATGTAAAAGGAGCAAATATTGCAGGTTTCGTAAAAGTTGCTGATGCAATGTTAGGACAAGGAGTAGTATAATAATTACTTTATTTCATAAAATAAGCCGTCAATATTTATTGGCGGCTTTTCATTTTATATTAAAATTGAAAATTATACGTTTTAGTTATATTTGTAAGATATTAAAACAAGATGAGAAAAACAGCTTACTTTTTATTGGTTTTTTGTAGTTTTTGGTTTTGTAAAGCTCAAAATCAACTTTGGAAAGGTTATTTTTCTTATAGCGATGTTCGGGATTTAGCAGAATCTGAAACTAGAATTTATGCTGCTTGTGAGACGGCAGTTTTTTCTAAACACTTATCTACAAACGAAATAAAAACGATGAATACAGTTGACGGATTATCCGGTCAAGTAATATCATCTATATTTCATAGTACTTCAACCAACAGAACATTTATTGGTCATGAAAACGGATTGTTAATCATGATTAATGAACAAACAGGAGCAATTAGTTTGTTAGTTGGAATTCGTGACCAAACCGGAGGAATTCCACCAAATAAAAAGAAAATCAATGACATTTATGAATTCAACCAAAAATTATACATCTCATGTGATTTTGGATTAGTTGAATTTAAATTAACTGATTTCACATTTGGTGACACTTTTTATATTTCGCCCACAGGGAGTCAAACGGAAGTTTTGCAAACGACTGTTTTAGATAATCAACTTTATGCAGTAACCAAAAATTTTGGAATTAGAAGAGGTGATTTATCCAATCCTAATTTAATTAATTTTAACGCTTGGCAAACTTTTGATGGAGGTTTTTGGTCAAATATTACAACCTTTAATAATCAATTGGTTGCCATTAATGCCAATAATATAGTATATCGATTTAATGGAAGTACTCCCGTTCAAGTTGTTGCTCTCGGTCAGCCCGGAATTGACATTAGAGGAAGAAATGCAAATCTAATAATTACTACAAATAATAGAGTTTATGTCTTTAATGAATCATTTGGTCAAACTACTTTAATTGCTCAAAATCAAATTCAAGAAATTGATTCAAATTTTACAAGTGCTACTATTATTAATTCTACAATATTTATTGGAACAGAAAACAATGGTGTAGTTGAAGTTTCTCTTTCAAATTTGTCACAACAAACGATTTTATTGCCTCAAGGCCCATCAAGGAACAATATTTTTTCGATAAATATTGCTCCTTCCGGTACACTATGGGCAGCCTACGGTGATTATAGTCAGTTTAATAATCCTTATCCTTTGGATAGTTATGGAATAAGTAAATTTTCGAATGAGGAATGGCTGAATATACCTTATGAAGAATTGTTAGGAGCAAAATCAATTGTTAGAATTACGGTAAATCCAAATGATGAAAATCAAGTATATGCTAGTTCATATTTTTCGGGTTTATTGAAATTAGAAAATGATGCTGTTACTACTTTATACAACAACTTAAATAGCGGTTTAGAATCGTTAGTTTTAGCCGGAAATCCATCGTATGTAGATATTCGTGTAGAACAATCTGCTTTTGATAAAAATGGGAATTTATGGGTTTCAAATGGTTTAATTGCGAAAATGATTAAGGTTTTAAGGGCAAATGGCGAATGGCAATCGTATGACATAAGTTCTGTTTTGAGTGGATTTACCAGCAATAACAGAATGAGTGTCGATAAAAACGGAACTAAATGGCTTGCTACTCTCGACGAAGGAGTCATAGCGTTTAATGAAAACTATAACAACAAAATTCTAAAAATTGCAGAAGGCCAAAATGAAGGTAACTTACCCTCAAATGCTGTTCAGGCGGTGACTATTGATAATAGAAATCAACTTTGGATTGGTACAAGAAGAGGGTTAAGAATTTTGTCTTCTGTGGATCGATTCATTAATCAAGATGAATTAACTACTTCATCTATTATTATTAACGATGAGGGATTAGCACAAGAATTATTATTCGGACAGTTTATTACCGATATTGCAGTAGATGGTTCCAATAATAAATGGGTGGGAACATCTGATTCCGGTGTGTTTTTGTTTTCTTCGAATGGTCAACAAACTATTTATCGATTTACAACCTCTAACTCGCCATTACCAAGTAATACTATAAATGATATAGAAATTAATGGTATTACTGGAGAAGTTTTTATTGCAACAGCAAAAGGGATGGTTTCTTTTAAAGGGACATCTACAAAGCCAAAAGATAACTTAAAAGATGTATATGTCTATCCAAATCCGGTTCGACCGGGCTTTGAAGGAACAGTAAAAGTATCCGGATTAACAAGTAAAGCTAATGTAAAAATAACTGATATTGAAGGAAACTTAGTTCATGAAGTAATTTCTGAAGGCGGAACCATTGAATGGGATACTAAAGCTTTTGGTAAATATAAAGTAGCTTCAGGTGTTTACATGATATTTATTTCTACAGATGATGCTTTAGATACTACGGTAAAAAAAGTAATGATAATTCGATAGATATAGTTAAAAAAGAGGTAAAATTTATACTTTAATGCTTTTTAATACTCTTTAATTACCTTTACATTTCCTATACGAAATCGATGTATTCGTAATTTTACTTATTTTTTTTAAATTTAAAAAGGCACATAAAAAATTGATATTCAGTTTTTTATGTGCTTTTTTATTTTTTTTGTTGTTGTATAGTTTCTTTAGACACAAAAAAAATGGACTGATATTAATATTGGTTAATTTTACATATATCAGTTTAAAGTGCAAATTTTTATCATTTCAATAAAAAATGATAAAAAAATATACAAATAATGTTTTATTTAACCAATTCCAGTTTCAATATGAAAAGATGGCTTTTATCAATTAGTTTCTTCTTTTGTTTTTCAGTTTCCTTTTCCCAATCTGATAAGGTTGTGGTAGAAAACAGTGCAAATGGAGCAAAAATTTTAGTAAACAACAAACCGTTATTTATTAATGGTATGAATTGGGATTATTTTCCCATAGGTACTAACTACAGTTATAGTTTTTGGAGCCAACCGGATGACTTCATCAAGAGTGCTCTCGACAATGAAATGGCTCTTTTACAAAATATGGGCGTAAATTCTATCCGAGTTTACACCGGAATTCCAAAAAAATGGATTGAATATATTCACGATCAATATGGAATATATACCATGTTAAATCATTCTTTTGGTAGATATGGTTTAACCATTAATGGGCGTTGGGTGGCAAATACGGAATATTCAGATGCCAACACAAGAAGCTTGTTGTTAAAGGAAGTAAAAGAATTAGCAACCGAATATAAAGACACACGAGGTTTGTTATTGTTTTTATTAGGAAACGAAAACAATTATGGTCTGTTTTGGGATGGTGCAGAAACAGAAAACATTCCAATGGCAGATAGAAAATCTACCATCAGAGCCAACTCCATGTATAAACTTTTCAACGAAGCGGCATTGGAGATGAAAGCGATTGATAAAAATCACCCGGTAGCCTTGTGTAACGGTGATTTATTGTTTTTAGACATCATTGCTAAAGAATGTAAAGATGTTGATATTTTTGGAACCAATGTTTACCGCGGTGTTTCTTTTGGTGATTTATTTGAAAGAGTCAGAAAAGAATATGGTAAACCGGTGTTGTTTACCGAATTTGGTTCAGATGCGTTCAATGCTAAAACCAATGAAGAAGACGGAAACGCTCAAGCCTTTTATTTAAAAGGAAATTGGAGAGAAATTTATGAAAACGCTCAAGGACTTGGTAAATCAGGTAATTGTTTAGGTGGTTACACTTTCCAATTTAGCGATGGATGGTGGAAATATGGTCAAACAAAAAATTTAGAAGTTCATGATAGCAATGCTTCTTGGTCAAATGGTGGTTACCAATTTGATTTTGAAGAAGGAAAAAACAATATGAACGAAGAATGGTTTGGTATTTGTGCAAAAGGGCCAACCAACGCCAAAGGTTTTTATCAATTGTATCCAAGAACTTCCTATTATATGTTGAAAGAAGTTCATCAATTAAATCCGTATGCATCTGGAATGAACTTATTAGAAATTGAGGCTCATTTTAAAAAGACAAGTATTGCTGATGCTGGGTTAAGAGCTAGAGGAGACAAAGCTGCATTAGGTGGAAATGATACTCAAATTTTAAAAATCAGTAACTTAAGAGCTGAATTTACTACATTCACTACTGGCGGGACACTGTTAACTACTCCCAAAAATGACGATCCTGACACAAATGGTTATCCAAATAGAACCGGTTTTGACCACATGGAGTCTTATTTTATTGGAGTGGAAGGAAATCCAACTGCCAATATGAAAGCGAATGTAAATGTGAACATTTTGGGTCGTGTGGCAGAAAATCCTATCAATGAAATTTTCTACGAAAACAGAGGTAGAGCTCAACAAGTGCAAACGAATGAAGGTTTACAGTTGTCAAATGATGTAAATCGTGTTCAAATTTATAATGCTTCCTATAGTTGGAATGCAGAAGATTTTGAATTAAGAGGTTTTTATAGAACCGGTCATTACCATTGGGGATACGAAGGCGATTTCTTCGGATTGTATCCAGAAGCTAATTATGGTCCTAATTTAGATATTTATAATGGAGAAACAGCCGGTTTTGAAATCGATGGAAAAAGAGCATTAAGTGGATTAAAAGCCGCTTTCGGTCCTCAACTTTGGTGGGGAGCTAACCCAGCATATTTATTAAAATATGGTAGAAAACTTGGTAAAGTAGATGCGACGGTGGTGTATCATG
>JAFLBT010000107.1 GCA_017302935.1 Flavobacteriales bacterium | reverse complement strand
AAAACAAATCATTTCGGTTGGTTATCAACAAGATGTTCGCTTGTTTTTTTCCATCTCCCATTGTTTGGTTTTCCCAAGTTACCGAGAAGGATTTCCGAATGTAGTCATGCAAGCCGGAGCGATGGAATTACCTTCTATTGTGTCCAATATCAACGGATGTAATGAAATCATTATTCCTAAAGAAAATGGAATAATTATTCCCGTAAAGGACGAAAAATTACTTTTAGAAGCTATGTCTGATGTAATGGAAAATCAAGAATTATATTGTTATTTACAATCCAATGCCAGAAAGATGATTGTCAATCGCTTTGAACAAAAGGTGGTTTGGCAAGCCTTGTTGAGAGAATACAAAAAGATAAATTAAACGTAACGAATCCAAAAATTATTCAATTGTGATTTGAATTTACTTTTGCTTACCTTTGCCACTCGATTTAAGTTTATCCTAATCAATGTATAAAAATTTCATAAAAGGATTTTTAGATTTTACGACTGCCCTATTAGGATTAATCATTCTTTCTCCACTATTCATTTTAATTACTGTTTTTCTTTATTTTGCCAACCAAGGAAAACCTTTTTTTATTCAGGCAAGACCCGGAAAAAATGGAGCGATATTTCATATCGTAAAGTTTAAAACCATGAATGATAAAAAGGATAAAGATGGAAAATTATTACCGGATGCGGATCGATTAACAACGATTGGTTCCTTGGTAAGAAAAACTTCTTTAGATGAAATTCCACAGTTATTAAATGTGTTGAAAGGTGATATGAGTTTAATAGGTCCACGACCCTTATTGACGCATTATTTACATTTGTATAATGATTTTCAAAACCGACGCCATGAGGTTAAACCCGGTATTACCGGTTGGGCCCAAGTAAATGGACGAAATGCTATTTCTTGGGATAAGAAGTTTGAATTAGATGTTTGGTATGTTGATCATTTAAGCTTTGGTGTAGATTTGAAAATATTGTTTATGACTGTTTTGAAAGTAATAAAAAAAGAAGGCATTAACGCTGCCGATGCAGCCACAATCGAACCATTTAATGGCAACTAAAATCATCATATTTGGAGCGAGTGGTCATGGTAAAGTGATTGCTGATTTGTTGCAATCCGCACAACAGGAAGTTGTAGCTTTTTTAGACGATCATCCAAAACAAGAAACTATTTTAGGTATTCCGGTATTCCATACTACACAATTTAAACAAATAGATGATTTTCAAATGCTTATTGGGGTTGGGAATAATTTGATTCGAAAAAAACTTTCCCAACAATTCAGATTAAAATTTGCTAAAGGAATTCATCCATCAGCACTACTTTCACCGCATCATAAAGTAGGGGAAGGAACAGTGATAATGGCCGGTGTAATTATTAATCCAGATGTTGAAGTTGGAAAACATTGCATTTTGAATACCGGTTGTATTATTGAACACGATTGTACGATTGAAGATTATGTTCATATTTCTCCGGGAGTATCATTGGCCGGAAACGTTTCGGTAGGTGAAGGGACGCATATTGGAATAGGTTCTTCTGTTATACAAGGCATAAAAATAGGGAAATGGGCTACTATTGGTGCCGGTTCTGTAATCATTCGAGATGTACCGGATTATGCAGTAGTAGTGGGAAATCCAGGTAAAATAATTAAATATCATTCAAGCGATGAATAAATCAAAAATATGGTTGTCCTCCCCACATATGGGGGGCAATGAGCAAAAATATGTTCAAGAAGCTTTTGACACGAATTGGGTAGCTCCATTAGGACCAAATGTTTCCGGTTTTGAACAGGATTTGGAAAATTATTTAGGAGGAAAGCATCATGTTGCAGCGTTAAGTTCCGGAACGGCGGCTTTGCATTTGGGACTGATTTTGTTAAATGTTCAGCCGGGAGATGAGGTGATTTGTCAGAGTATGACTTTTTCTGCCTCGGCTAATCCCATTGCTTATTTGGGGGCTACGCCTGTTTTTGTTGATAGTGAATCTGAGACGTGGAATATTTGTCCGGTTGCCTTGGAAGAAGCCATTGTTGATAGAATAGCAAAAGGAAAAAAACCAAAAGCTATTATTGCTGTTCACTTATACGGAATGCCATTTAAAGTGAAAGAAGTAATGGCGGTTGCTGAAAAATATAGTATTCCTGTCCTAGAAGATAGTGCAGAAGCATTAGGAAGTTCTTTTCAAGGAAAAAATTGTGGCACATTCGGACAATTGGCAGCCCTTTCCTTTAATGGAAATAAAATCATCACCACATCCGGTGGGGGTGCCTTGGTTTCTTCTCAAAAAGAACATAAAGACAAAGCTGTATTTTTAGCTACACAAGCAAGAGATGCTGCCCCGCATTATCAACACAGTGAAATTGGCTACAATTACCGATTGAGTAATATTTGTGCAGGAATTGGTAGAGGGCAAATGGAAGTGTTGGACCAACACATTGCCTTACGTCGAAAAATGCATGATTTTTATGTTGATTTATTTAAAGAGGTTGAAGGTGTGACTGTTTTTTCTGAACCCAATACCGATTATTTTTCGAATCATTGGTTGTCTTGTATTGTGATTGATCCTCAAAAAACGAATGGTATTACTCGTGAAACCTTACGATTAGCCATGGAAGTTGAAAATATTGAATGTCGACCTTTATGGAAACCGATGCATTTACAACCCATTTTTGAACAATATCCTTATTATGGAGGAAAAGTAGCTGAAAATCTATTTGAAAACGGACTTTGTTTGCCTTCCGGGTCTAATTTGAATGCTGAAGATTGTGCAAGAATAAAGGCAGTTGTTGAAACTTTATTTGATTTTTAAGATTTTTTTAAGAGATTAGAAAAAAAGTTTTATTTTTACGTATTGTTTAATTTGTAATTAAAAATTTTGAAAGATAAGAGCAATTTTGTTCGAGAGTTATTAAGTTATTTTAATAATTTAAGGCTAAGACTCAACCTTAAAAATCTTGGATATTTACCAAGGTGGGTTGTTCTATTGCTAGATCTTTCTTTTGTTGTTTTTTCAGGCATTGTAACGTTTATTCTTCTTAGTGGAATTAAGTTTCACTATATTAGAATGGAGAATATGCTAATCGCTATTCCTACCTATGTACTTGTAAATGTTTTTTTCTTTTGGTTGTTTAGAACCTACTCCGGTATCATTAGGCATTCGTCTTATATTGATGCTTTGAAATTGTTTTTCTCACAGTTTTCTGTGATGGCATTTTTTGTAGTTTTCAATTTTATATTTGTAATAACCGGAAAAGAAAAAATGTTTTTGAATACCGGTATTTTTATTCAAGCAGTACTTTCATTTAGCTTTCTGTTTTTTTACAGAGTTGTTGTTAAACAGATTTTCGAAAAATATTTTACAGTAGCACATGAAGGGCCTAAAATCAAAGCCTTGATTTATGGTACAGATGCTAACGCTATTGCGGTTGCCAATGCTTTAAAATCTGAAGTACCTCAACGTTTTAAATTGATAGGTTTCATTGATAAGCGAAATCAAAATAACACTAAGAGAATTTTAGATTTACCTATTTTGGAATTTAAACGAAAAATTCCTGTATTGATGCGATTGAATAAAGCAGAAGCTTTAATCATTGCTGACAATAGTTTAAGTAAAGAAGAGCGATCTCAAATTGTTGATGAATGTATAGAATACAATTATAAAGTATTGACGATTCCGTTAGTAACCGATTGGGAAAACGAAAAAGAAATTTCAAAAAACATTAAGAATTTTGAAATTCAGGATTTACTTGAACGAAAACCAATTGTTTTGGATACGCAAGCCATATCGAGTCAATTGAAAGATAAAACGGTTATGGTAACGGGAGCCGCAGGATCGATTGGAAGTGAAATTGTCAGACAAGTTTTGAGTTTTGAACCTCATTCATTAATATTGTTAGATCAAGCTGAGACACCTTTACATCATTTGACTTTAGAGATATCAGCCTTAAATTGTAAGTGTCCAGTTTATACATTGGTAGGTGATATAAGAAACGCAGAGTATTTAGAAAAGAAATTTAAACATTATAAGCCAGAAGTTATCTATCACGCAGCGGCCTATAAACATGTTCCTTTAATGGAGGAAAATCCAGCACAAGCGATTTATACTAATGTGATGGGGACTAAAAATGTTGCTGATTTAGCTCATAAATATAAAGCAGAACGCTTTGTAATGATTTCAACTGATAAAGCTGTAAATCCGAGTAGTGTGATGGGGGCTAGTAAGCGAATTGCAGAGATGTATGTACAATCTATGCATTTCAAATATCAAAATTCCAAAGAAAAAAATCATACAAAGTATATCACTACTCGCTTTGGTAATGTATTAGGTTCAAATGGTTCCGTAGTTCCATTGTTTACTAAACAAATTCAAGAAGGAGGACCTATTACAATAACACATCCAGAAATTATTCGATACTTCATGACGATACCTGAAGCTTGTCAATTGGTTTTAGAAGCGGGTGCAATGGGTGATGGAGGCGAAATATTTATATTTGATATGGGTGAACCCGTTAAAATTATTGATTTAGCCAAAAAAATGATTCGATTGGCCGGTTATACACCTGATAAAGAAATCAAGATTAAGATAGTTGGTTTACGTCCTGGTGAAAAATTATATGAAGAATTATTAAATAATTCAGCTAAAAATCTTACCACACATCATGAAAAAATCATGATTGCTCAAGAAATTTGTGATGATTTTGATGTTATAGCAGATGGAGTTGAAGATTTAATTATTACTGCTCATATTAAACCAAATACAAGTATTGTTTCAAAAATGAAAAAGTTAGTTCCTGAGTTTAAAAGTATGAATTCTGTTTTTCAGGAACTAGACAGTTAATTTTTCTATATTTGCATTTAATTTTACTTTTCACATGTTTAAAAAAAATATCCTTTTATATCTTTTTCTCTCAGTAATTATTACTTCTTGTGTGCCTAAGAAAGAGGTTGTTTATCTACAAGAGATTGGTAATGCTTCATCAAGTAAGAACACAAATTATGAGCCTTTAATCAAAGCAGATGATGTATTATTTATTCATATCTCTACTATTGATCCTAAAGCTTCAGAGCCCTTTAATATAGGTCAGAATGAGGGAGGTGTTGGTGCTAATGCTATGCAACTTCAACGCACAACCTATTTAGTCAATAATGCAGGATTTATTCAGTTTCCCATTTTAGGTGATTTAAAAGTTAGTGGATTAAATAGGACACAAGTCATCTCATTGTTGAAATCAAAAATTTCTGAATTTGCTAAAGATCCTGTGATCAATTTACGAATTATGAATTATAAGATTTCTGTAGCTGGAGAGGTTAATAATCCCGGTACATTTACAATATCAAGTGAACGGATTACTATTTTTGAGGCATTAGCCATGGCCGGTGATATGACATTGTTTGGGAAAAGAGAAAATGTGTTGGTTGTGCGTGAAATTGATGGTGTAAAAACAACAATGAGACTAGATATTACAAATCCAGAAATTATAAATTCGCCGTATTATTATCTAACACAAAATGATTTGGTTTATGTAGAGCCAAACAAACGTAAAATTAATTCAACGGCAATAGGACCAAATATTCTTGCCGGAATTTCTATTCTTGGATTTGCTCTGACTACTATTATCTTATTAACAAAATAAAGCATGCAACAATTTAATACAAATATTGATACTGCTGATTCAAAAGTTAATTTAACGGAACAACTCTATCGTTATATCAAAAACTGGAAGTGGTTTTTATTGAGTATATTATTGTCGTTAACATGTGCTTATATTTATTTACGATATCAATTACCGCAATATGGTTTAACTACAACCGTATTGATTAAGGATGATAAAAAAGGAGCTGCCTCAGAAATTGATGCTTTTAGTGATTTAGGAATTCTAGGGGTTAAAAAAAGTAATCTGGAAAATGAAATAGAAATGTTTAATTCCAGAAGATTAACTCAAAATACAGTTAAAGAATTAAAGTTTAATGTTGTCTATTATGCTGAGGGCAGAATTTTAACTCCTGAATTATATGATGACTCACCCATTGAATTGGTTTTTGAAAAAGAAGCTGATGCCATAGACAGTAAAGGTGAGTTTCATTTTAAATACGTTAAAGAAAATACATTTGAAATTGCTTTTACAGCAAATGGGAATTACATTCAACATCAATTTGGCGATTATTTTGATTCACCCGTTGGTAGGATCATGATAAAAAAAGTTTCATCTCGTGCTCGATTCAACAATGCAATTATTATCAAAATAAGTCCTATTCTAAATTCGGCATTACGTTATAAAAACAAGTTAAATGTCAAGCCTTTAGGTGAAAAAACTACAATTATAGAGTTGTCAGTTGTTGATCCTGTTCAAAATAAGGGAATTGATTATTTAAATAACTTAGTGTATCAATTTAATGAAGACGCCTTGAATGATAAAAATCTAGTAGCTAAAAATACACAAGATTTTATTAATGAGCGTTTGAATATTATTACCGGTGAGTTAGATACCGTAGAGCGAAGTGCTGAACGTTTTAAAAAAGAAAATAGATTAACTGATTTAGTTACAGATGCCGGGTTAAATTTAACCACATCTTCTGAGTATGAAAAAGCTATCGTAAAAAATGGAAAAGAGTTAAAAGTGGTAGAAATCATGTTGCCTTTGTTGAAAAACAGCAGTTATGATCAAACACTTCCACAAAATATTATTCCGGCAGAAGATGCCTCTTACAGTATGATTAACCAATACAATACCTTGGTTTTGACTAGAAATAATTTACTAAAAAGTACTTCTCCTAATCATCCGAATGTATTAAATTATAATCAACAGATTATAGAGCTAAAAGCTACGATACTTCAAACATTAAAAAACTTGCAAAGTGCTTTATTGGTTGAAAAAAATCAATTAATGCAACAAGAGAATAAGTTTAGCAGTAAAGTTTCAAAAGTTCCCACTTTAGATAGAAAATATAGAAATATTGAACGACAACAAAATATTAAAGAAGCTTTATACCTTTATTTACGTCAAAAACAAGAGGAAACAGCAATATCTCTTGCAGTAACATCACCTAAAGCAAAAATTATAGATTCGGCCTATTCTGTAGGTGTTGTTTCACCAAATAAAAAAAATATCTATTTAATTGCCTTATTAGTAGGACTTTTAATTCCCTTTTTGATAATTTATGTTAATCAATTATTGGATACTAAAATTCATTCCAGAACGGATTTAGAAAAACAATTAAGTCTGCCATTCTTAGGAGATATTCCACTATCAGAGACCAGTGATGAAATTATGACTTCTGAAAGTCGTTCCAGTACAGCCGAGTCCTTTAGGATTTTGTTGACCAACTTAGATTTTATGTTGGCTTCAACTGCTGAAGACAAAGCCAAAACAATATTCATTACTTCTACCATCCCAAAAGAAGGAAAAACTTTTGTTGCCGTAAATATTGCAAGTACGTTATCTTTATACGGTAAAAAAGTGTTGTTAATTGGAATGGATTTACGTCATCCAAAAATCATGGAGTATATCAAAATCAAATCAAATGTTGGTTTGAGTAATTATCTTTCCAATGATAAATTGAAAATAAGTGACATTGTTTATAAGCAAGATGGTCATAAAGATTTTTGGGTAATGCCATCCGGTGTAATTCCACCAAATCCGGCTGAATTATTAAATAATTCTAAGGTTGCTTCCTTATTTGAAGACCTTAAAGCTGAATATGATTATATTGTTGTAGATACTGCTCCGGTAAGTTTGGTAACAGACACATTATTAGTGAGTAAATTTGCTGATGTATTTGTGTATGTTGTTCGTGCAAATTATTTGAAGAAACATTCTTTAGTTATACCAAAATCATTACACAAAGAAAAGAAATTACCCAATATGGCAATGATTCTTAACGGTACTGATCCAAATAAAACCTATGGTTATGGTTATGGCTATGGTTATGGCTACGGTTATGGTTATGGCTATGGCTACGGAGCTGATAAGGAAGAAGTAGAATTGCCATGGCACAAAAAACTACTAAATAGAAAATCGAAATAATTGATTTTGTTGAATGGCTTCTTTTAAAGGAGCCATTTCTTTTATCCCTACTTTTTGACTAAAAGCGGCAAGGTGTTTAAAATGATGTAGATCTGATCCAACAAAATCAATCATTCTTTGTTTGAGTAATTTTTCAGCTGTTTTTAAAACAGGTAAACCATAATATCCAACTACTGATAGTAAGTTCAGTTGAAATAAACACCCCATTTTTTTTAGTGTAGTATAAAAATCAAAGTTTTGATGAAGAAACAAATACCTTTCCGGATGTGCTAAAATTGGAGTGTACCCGGCAATTTGAATATCATATAGAATTTCTTGTATATTGATGGGGGGATTTAAATAAGACATTTCTACTAACAGATAGTTATCTTTTAGTGTCAGCAGTTGTTCGTTTTTTAAAATATCTAAAAACTGATGGTCAAGCATATATTCAGCTGCTGCCTTAAAAGGTAAATTATTTTTATTAAGAGCTACTTGTACTTCTTTTTCCCCTTTTTTAATTATGGAAGGATTGTTTTTCCATACTGGAGGCATTACATGTGGTGTAGTAATAAATTGGCTAAATCCTATTTTGTTTAATTCATTTATTAAGCCTAAACTATCTTCTATTGTTTTTGCACCATCATCAATTCCTGGAATAAGATGAGAATGAATGTCAATATAATTTGAAGGAATCAAATCGGTTAGATAGGTCTTTTTGCTAAAAAAGGTAATCAAAATTTTAGAATTTAATGTATTGACATAAAAAAACCCCTTTTAAAGGGGTTACTATTTTAAGCTTTTTGTTGTTTTGATTTAAAATAATACAATGAAAAAAGAACCCCAGCAATCGCCAGCCAAATTAATTTTCCATCAATAGGAGCTGCCGGTGTATCATCACCTTCCAAACCGCCACCACCATCATCATCTCCTGGTTGAGCAAACATGACAAAATCGGATAACAATACAAAGGCAATTAAGTAAAATTGATAAAATCTTTTCATAATATTCAATAAGTAAGTCGCAAAGATAGAAATGATTTTCAAAATTTAAAGTAAAATCAACAAAATATTATTAATTTAAATTCGAAATAAACTGTAAGTCATTTGTTTACTCCATTTCTGAAGTAAAGAATAGCTTAACGGTTGGAAATTTACTTTGTGTCATTTGAATCGTAAATTCTGAATCAGCTAAAAACACTAATTGTCCATATTTATCATGAGCTAAAAACTTTTGTTTAATTCTTCTGAATTCAGCAAATTCTTCATTTTTTGGATTTTCGGGTCTTACCCAACACGCTTTGTGAGCCGGAAAGTTTTCATACGTACATTTTGCACCATATTCATGTTCCAAACGGTATTGAATAACTTCATATTGAAGAGCTCCAACGGTTCCAATTACTTTTCGGTTGTTCATTTCTAACGTAAATAACTGAGCAACACCCTCGTCCATCAATTGGTCAATTCCTTTTTCCAATTGTTTCGATTTCATTGGGTCTGCATTGTTAATGTATCTAAAATGCTCCGGTGAAAAACTTGGAATTCCTCTAAAATTCATTACTTCTACTTCAGTTAGGGTGTCGCCAATTTTAAAATTTCCGGTATCATGTAAACCCACAATGTCTCCGGGATAGGATATATCAACAATTTCTTTTTTCTCCGCAAAAAATGCATTCGGACTCGAAAATTTTAAGCTTTTGTTTAATCGAACATGAGAGTAGGGTTTGTTGCGTTCAAATGTGCCCGATACAATTTTGATAAACGCCAGTCTATCACGGTGTTTTGGGTCCATATTGGCATGAATTTTAAATACAAAACCACTCATTTTTGTTTCGGTAGGTTCTACCATTCTTGTGTCAGAATGCTTTCCTCTCGGCGATGGAGCAATTTCAATAAAACAATCTAACAATTCTCTTACTCCAAAATTATTTAAAGCCGAGCCAAAGAATACCGGCTGCAAATGTCCTGCTAAATATTCTTCTTGTGAAAATGACGGATATACTTCACTAATTAGTTCAAGCTCCTCACGCAATTTATCTGCAGCTTTTTGACCAATTATTTTTTCTAATTCCGGATTATTGATATCGGAAAAAGCAATTGTATC
>JAFLBT010000106.1 GCA_017302935.1 Flavobacteriales bacterium | reverse complement strand
GCTTATGAAAATTTAATTAAAGAAAATGTAGATGCTCTTGTAGTTATTGGTGGTGATGGAAGTTTTACAGGAGCATTAGTGTTTAATAAAGAGTTTGGAATTCCGGTAATGGGAATACCAGGCACAATTGATAATGATATTTTTGGAACAAGTCATACTTTAGGCTTTGATACTGCATTAAATACTGTAGTGGAAGTAATTGACAAGATTAGAGATACCGCCAGTTCACACAACCGCTTGTTTTTAGTGGAAGTAATGGGGCGTGATGCCGGTCATATTGCTTTAAATGCCGGAATTGGTGCCGGTGCAGAAGAAATATTGATTCCTGAGGAAGACATGGGACTTGAACGTCTTTTAGAATCATTAAGAAGAAGTAAACTGTCCGGGAAATCTTCAAGTATTGTTGTGATTGCTGAAGGTGATAAAATTGGTAAAAATGTATTTGAATTAAAAGATTACATTGATCAAAATATGCAAGAGTATGACGTGAGAGTTTCTGTTTTAGGGCATATGCAAAGAGGTGGTGCACCTTCTTGTTTTGATAGAGTTCTTGCTTCTCGTTTAGGAGTTAAAGCAGTTGAGTCCTTGTTAGAGAATAAATCTGGTTATATGGTAGGTTTAATGAATGATAAAGTAGAATTGACTCCGTTAGATCAAGCTATCAAAGGTCACTCAACTATCGATAAAGAATTACTTAGGGTTTCAGATATAATGTCAATATAGTATAAATAAAATTTTAAACGTAAATAAAATGTCAAAAGTAAAATTAGGAATCAATGGATTCGGTAGAATTGGAAGAATTGTTTTTAGAGAAAGCTACAACAGAGATAATGTAGAGGTAGTAGCCATCAACGATTTGTTAGATGTAGATCATTTAGCTTATTTGTTAAAATATGACTCTGTTCACGGTCGTTTTGATGGAAAAGTAGAAGTAAAAGATGGTCAATTATATGTAAACGATAAATTTATTCGTGTAACCGCTGAGAAAGATCCAAAATTAATCAAATGGGATGATGAAAAAGTTGATGTTGATGTAGTTGCTGAATGTACAGGTATTTTTACCACGTTAGCTACTGCTCAAGCACATATTGATGGTGGTGCCAAAAAAGTGGTGATTTCTGCTCCATCTGCTGATGCTCCTATGTTTGTAATGGGTGTAAATCATCATAAAGCAACGGCTGCTGATACTATTGTATCTAACGCTTCTTGTACAACTAACTGTTTGGCTCCTTTAGCAAAAGTTATCAATGACAATTTTGGAATTGTTGAAGGTTTAATGACAACTGTTCATGCTACAACTGCTACTCAATTAACAGTTGACGGACCTTCAAGAAAAGATTTTAGAGGAGGAAGAGCAGCTTTGTTAAATATTATACCAGCTTCTACAGGTGCTGCAAAAGCGGTAGGTAAAGTAATCCCAGAATTAAACGGAAAATTAACCGGTATGTCGATGCGTGTTCCAACTGCTGACGTTTCAGTGGTGGATTTAACCGTAAAAGTAGCCAAAGAAACTTCGTATGAAGAAATCATGGCTGTGTTGAAAAGAGCATCTGAAAATGAAATGAAAGGAATCCTTGGTTACACAGAAGATGATGTAGTTTCTCAAGATTTTATATCTGATTCAAGAACCTCAATTGTAGATGCAAAAGCAGGTATTGGATTGAATTCAACTTTCTTTAAATTGGTTTCTTGGTATGATAATGAGTATGGATATTCTTCAAAATTGATTGATTTATCTGTTCATATCGCCAACTTATAAAACAAATGAAATCCCGTTGTAATGCTTTGCAACGGGATTTTTATTTTTAACTAACAAACAAACTAAATTATGAAATTACTTGTAGATAGTGGGTCAACAAAAGCGGATTGGATTGCCATTGATGATAATGGAAAGGTTTTGTTTACCACTCAAACACTAGGTCTCAACCCGGAAGTGTTAACTAAAGAAGAAGTGATTGAACGTTTAAACGATAAATTTGATATTTCTTTTAATAAAACAAAAGCTAAGCAATTATTTTTTTACGGAGCAGGTTGTGGGACAGATCGTATGAAAAACTTTTTGTCTGATGTGTTTAAAGAATATTTTATTAATGCAACTATATCGGTAAATGAAGATACGTATGCGGCTGTTTATGCCACAACCCCAAAAAATGAAAAAGCAATTGTATGTATATTGGGAACCGGTTCAAATTGTAGTTATTTTGATGGAAATGTTTTACATCAAAAAGTACAATCCTTAGGATATATTTGTATGGATGATGCGAGTGGAAATCGGTTTGGTCGTCATTTATTAAGAGGATATTCTTTTAACAAAATGCCAAAAGAAATGGCTCTTGAGTTTGAAGAAGAATACAATACCGACCCTGATTATATTAAGCAAAATTTGTATAAAGAACCCAATCCAAATGCCTATTTAGCCACATTTGCCAAATTTTTAATCAAACATAAAGATACCGAATTTTGTCAAAAATACATTTTTCAAGAAATGGAAGATTTTGTGGAAAATTACATCAAACAATATGAAAATTGCCATGAATTGCCCATTCATTTTGTGGGTTCAATTGCCTTTTATTTAAAGGATGAATTAAAAATTACCTTAGAAAAACACAATTTACAATTGGGTAATGTATTAAGAAGACCAATTGATGGTTTAATTGCTTATCACATCCTAAATAAATAACTTAGACCACGATGAAAATCGTGGTTTTTTAATCTTATAAAAATGGAAATAGCAGTAATCGCACACGATGGAAAAAAAGCGGATATGGTTCAGTTTTTAAATAGAAATAGTTCAGTTTTAAAAAAAGAAAATATAAAAATAATCGCTACCGGAACAACCGGTTCAAAAGCAGAAGCAGCAGGTTTTAAAGTCAAAAAAATGCTTTCCGGGCCACAAGGCGGAGATGCTCAAATAGCAGGAAGAGTTGCAGAAGGAAAAACAAAAATGGTACTTTTTTTCAAAGATCCATTATCCAGTCATCCTCATGAGGCGGATGTAAACATGCTTATTCGTGTGTGTGATGTGCATAATATTCCGTTGGCTACTAATGAAGCAACGGCTCAACTTCTCATAAATGGTATGTTTATCAATAGTTAAAATTCTTTTAAGAAATTTTATTCAAGCCATATTTACATTAAATTTAAGGAAAAAATTAATGAAAAAGGCTTTTTTACTTTTTATTATTTCCCAATTTGGCATTGCTCAACCCGGAATTATTTGGCAAAAGACAATGGGAGGAAATCAAATTGATGGGTTTAGTTCTTGCGTGGTTGGAAATGACTACGGATTCTTGGTGGGTGGAACTTCAAATACCGGTATTAATGGTGACAAAAATGAGGTTAGCAGAGGATCAACTGACTCTTGGGTAATAAAATTTTCTGAAGATGGATTGGTTCAGTGGCAAAAAACAATAGGAGGGAGTGGAAGTGATGCCTTAAATCAACTAATTAACGATGATGAAAATGGTTACTTTCTAGCTTGCACCTCTTCATCAAACATTTCAGGTGAAAAAACAGAAAACAGAAGAGGTTTAAGCGATTATTGGTTAATCAAAATTGACAATCTTGGAAATATTATCAATCAAAAAACGATAGGAGGTGACAGAAATGATGTTTTAACTTCCATTATAAAAACTAACGATGGTCTTTTATTAAGTGGTTTTTCTGAATCTATGGCTTCTGGTGAGAAAACAGAAGATAGAAGAGGAGCTGTTGGAGATAATGATTTTTGGATTGTAAAAATGGATTTTAACTATTCAATCATCTGGCAACGAACAATTGGTGGCAATCAAAATGATCGATTATATAATGTAATTGCTACTTCTGATGGTGGGTTTTTATTGGCTGGTGATTCAAAATCGTCTATTTCAGCAGAAAAAACAGAAACTAATTTTGGCGATTATGATATTTGGATTGTAAAAGTAAATAGCCAAGGAATCATTGAATGGCAAAAAACCTTGGGAGGAAGTCAAACTGAGGTTTTTGGAGACATACTTCAAACTGATGATGGTGGATTTTTGGTTGGTTGTTATTCAAATTCTTCAATATCAGGGAATAAAACTGAAAATACTAAAGGCTTAAATGATTATTGGGTAATCAAATTATCAGAAAGCGGAACGATTGAATGGCAAAAAGTAATTGGTGGTAATGATCAGGATAATTTGACCAGTTTAACAAAAAACGCACAAGGTTACGTTCTAGGAGGTAGTTCAAAATCGAATTTTTCCGGTGATAAGAACAGCTTTTCAAGAGGATTGGAAGATTTTTGGGTCGTTATGATTGATTTTGATGGAAACATAATTGGTCAAAAAACAATTGGTGGTGAACTTTATGATGGAATTGAAAATATGCTTGTAGACGATAATGGAAGCATTTTTCTAGGTGGAAATTCACTTTCAAGCATAGTAGGGGAAAAGACTGAAGTAAATAGAGGAGGATCTGATTATTGGGTAATGCTTTTAGAATCAAATGTTTTATCACTCGAGAGTACTCTTTTTTCTGAAATAAAAGTTTTTCCTAATCCAACAAATAAAATACTTGATTTTCGTTTTCCAACTCCTTTTACGGGTAAGATTGTACAAACAGATAGTTTAGGAAAAGTGATTCAAACCCTTGAAATTAAAAACCAAGTAAAATTTTCTACTGAGGTATTAGGTTCTGATGGCATTTACTTTTTTACCATAGAAAATGAAAACGGATTTTCAAAAACAGTTAAAATTGTAAAACAATAATATGAAAATTATTTTCATCATATCTAATTTATTTGTTTTAAATGTATTTGCTCAACCCGGAATTATTTGGCAAAAGACAATGGGCGGAAATGATTATGATTGGGTTAGAAAATGTGAAAATTATGATGCTGATTTTTTTATTGGCGGAACTTCATATTCAAGTGCTTCTGGTGATAAGATGGAGTTGAGTAGGGGAGAAAGTGATTTATGGTTGATTAAAATTTCTGAAATAGGAATTTTAGAATGGCAAAAAACAATAGGAGGTAGTGGTAGAGATGCTTTAATTCAAATGACTAAAGATTTTGATGGGGGATTTTTATTAGGTTGTACTTCTTCTTCAAATATTTCTGGTGAGAAAACTGAAAATTCAAGAGGTTTAAATGATTATTGGATTCTTAAAATTGATGTTTTTGGTTCTATCGTTTGGCAAAAAACTATTGGAGGAAACAGACTTGATGGATTAAGTAATATCAAGAGAACTGATGATAATGGTTTGATAATTGGTGGCAGTTCCGATTCCCTAATATCGGGAGAAAAAACAGAGAATCCTAGAGGTAATTTTCAAAATCCTGATTTTTGGATTTTGAAATTAAACCAAGATAATGAAATCGAATGGCAGCGTACAATTGGAGGTGATTTAACAGATAGATTATTTACTATACAAATTACATCAGATGGCGGATATATTTTAGGGGGCGAATCAAATTCAAATAGTTCAGGTGAAAAAAATGAAAATTCAAGAGGTGATTTTGATTATTGGATTGTTAAATTGAACAACATCGGTGAAATAGAGTGGCAAAAAACATTAGGAGGCAGTGGTTTAGAAGTATTTGGCGATTTAATCATTTCACAAGATAATGGTTACATAGTTGGAGGTTATTCTACTTCTCCTATTTCTGGAGATAAAACACTAGATAATTATGGGTTGTTTAACTTTTGGGTATTAAAACTAAATAGTGAAGGAGAAATTATTTGGCAAAAAGTATATGGTGGATTTGAAGGTGAAGTTTTAAATTCTATCAAGCAAAAATCAAATGGCAATATTTTACTTGCAGGAAGTTCCAGTTCAAATATTTCTGGTGTAAAAACTGAAAATTCACGTGGTTCTTCTGATTTTTGGTTGTTGGAAGTTGATGAAAATGGAGAGATTTTAGGTCAAAAAACCATTGGTGGTAGTGAAGCCGATAGTATTCAAGATTTAATTTGTTTAGATGATGGGCGGTATTTTTTGGCTGGTAATTCTCGTTCAGGAATATCTGGAGAAAAAACGGAAACAAATAGAGGTGAAACAGATTATTGGGTAATGCTTTTAGAACCAAATGCACTATCGTTGGATAGTACTCTTTTTTCTGAAATAAAAGTTTTTCCTAATCCAACAAATAAAATACTTGATTTTCGTTTTCCAACTCCTTTTACGGGTAAGATTGTACAAACAGATAGTTTAGGAAAAGTGATTCAAACCCTTGAAATTAAAAACCAAGTAAAATTTTCTACTGAGGTATTAGGTTCTGATGGCATTTACTTTTTTACCATAGAAAATGAAAACGGACTTTCAAAAACGGTTAAAATTGTAAAACAAGAATAAGTTTTATTTCACCGCTACCATTGAAATCTCCACATTCACACCTTTTGGTAAACCAGCTACTTGTACAGTTTCTCTAGCCGGTGCTTGCTGCTCATCAAAATAAGTTGCATATACTTTATTGATAGCCGCAAAATCAGCCATATCCATGATAAAAATGGTTGTTTTTACTACATTGGAAAAGTCCATGTCAGCAGCTTCTAAAACGGCTTTCATGTTTTCAATAACCTGTTTAGTTTCCACTTCAATAGTATCTAAAATTAATTCACCGGAGGAAGGATGAAGTGCAATTTGACCGGAAGTATATAAGGTATTTCCAATTAATACAGCTTGGCTATAAGGGCCAATAGGAGCAGGGGCTTTTTCAGTAAAAATGATTTTTTTCATATCGTAAAGAGTTATCGTAAAGTTCTATCCGGTAATGAACGTTTATCCCATTTGATGTCGCTCAAAACAGATGATTTTATTCCAATAAAAAATCCCCAAGAGGCAAAATCCCCATACGGAGTCCAGTTGAAATCCATTCGCCAACTCAGCAAATCACGTTCAAATCGGAATTGAGTAAAAGTTACACCATTTTGAACAAAATCATAACCGGTTGAAACACCAACTTTCCATCGTGGGGTTAAATCCATATTACCTGAAATCATTACGGAATTTCCGGTAATTTTACTTTCTCTGTTGTTGTTACTGTAAGTCAATGAATAAGCAAAAGTAATGTCCCATGGTATTTCTGATTTGTAAAATTCAGAAAATTTAGTTTCATCTTCCTCATCATTTGAAAACTGACTTTGCCTACTGTCGCCTAAGTCAGTGTTGGTGCCAAATAAATCATCCTCTCGACCTCCATTTCTGGCTCCTTGTTTATTGTTCTTTTTGTTTCCCTCTTTAGATTTACTCGAAAAAGAATAGTTTGTTGTCATGTTGGCACTTGTCATTCTAAAAAGACTTCCGCCATTGTCTATATTCCATTTGTTAATTCTTCTTCCGGCTGCATTAATTGCATAAGGATCAAGAGTAGCAGCAAAATTCACATTCATTTTATTGTTAAATAAAACGGTTCCTCCGCTCACTCGCATCGGAGTCCAACGTAAAGAATCAGCAGCCATGTTATAACTCGTTGAAAAATTCAGTTGATTCAATAACATTACTTTTTTAGCTTCCGTTTTCGTACTGTCTTTATCAGTTACTTTAGCTTCAAATGTATTACTCAAATTAAAACCTAAATTATTGGAGTAATTACTGGAAGGAGATCCAAAAATACCGCCATCAAATCGCGTGTATTCTTGCATTTTCCCACTAGCATCCATGGCATAAGTATCATAATACTGTTCAAAACTTGGCGTATAACTATGTGAAATAGAAGGTCGCATTACATGTCGAATAGCCTGTATTTTTTTAGTTTCTCCAAAATTAAACGTTCCATAAATGGTTGTACCTACACTGCTTGAAAAAGAATAAGTTCTGAATGCGTCAAATCCATTTACTTCATTTGTTACAACTTGATTTGATTCAGTATCAAAATTTCTTCTAATCGTTTTGAAATACCAAACTTCATTATAATTTGCACTCGTAGTAACACTAAAATGTTTAAAAACTTTAAAGTTTGTACTTAAGGGTATGGAATGTTGAAAACCGGTTTTCGCATCTCTAAACATTTGAGGTTTAAAGAATAATGAATCAAATGTGCTGATTCTATTTTCACCTCTTAAATTATATTGAAAGTTGATGTTTTTTATAAATCCTTTTTTAATTCCGTCTTTTGGAGCAAAAGGAAATATTCTGTCTACACTCGCTTGAAGCGTTGGCAATGTCATGTTGATTTGTTGCGTTTGTGTATTTTGATTGTGCGTTGCAGACAACGACATGTTCACTTGTGGAACAGAATTAAATGTTTTAGAATAGGAAACTGAAGAACTTAAGTTATTAACTAAGTTAGAGCCTACATTTATTTGATTAAGAGATTGTTGAAAAAATTGACTACTTCCCAAATTCACAGAAGCAGAAAATCGAGAATTAGGACTAGATTTCGAGTCTTGAGCATGTGACCACTGAATGTTATAAATTCTGGATTTGGAATAATCTGGAAAACCTTTTTCACTTTGAATGAGATTTTCAAAACGAACATTCAAGTTTCCGCTAAACAAATATTTGACCGCATAAGAACTTTCAAAACGCAAACCATAACTTCCATTCGTATAATAATCTCCAAAGATGGTTAAATCTATATAGTCACTTAAAGCCAAATAATAACCAATATTTTGTAAAGAATAACCTTGTCTTCTGGTATCTTGAAAAGTAGGTATTATGATTCCGGATTGACTTTCTTCCGTCATCGGAAAAAATGCAAACGGAATAGCAATTGGAGTTGGAACATCAGCAATAACCATATTGGTTAAGCCAGTAACCACTTTTTTCTTTGGAACCAATTTTATTTTTTTGGTATAAAAATAGTATTCCGGATCATCAATATCTTTTGAAGTGGTAAATCTGGCACCTTTTAAAAAGTAAACGGAATCATTTTCTTTTTTGGAAATTTCTGCCTTCACTCGAAACTCGCCTTGATCTGTTCTAGAGTTCCAAATTAAAGCTTTTTTCGTTTTATAATTGAATCGAATAGAATCAGGCTCAACAACATTAGTTCCTTGTTTAAAAACGGGAAGTTGAGTATAATTACCCGTTGAATCTTTTATTCTTCCTGCATAAACTTCGTTCTTCTCATAGTTCATGACAATGATTCCGGCTTTTAATTCAATATCTTGATAGTATAATTCTGCTTGATCATACAAAGTAATTAACTTCTTTTTTTGGTCAATTTTAGTGTAGTTATCAGCTTTGTACTTGATTTTATCTTCTAAAACACTTTTCTTTTGTTCTAGTTTAGTAGAATCTTTCTTTACCGAATCATTAACTGTAATGAAGTCCTCTTTGCTGACTATCAAGCTGTCTTGAATTTGGGATGGTGAAATTTTAAGTGTTTTGGAGGGAAGCTCTTGAGTATAACCATTTGCAAAACCAATTGTTAGGAAAAATGCTGATAAAACGATATGAAATAAGTTTGTATGCAAAGGTTTTAATACTATTTTTGTAAAATTATGGCTTGATTTTTGAACCGCCAAACTTAATGATAATTTTGGGTCAAAAATAAATAAATAATAAATCTTAAAACGCAGAGTTTTAATTAAAATTAACTTTTAGAAATGATGTATTCGCAAAATAAGTATAAATCGCTCATTTATATAGTTTTATTTTTCTTTTCATTCCAAATATTTGGACAATCAAATGAAAAATTTAAAGTTGTTTTAGATGCCGGTCATGGCGGAAAAGATTTTGGAGCCAACTACTATGGCTTTATCGAAAAAAATATTGCCTTGAATGTTGCTCTGAAAGTTGGAAAGATTCTAGAAAAAAATCCGGATGTACAAGTGATTTATACCAGAAAAACAGATGTTTTTGTTGATTTAATGGAAAGAGCAAAAATTGCCAATAGAGCAAATGCTAATTTGTTTTTATCGATTCATTGTAATGCAGCACCCAAAGGAGAAGCTCAGGGAACGGAGACATTTGTAATGGGTTTAACAAAGAATGCATCCAACTTAGAAGTGGCTAAAAAAGAGAATGCGGTAATTACACTTGAGAGTGATTATAAGGTTAAATACGCGGGTTATGATCCAAAATCTCCTGAAAGCATTATAGGGATTACACTTTTACAAGAAGAGTATTTAGATCAAAGTATTACGATTGCTACGAAAATTCAAAATGAATATACCAACAAATTAGACCGTAAAAACAGAGGTGTAAAACAAA
>JAFLBT010000105.1 GCA_017302935.1 Flavobacteriales bacterium | reverse complement strand
AAATGATTTGTTTTACATTTTCGATGGCCTCCAAAGTCTGAGGCAATAAAGGGTCTAAATCAGATTCCAACGGGCCAACCAAAATCAACTTAGCATTCGGATGATTGATTTTCAATTTCCGAAAAGCCGCTACCATTTCATTGATACCTTTGTCAGTAACTAATCTTCCAACAAACACAAACACAAAATCGTGGTCTTCAATACCATATCGTGTTTTAAGAGCTTCCTTTTCTGCAAATGAAAAATGTTCTTTACTAAAATAAGAAGTGTTAATACCATTGCTGCTACCATTGGCTAAAACCTTCAACTTCTTGGATTTGGCATAGTTGTTTTTAAGTATTATATCATACAACCCTTTTGAGTTTGGATAAACTTTAGTAGCAAATGTGTAAGTCAATTTCTCAACAAAATCCAATACTTTTCGTTTCGAACCGGTTTCTTCCAATAAAGGTAAACCGGCTACCGTATGAAAACGATTCGGAACCCTTGCCATAAATGCGGCTAACATGCCAACTATTCCTGCTTTGGGAGTATGCGTGTGAACTATTGCCGGTCTGACTTTCAATAAAAACCATACTAGTTTTAAAACGGCTATTATATCTTTGAAAGGAGTTATCTTCCGAGTCATTTCCAAATGAAAGGTTGAAACACCTTCCCTTGCTCCAACTTTTTCCAAATATTCTTTTTCTGAGGAAACGGCTATCACCTCATAATGCTGTTGCATAAACTTCAATTGCCCTTCTAATAATTTGTCTAACGACAAGGGCACGGTGGTGATTCGTACTAACTTAGGTTTCTTGGTTTTCACGTGTTGATCTACTAAATAATTTAATTCCAAACCAAAAGATAGCTACAACCATAAAAGGTGCATACATCAACTTGGTTCGCATAAATATTCCGAAATTAGCATATCGAAATACATAAACACAGCCGGAGAACAACCCAAATAAAAGAGCAGAACTCCACCACAAAGGAACAGCTTTCTTTTTAATTTGCCGAAAAAAACGAATAATTAAATACCCAAAAAAAATTACTAAAAAAAGAAAAAACAGGTTCTCCAATCCTACTACCCAACCTTTTAAGGTATTGACTTCCATTGGTAAGGGTCGGAAATAAAAAGAAAATAATTTGTAAAAAAAAGAATAGTCTCCCATCGGAACATAACTATTCGAACGTTCAAACGATAAAACCGAACCACGATTAAACCGTACAATTCTATCCCAATCCAAACGTCGAATATGGGATAATTGCAAAACCATATAGCCCAGTACTACTGCCATGGAAAGTCCAAAAGTGGACCATTTCAATTTCGAAAATAAAGTGGCTTTCCCAAATAAAAGAAAACTGACTCCAAAAGCTCCTGTAACCAAAATAGCCACATGCGGACGGATGATAATCAACAATAAACAAGCCATGACAAAGGAAATGGAAGTGTATTTTTTTTGAAAACTAATCACACCAAACACTTGCACCAAACTCCAAAAAATGAGTGGCTCTTTCCCTAAAACAGCCGTCCAATAATGCAAGTTAGGCCATATAAAAAGAAACAAAAACAGAAAAGATTTACCCTTGAAACTGTACTGATTTAACAAATGATAAGTCCACTTTAAAAATTGCCAAATCGCTATATATCCCATCAATCCATAAAGTAAAAAACCACCCAAAAAAGAGAGGCCTAACTGAATAAAAGGATAATTTAACCACACTACAAAATCCGTTCCGTACGAAAAAAAGTCAAACCAATACTTAGTAGTAATATCAAAATCTAAACCCCAATAATGATGAGCATCAGAATGTCCTCTTACCTCCCGCTCTTGCCAAGCTAGAAAAACAAAAACAAAATGCCAAACAAACAAAGTGAAACGAAATCCAAAAGATTCCGGTGGAAAATGCCAAACGGTGAATCGTTTCGGAAATATGTGGGAAACAAAGTTCACCGTTTATATTTTTTGAGGAAGTGTAGCCATCGTCACCGATTCAAAACCGTATTTTTGGTGCAAATGAACATACCATTTGGCAATTTCTATCAATGCTTCCATCGATTGCTTGGGATAGTCTCCAAAATTATGTGGATGCCACCACAAGTGATAGATTTCTCCTTTTTTTGCAGCGAGCAACATTTCATTTTTGATGCGGGACAATCGCAATTGATTCAATAAAGAAACGGAATGATGAGGACGTAAAAAACGACTTGCCGGTTGTGCAGTAACCATTTTAGTTATGACAGCTGCAGCAGTATAGGATTTTGCACCTAGCGGCAAATAAGCATCTCCTGTACGAAATAACTTTGTGGCCAAAGAAGCACTGGCCGTATCTTGCCAATACCAAACTGCCGGATTAGAACGCAATTGTGTGATGCCTCGCTCAGCACAAAGTGATAAATATTCCTCATTCCATTGGTTACGGGGAAAAACCAATGATTTCAATTCCACTCCCACTTGCTTGGCCATTTTAACAGCCAAATCCAAATCATCAGCAAACTGAAAAGCAGTTTGTCCATTTTCCAAACAATAATAATGAGAATAGGTATGGGTAGCCAATTCCTGACCTGGGGTTTGCAAGATGCGTTGTATCAAATCTGGAGCAAAAAAATAACGGTCAAATCCGGAATCTTGATGAGCCAATCCATAGGCATAAGCATCCAACTTTTTATTTTGGTAGGAAGGAAGGTTTTCCGGACGATTTGCCAACCATTCCTCCCAATTCCGATTGAATAACATCCCAACCGTAGCCCATGTTACCTCCATTTGATGCTGTTCAAAACATTTCAACATTTCGGGAATAACTGACAAGGTGTTTTCAAAATAGGCCTGTTTTTGCGGTAAATCGATATGATCAAAAATACCCCACACCAATTCAAAATCAAGTGATATGACTAATTTTCCACTCATGAGGATGCTTCTTCTAGTGTTGATTGTACAAGTTGTTGTCGGTTATATTCCTCTTGTGCTAAAAAGTAATAAATCACGAAAAAAGCAAAATACATCACCATCGACTTTTGTCGCATAATAATACCCAAATTCGACATCACAAAGGTCATCGCAAAGGAGGTCATCAAAAAAGCAATGGCCGACATCTTGACCATATAAACGGATTTTCTGAAAAACCGTAAAAACCGTTTATTCAATATTTTGAAGAATAATAACAAATAGAGAAAATTTTCTGCTGAGCTAAACAATCCCAAAACTCCAGGAGAATCCACAAATAAGGGTCGAAACCAAAACGTAAACAATTTTAACGGCAACGGATAATTGCTCATCGCCACTCCTGAACCGGCACTTTCTGACAATCCTTGTGAACGAGCATCGGCAAATGCTTCAAAATCAGTAATCACATTTTCAGAATTTTCCAATTTCGCAACGGCTAATATGGAATTACTGGCGGCTGCCAAAAAACCTACAGAAGCTATAACAATAACCACTTTTAAGGCCGTACTGATTTTATCCCTTCCAAACCATAAACCGATTGTAACCGCTACCAACATAAATAACATAACATGCGGACGAACCATATACACAAAAAATCCTCCCAACAAGAGTAAAAACCATCTCCCGGTCGGATTTTTTACTGCATACGTAAAAATCATTAGCCCCATAAAAATAACGGAACCTTTTCCCAAAGAAACGGTCCAAAAATGCATGTTAGGGAAAAATAATATCAATGTCAACAAATCAAATCGTCCAAACACTTTTACATCTATAGGGATGTTTTCCCGCATGAATAAATAGGCATACACAAACCCAACATAGCCAAACCAAGCAAAAATCAACATCAACGATTCATACGACAACCCGGCTTGTACGAAAGGAGAAGCTAAAAAATTGATAAAATTGGTACCCGATTCAAACAACTCGGGCCAATCATTTCCTATTTGACTGGCTACATAATAATACTGTCGGGAATCGGAAGGATTAAAGAGCGTATAGGTATAATACACCAAAAAGAATAACAAATGATAAAAGAAAAGATAATTCAATAGCTTTTTATCCAAAAAAGCATGTTTTCGGGCAAGACTGTTCAACAACACTTGTGTTGCCAAAACAATGACCAAAAAAATCACTAAACTATCCATGCTTAAAATAATTCTAAATCACCCATGGCATATTGCCAACCATTATCTTTTTGTGCTTGTTGCACTATTAAATGGTGCTCCGTTAAATCCCTACAGGTTAAAATCGGACCAAAAGCTCCGTAAAATGAAAATCGAAACAATTCTTTTTCTGTTGTACTCATCAATAAACACCCGTTTTGGGCGGCAAATCGAGAAACTACTCGTCTGATTTCTTTTCGGGCTTTGGCATCATTTGCTCCAATAACCTCTGCCAATCGCAATTCGCTAAAATAACGATGTTTTTTGACATACAACGCTACATACCAATTTTTCCCGGTTAATACGGTATACGATTGCATCGGATTTATGGCATATCGCCACTTTAAATAAGCCGCTGATTTAGGGGTAAACAATCCGCCTTTTACTATCAATCGCTCATTATGAGCCACACAAAGTGCATCTAAATCCGTATCTGAAAGCTCTATTGGATAGTGGGAAGAAGAAGAAAAAACATACCCCATTCGATACAACAAAGCCGGCACTAAGGCCAACTTTATCTTTCCAATGGCCTCCCAACCCATTTTTAAATAACCGGGACGACTCTTTTCATTGGGAGTATTGAAAATAAAACAATCCTTATGCTCTCCCACTTCCTCCAAGGCTTGTAACGTTAATTTCTTAAAAATCCCTCTTCCTTGATGTTCGGGATGTGTGGCAGTGTCTACCGCTCGATAGGCTTGCCAAACCTTGTCTCCGAGTTGCCATTTCCATGACATAAAAGCTCGAACACCTATAAACTGACCATTTTCCTCGGCTACCAAAACATAAGAAGCCCCAAAAGGATTGTCTTCATGTTTAAAATGCCAAATGGCTGACGTTTTCTTTAACAGCGATTCTCCTAAACTGCTTTTCAGCAAATCAACAATGGCGGGAATATCGGCGGTATGTGCTTTTCTGATGTTCATGAGTGATAGTAGTGTTGATACAACTGCTCTAAGGTTTTAATCATGGCGTCCATGCTAAAAGAGTCCTCAGTACGTAAACGTGCCGCTTTTTGCAAAGTAGCCAATCGACTCGGTTGATTTTTTAAAGCAATCAAATGAGCCGATAATTGAGCCCATTCTTCCACTCCTACTACTACTCCGTCTTGTTCGTTTCGAATCACTTCCTTAATTCCTCCGGCATCAGTGGTGACTATCGCACATTTCATACTCATGGCTTCCAGCAACGCAATGGGTAATCCTTCAAAAGAAGAGCACATCATAAACGTGTCCATGGCCTCATAATAGGGTTTGACTTCGGTTTGCAATCCGGCAAAAAATACTTTTCCTTCTAAACCCAAAGCCGCATATTTTTGTTCGATTTCCGATTGTAAAGGTCCGGCACCTACTATGATTCCATAGATGTTTGCGTCTTGTTCAATCGCTTTTTTCATGATTTCCAACCACAGATCAAGTCGTTTTTGAAAACGAAAAACCGCTACGGTTCCCACTACAAAAGCATCCGCCGGAATGCCAAATTGTTTCCGTATGGATGAATCAGCAAACGTACCTTTTCGTTGAAAACTATCCGTATTCACTCCATTTAAAACCGTTTGTACCGGAATAGTAGGATGTATATTTTTTTGAATGGAATGAGACACATCATCTGAAACACCAATTCCAAGTGACTGACGATTAAAGGTCAATTTATTGATGGTTTTGGTCAAAAAATGGTAGCGTTCCTGCATATTGTGTTCCGTATAAAGCACCGGAATCTTGGTCAAGGAATGCACCAAACGGCTTACAAATCCAGCCCAAGGCAAATGAGCATGAATCAATTGAATTTCATTTTCCCTACAATAGCGAATGATTTTTTTGTATTGCCACAACAAAAGCAAATTATTCTTGGCCGCAAAACAAGTTACTTTTCCACCCGCTTCTTCGATAGCGTGTACCATTTGGTCTTTCCATGGTAAAAAGTAAATATAATGAAATTCAAACGCCTCTTGGTTGTGTTTTTTTAAGGTTTCCGGTAAAAGCATTTCTGCTCCACCACGCCCCAACGATTTGATGATATGAAGTACTTTAATTTTTGCCATGTGTGAGTGCCTTATAAACGGTTTCAAACTGCTGGGCAAGGTACGTATTATTAAATTTTTTGACAATGAGTTCGTTAGCATTTTTCACGTAATGTGTATTTTTGCCTTCACTTTTTACTTCCTCCAAAGCCTCTACAAAACCTTGCTCATCCCCTTTCTCCACTAAATATCCGGTAGCACCATTTTGAATGACTTCTGAAATACCGCCCACATTATAGGCAATCACAGGGGTTTTGGCATACATCGCTTCTAAAACCACTCCCGGTAAACCTTCAATAATACTGGGTAAAACGACAACATCAGCTTGGTGCATATAGTGAAGGGCATCTTTACTAAAACCATAAAACGAAATTTTATCGGTTAGTTTTTTTGTGGCTACCGCTTGCTCGATTTCGGCTCTCATCGGACCATCGCCAATAAGATGCAAATGTGAATCAGGACATCTTTTCAACCATTGTTCAAAAATGGAAAGTAAACCATAGTGGTTCTTCTCAAATGAAAATCCGCCCACATGCACAATCTGAAACGCAGTTGGCGGTGTATTTTTCCAGGCTACCGTAGTAAACGGTTGTTGGTTTATACCAATGGGGATTACAGTTGTTTTAACTTTTGTTTCCGGAAACAATTGATTCAAATCTTTCGCCGCCAAGTGCGAAACCGAAACGATAGCTTGGGTGCGGCTATACAGCCATCGGTTGAGCCATTTAATCAGTGGATTTTGAATGTAAGCACTCACCATACTGGCATTACGGGCGATGATTGGGACTTTCCATCCACAGAAAAGTTGCGAAAAAACTGCAAATTTCAACGTATCGCCGGCATTGCATTGCACAACATCAACATGGTGGGTTTTGATTAATTTGGCTAAAGATTTCCACCCCTCATAATCAAACCAACGCTTTCCGATGGGCCGATCCAACCGAATAAAAGTACCCTTACAAGGCAATTCAGAGGCACCGGGAAATAACGCCACTACCATCACTTCGTGTCCCAATTCCGTCAACTCATTTGAAAGTTGACTGGCAAACATTTCAGCTCCTCTTAATTGTGGCTTTTGTATGAGTTGGAGAATGGTCATGGTTGAGTAGAAGTTATGTCTAAATAAAAGTCTTCCGTTTTTTCTGCTATCCTATCAATGTCATAATTTTGTTCAGCTTTACTTCTGGCTTGAACACCTAATGAACGTGCTTCAACATAATGTTCAATCACCCACTTCATTTTTTCGGCTAATTTCTCAGGTGACTTTAGTTCAAATAACAATGCTTCTTTTTGGTTGTCTACTTGCTCACTAAAAACAGGAATATCCGAACAAATAATAGGTAATCCGGTAAACATGGCTTCAACTAATGCCCCGCCTTGACCTTCATAATGAGAAGACAAAACAAAACAATGAGCGGATTGTAATAATAAAGGAACATCTTTACGAGTGCCTAAAAACTCAAAAAAAGAAGAAACTTGCTCATCATCAACCTTTTTTTGAATAGCCATTTTATCCACACCATCACCAACTACCCTAATCTTAAATGGAATATCAATTTGTTGACTCAAAAGTTGTACCGCTTCAATCAATTCTAAATAGCCTTTTCTAAACAATAATCGAGCTACAATGATAAATGTAAAGGTATCACCTTGATTATAAACCGTTGTAGAAACTTGGAAATCGTTTTTTGAACGACCTCTTGGTATTAAAATGGTTTTATCAACAGGATAATTTAATATAGAACAATTAGAGGCTGCAATAGTTTTTGTGATAGTAGTAATATAATTGTTTTTTGAAATGGTTAACTTATCAATCCATTTGATAAAATTAAGTTTACAATTCCTGATGAAATTTTGTTCATTGTAGCGTTCTTCAGAATAGGAATCATTAACAAAAGCTCCTACAAGAATTGTGTTTTTTGGAATTTTTGATAATCTTGCTACCAATTCAGATTTAAAGAGATGAGCATGAACGATATCCGGTTGGTGTTGTTGTAAAACTTGATTAAAAGCCTTTATGGCATGAAACAACCAAAATGTAGATGTTGGTATGGATAAATCTATTAATTCAACATTTTTGGCTCTAAATTCTGGACTTAGGTCTCCCTCCTTTTTTTGTAAATAGCAAACGATACTTTTTACTTTGGTAAACCTTGAACTAAATTCCAAAATACTTTTTTCAGCACCACCGGTTTGCAATGTATCAATTAAATAGATTACTTTTTTCAAATTAGTTAGATTTAAAATTCTGTAGATAAAGATAAAAATATCATTTAATATAGTCTATCAATGCTACATTAAATGAATGAACACCTTTTTGATTCAAATGTTGATAATCATAAAAATATGAGTCATCCAAATTTAGTATAGAATTAAAGTTAAGATACTGCAATGAAGTTGATTTAATAATAGAATCAAATTCTGTATGGTTAGTGAATTTTTGATAATTTATTTTTGTAATTGGAGCATATACTAAAATAACTTCTTTATTTTTCGCTTTAAGTTGATTAATAATTCGATGAAAAGCCTCTATTTGCTCCTCTCGTAATTTCCATTTTTTAGGAATTGAATCATAATTGTAGAAATCAAACTCACTTGGTTTCCTTCTTACATACCCTCCATCAACATATAAATCAAACTTATTTTCTTTTTTTTCTGAAAAATTTTTATCTAAATTTAAAATCTCCCTTTGTTTAGCATAAATATAGGAATTTAAAGTTTTAATATGTTTCATATTTAAAACCATTGCTAAACTGTGTATATCATTTTTGTCATTTGTAATTAAATCAATAGAAGATTCAACACCATCATTTTCAAAACTACCCGGATATATCTCAAAAACAATCTTTTTTGGATTTAAATCATTCAAATAACGATTTAAAAGCACCTCTGTTTGAGTAGGAGTTTGTGCACTTGAGCCCAAATTAAAAGTTGAATATCCTTTTTGCTTAAAAAATTCTGTATCAAATCCTCTGTAAGCATGTGAAGAACCTAAAAAAAGTATGTCTACGTTTTTATACTCTTTCACTTCATTTACTCTGGTAAATAAATGACCATTGGACCCTTTTTTAAACTTTAAATTCGGTTTCAAAAAATCAGGTAATAAAATACCGGATAAAAAAATCAATAGTAAATATGAAAACGAAGCAAATACTATAAATACAGAAAGTCTTTTGATGAATCTATCCATTTGAATTAAAATTGAAAGTAAATAAATGGTGTTTCTTCAGTTTGCATAAACATAAAAATGATAAATATTAAGATAGAGTAAAATGACCATCTAAATATTGGAGACCAATGAATACCTATTTTTTCAATGGCAAAATGGCTTCTCCTTCCAATCCATTCTATGGTAAGAAACAATGTGATTAAGAGTAATACAACAGCTGCTTTTGAAATACCATCAAAAGCCGGAACCGATAAAGTACTCGATGAAAATATACCCCCTATATACTGAAAAGCGTGACTTAAACTCTCTGCTCTAAAGAAAATCCATGCAAATACTGTTAAGGTAAATGTCAATAAGATGGAAAAAAATTCTTTTATAGACGGTAAATAGCTATTTTCTGCAACAATATCTATGTGTGTTCTGTTTTTATCTGCTAGTAAAAGTGGTAAGAAATAAATCGCATTTAATAATCCCCAAAAAATAAAGGTCCAATTTGCACCATGCCAAAAACCGCTTACAAGAAAAATAATAAATGTATTTCTTACTTTCATCATCTTTCCGCCTTGACTTCCTCCTAGTGGAATATAAAGATAATCTCTAAACCATGTTGATAGAGAAATATGCCACCTTCTCCAAAACTCAGCAATATCACGTGAAAAATAGGGATAAGAAAAGTTTTTCATTAAATCAAAACCAAACAAGCGGGAAGTTCCAATTGCAATATCTGAATAGCCTGAAAAATCCCCATAAATTTGAAATGTAAAAAACGAGGCCCCTAATACTAATGTACTTCCATTGTATTCCGCTGAATTGTTGAAAATCAAATTCGCAAAATGTGCACAATTGTCCGCTATAACTATTTTTTTGAAAAAACCCCATAAGATTTGTTTTAGTC
>JAFLBT010000104.1 GCA_017302935.1 Flavobacteriales bacterium | reverse complement strand
AGTCAGCTAATTTTTCATTTAAATTTTTCAACTTTTCCAATGATTCGTTATAATCTTCGGATTTGTCAATTAATTTTTGTTCTAATTGTGAGGCAAATTGTAAAGCACACATGGCTAATACATCTTGTTTGTCTCTCACAGCATAATTTTGTTCAAATTGCTTAATCATGGCATCAATTTTTTTGGAAGCACTTCTGAGCCCTTCTTCTTGAATCGGGTCAACCGTTAACGGATAAACTCGATCTGCAATTGATAGTTTAATTTTAAGCTTTTCGTTCATGCTGTATTAGTCAGATAACTGTGCAATACAGTAATCAATCTCACGAATTAATGAATTTATTTTTAGCTTCGTATCTCTTTTGTTTTCGTCACTGCCTAATAATGAATTAGCAATTTTGAGTGTTTCAAACTTTTTATTCAAGTGTTCAATTTCTTTTGCTTGATTTTGTCTGATTTCGATAGATTGTTGTAGTTCATTCTTTAAATCTTGTATCTGTAACTCCAAACTCCTTGATTTTTCAATTAATTTGGAGAGTTTATTTTCAAGAAAATCAACTACTTCTATCATTTCACTCATGATAATCTAATTTCATTACACGAATTACAAAGTTAGTATTCCTATTTCATTAACGCAAATAAAAAAAATAAATTTTATCAATTTTCAGAAATGAATTGTCAATTGGTTGAATTCTACTAAAATTGCATTTTTTGGTTTGTTTTTTGTTAATCATTTTTTAAATTAGCAAAAATTATATGCCATGAAGTACTATTTATTCATTTTGTTATTCGTCAATCAGTTGTTTTTTTCTCAAACTCAATTTCCCACAACTGATTTTATTTCTCCACTTGACATTCCATTATCTTTATCAGGTTCGTTTGGAGAATTGCGTTCCAATCATTTTCATTCCGGTTTAGACTTTCGTACTCAACAAAAAGAAGGACTTAATGCTTATGCCATCGCAGATGGTTATGTTTCCAGAATTAAGATTTCTACTTTTGGTTATGGTAAAGCAATTTACATCACACATGCAAATGGTTACACCAGTGTTTACGGTCACTTGCAAAGAGCTTCCGGAAATATTCAATCGTATATAAAGCAACAACATTATCAATTACAACAATTTGAAATGGATATCTTTCCTCAACCAGATGAATTGCCGGTTAAAAAAGGGGAAATTATAGGTTTGTCAGGAAATAGTGGCGGTTCCGGTGGTCCGCATCTTCATTTTGAAATTCGTGATTCGAAAACTGAAAAAATTATCAATCCTTTCTTTTTTGGATATGATGCTTTCATAAAAGATACCAAAGCACCTGTAATCAACGAGATAATTGTTTATCCAATTAGTGATGATGCGGTGGTGAATCAATCGCAACTCCCGATTTCATTACCACTTTCACTTCAAAAAGACGGAACCTATTTGGCCTCAAAAGTTATGGCTAAAGGAGCAATTGGTTTTGGAATCAACACTTATGATCAATCGGATAATAATTATGGTAAAAATGGGGTGTTTAAAATTACATCCGTTTTGGATGGAAAAAATGCATTTTCAGTAGATTTCTCCACTTTTGGATTTGATGAAACACGCTATGTGAATGCCTATATTGATTACACTCGTTACAAAAAGTTAAATCAAAGGGTGCAACAACTTTTTTATCATAAAAAATATCCGCTTAGTATAATTTCTGCACCAAACGGGAATGGAATCATCCAAGTTGAAAATAATTTATCACATGTTTTTAACGTTGAAGTAATTGATTTTCATGGAAATAAATCAAAAGTAGTAGTGCCAATTCAATTTGCCAATTCAGCAGCAAAAATTGTAAAACCGATTGCTAAAACAGAATTTAAAATTAAATCTGAGCGGGAACATTATTTTACAAAGGAAAATGTATCCATTTATTTTCCGGAGAATGTATTTTATCATGATACTTTTTTAAACATTGATGTGACTAAAGGAATTTTAAAACTTCATGATGAAACCATTCCGGTTCATGCTAATTTTTCAATTGCATTTCAAAATGATACCATTCCCGAAACTAGACGAGAAAAATATTTTATTGCTTCTATTAATGGAACTAAAAAAAGTTATCATTCTACTAAAATAAAAGGAAATACATTTACAACTTGGGTAAAAAATTTAGGGCAATATCAGCTTTTGGAAGATACAAAAGCTCCTTCTATCAAACCAATTAATTTTGATGAGGGTAAATGGTTAAGTAAACAAAATACGATTCAATTAAACATTTCTGATGACCTTTCCGGTATAAAAACGTATAATGGATTTTTGAACGGAAAATGGATTTTATTGGATTATGATTTTAAAACCAATTTAATTACACACGAATTTTCAGATAATGTCGTTATAGAGGGTAAAAATGATTTAAAAATAGAAGTAGTCGATAATGTTGGAAATTCTACTATATTTGAAACACATTTTTACAGAAGTCAAAAACCTTAACTATTTCTTTTGAAAACAAAGTCACATTTTTTTACTTGGGTGTTTTTTTGCGTCGTTTTTTTTGCAAATGCCCAAACTGCCCGTATAAAAGGAATTATTTTAGATAAAAATAATAATCCGGTTGAAGGAGTAAATATCAACTATCAAGATAAAGGAACAACCACCAATAATAATGGTTTTTACGTATTAACTATTCCAGCTAACCAAAATATTGTGTTGGTTTTTACACATGTCTCTTTAAAAAAATCTACTTTGAGGTTGGAACTAAAACCCAATGAAGATTTTGAATATAATTTTATAATGAGCGATTCCGAAGAAACACTACCAGAGGTAATTGTTACGGCAGGAAACAGAAAAAGGGTTGAGGGAATAACTTCTATTGAACCGGCTGTTATTAGAAAAATCCCTGGTGCGAATGCCGGTGTTGAAAATATTTTGAAATCACTGCCCGGGGTAAATTCCAATAATGAATTAAGTACCCAGTATTCTGTTCGTGGAGGTAATTTTGATGAAAATTTAGTTTATGTGAATGAAATTGAAATTTATCGTCCGTTTTTAATTCGCTCGGGTCAGCAAGAAGGGTTAAGCTTCACTAATACAGATATGGTGCAGAATGTTGATTTTTCTGCCGGTGGTTTTCAAGCAAAATACGGGGATAAAATGTCTTCCGTTTTAGATATCACATATCGTATTCCAACGCGATATGCTGCTGCTTTTGAGGCGAGTTTCTTGGGTGGAAGTTTAACACTAGAAGGGGTAAGCAAAGACCAAAAATGGGCAAATGTTACCGGTATTCGTTACCGCGACAATAGTTTGTTGGTGAATAGTCAGGAAACGAGTAGTAATTTCCGTCCAACTTTTATGGATGTGCAAACCTATCTTACTTTTACACCTAACAAAAAATGGCAATTTGGATTTTTAGGAAATGCGTCTCAAAATAAATACAATTTTGAACCGTTGACTCGACAAACTAATTTTGGAACCATTGACGAACCCATTGCGTTACAAATTTTTTATGACGGACAGGAAAAAGATCGTTATCAAACGTTGTTTGGTGCATTTAAGACTTCTTATGACCATAATGAAAACAATACCTTCAAGTTTATCAGTTCTGTTTATCATACGCAAGAACAGGAATACTTTGATATTTTTGCGGCTTATTTTTTAGGTGAAGTAGATGGAAACATTGGTTCGGATACGTTTGGTGATGTAAAATTTAATCGTGGAATCGGAACACAATTAAACCATGGTCGAAATGATTTAGATGCTTTAATTGTGAATGCTGAAATTAAAGGTTTTCATAAAGTAAAAGAAAATACTGTTGAATGGGGATTAAAATACACAAGAGAAGATATTCGTGATCGAATAGTAGAGTGGGAAGTGATTGATTCTGCCGGTTTTTCTTTAAATCCTCCACGTGATTTCCCTGTGAATGATCAGCCTTACAATCCGTATACCGGACCTTTGGTTCCTTTTCAAAGTGTTCGAGCGACTAATTTAAATACCATCGATCGTTTTTCAGGATATGCTCAATGGAGTAGAAAATCGTATTTAGGTACAAGTGAAGTATGGTATAATGCCGGTGTGCGAATGCACCAATGGCAGGTTTCAGGTGAAGATGTTGATGGAAAAAGTCAAATGGTTTTTAGTCCTAGAGCTCAATTTTCCATTAAACCTTTGTGGCAAAAAGATATGGTGTTCAGAATTTCAGGTGGATTGTATCATCAACCTCCTTTTTATCGTGAACTCAGAGGTTTTGATGGTCAAGTTCGACCGAATGTAAAAGCTCAACAATCGACACATATTGTTTTAGGAAATGATTATAGTTTTAAAATGTGGAATCGACCGTTTAAATTAATTAGTGAATTATATTATAAAAGTTTAACGGATGTAAATACATATACGTTAGATAATGTGAGAATTCGATATATCGCGGATAATGAAGCAGAAGCGTACGTGTATGGTTTAGACATGCGATTGAATGGTGAGTTTGTTCCCGGAACCGAATCTTGGTTTAGTTTTGGCTACATGAAAACGGAAGAGAATTATCAAAACAAAGGATTTATTCCACGACCAACTGATCAACGCCTTAAATTTGGAGTACTTTTTCAAGATTATGTGCCCAATATTCCAAGCATGAAAATGTATTTGAATTTGGTTTATAATACCGGTTTACCGGGAGGTTCACCTTCCTATGCTGATCCTTATTTATATCAATCCAGATTGAGAGATTACAGAAGAGCTGATATTGGATTTTTGTATGTTTTAACCGAAAAAAATGCCACTCGACCAGACGGACATTGGCTTAAACGTTTTAAAGATTTATCTTTTGGAGTTGAGATTTTTAATATGTTCAACAATCAAAATGCCATTACTAATACTTGGGTTAGAGATGTTTATACTAAAACACAGTATGGCGTTCCGAATTATATGACCACTCGGGTTTTCAATTTAAAGTTAACGGCTAAATTATAATTGCAATAAATTTTATACCTTTGAATAAATCAGTATAAAAACAATGAAAATTAATTTCAATCATTTGTTTCTCGCTTTGATGCTTATTTTCTTTAGTTGTAAAGAAGAAGTAGATCAGCCTAAAGTAATCTATGAAGAAGCAACAAAAGAATCCATCACTAAAAAAGATACAACTCAAATAAGAGTTGCTGATTTACCTGTTTTTATGGATGGAACTTCTTATATCATTCATCCGGTAGGCGAGTTGCGAGTATATGATGTTAAGTCAAAAGCAAGTTATGGTTCTTCCAGCACAAGTAGAGTAAGTTATGCGGTTTCCAATTATAATCGATATGAAATTACCGGATACTTGGATAATCTATATTTTCAACATATTGATTCTTCTTCTACAAAGCCATTGACGGATAAACAAATGATCATTCAATCAGCGACTTATCTTACTACTTTTGCTGAAAAAAGTAAAAAGCAAATTATGGTGTACACTGTTGCAGATATGGATACCAATCGCGATAGCAAATTAGACCAAAATGATATTAAAGCATTGTTTTTAAGTTTTTCCTCTGGTGAAAACTTCATCAAATTAACTCCGGATTATCAGGAACTTATCGATTGGAATGTACTTGAGGTTAAAAACCGACTTTATTTTAGAACCATTCAAGATTCCAATAAAAACGGTGATTTTGACAAAGACGATGCGGTGTTCTATTACTTTGTAGATTTATTAGATAAAGAATGGAAAGTAAACGAATACAAACCGTTTAATTAAATCAAAATATCACTTTCTAAATCGGATTTTTCGATTGTAAAATTAAACCCGAGTTGTTCCATCAACTGAATAACTAAATTTTTATACCAATTCTCAGATTTGGGATGAATGTAAATTCGTTCTATTAATTGTTGAATATCAACCTCAATTTTTAAACCATCATTAATGGAAATGTTGTTGGACGTAACATCCGAAATGATGCGAATTTCTCTTTCGTATTGAAAACTTTTCCGCTTAAATAGAAAAGGGAAAAATGTATCATCAAATGGAATGTGTTCTTTTTTGTAGTCGATATAGTTGACTTCGCCAATGTATTGTTCCGTATTTCTTTCCGGTATTAAAGCTTCTTGTAATCTTTTTACGGTTGATTGAATGGCTAATCCTTCGTTGTTTTTGGTGAAAATTTGCCACATGGCAAACGATTCGTATTCGTTAATGTGCCAACTACTTATGACAATTTTTTCGCGATGCGATTTGTAATAATCCAAAAACTTCGGATTGTTTTCAGCTATTTTCCGAATTTCTTCATAAGTGGGTTCGCTAAACGTTCCTTCGTATTGGTCTTCAAATTTGTCGGACCGCGACATGAATAACTTCTTAGACAACAACAAATCCAAAAATTTAGACAAATCCAAATATTTCCAAACGATGGTGTTTGGGTCATCCGGAAGAATAATGTTTGGATTGTGAATGTACATTTTGGATTTTCAGACTTCTAGATTATTCGATTTTCTGATTTTTTGATTTTTGGGATTTCAATTTATCAATTTGCAACCTACTCAAACGACTGCATCATTACCAATTTGGCATACATCCCATTTTTAGCCAATAATTCGTCATGCGTACCTTGTTCTACAATTTCTCCTTTTTGCATGACTACAATTACGTCGGCTTTTTGAATGGTAGAAAGGCGGTGAGCAATTACAATAGAAGTTCTGTTTTGCATCATGTTTTCCAAAGCTACTTGTACTAATTTTTCACTTTCGGTATCCAAAGCAGAAGTGGCTTCATCCAAAATCATAATGGGTGGGTTTTTCAAAACAGCACGAGCAATAGAAAGGCGTTGTTTTTGTCCGCCCGAAAGTTTTCCACCGGCATCTCCAATATTCGTATTAATTCCGTTTGGTAAATCTTTCACAAATTCATACGCATTGGCAATTTTCAACGCTTCAATGATTTCATCATCGGTTGCGTTTTGTTTTCCTATCAGAATATTATTTTTAATGGTATCATTAAACAAAATCGAATCCTGTGTAACCAATCCCATCAAATGTCGCAACGATTTCATTGAAATATCTTTGATATCCACACCATCAATTTGGATACTTCCTTCGTTTACATCGTAAAAACGCGTTAATAAATTGGCAATCGTACTTTTACCACTACCGGATTGGCCCACTAAAGCTACCGTTTTTCCTTTTGGTATTTCTAATGAAAAGTTTTTCAAAACGGCATCTTCTTCATAGCTAAAGTTGATATTTTGAATGGAAATAGATGTTTTAAACTCTTTTTTGTATAGAGCATTTTCTTTATCCACAATTTCATTTTTCACTTCTAAAACATCAAAAACTCTTTCGGCTGCAGCCAATCCCGTCTTAACTTGGTAGGATGCTTTTGAAATGGCTTTGGCCGGTGTGAGAATATTATAGGCCAATCCCATATAGGCTAAAAATTTAGAGCCTTCCAATAAAGGAGAGCCATTTGCAAATTTTTCTACCAAAACCATATTTCCTCCATACCAAAGCAAAATAGCGATGACTACAATTCCTAAAAATTCACTCATAGGTGAAGAAAGGTTGTTTTTTCTACCAATACTATTGGTTAATCGATACAATCTGAAAATAGAATCGTTGAATTTTTTGGTAAACGTATTTTCTGCATTATAACTTTTAACCACTTTTAAACCACCCAAGGTTTCTTCTACAATTGAAATTAAATAACCGTTTTCATCTTGTGCTTTTTTAGATTTGGCTTTTAAGCTTTTTCCAATTTTAGAAATGATAAATCCGGAAATTGGAATAAAAATAAAAACAAATAAAGTCAGTTTAAAACTTATTGCTAACATTGCTCCAATTGTAAAAATGATAGTCATTGGTTCTTTTACTACCAATTCTAAAATGGAGAAAAAGGAGTTTTTTACCTCATTTACATCGTTTAACATGCGAGCCATCACATCACCTTTTCGCTTTTCGGAATAGTAAGAAACCGGTAAATCAATGATTTTATCAAACATTTTGTTTCGAATGTCTTTCAAAACGCCATTTTTCAACAACAATAAATGATTTAAAGCCAGGTAATTGAATAGGTTTTTTAATAAAAAGGTAATAATGATGATGGTCACTACCAATAACAAAGCATATTGTGGACCGTTTTCTTCGGAAAGTTTGGTGATGTAAAAATACAAGTAGTCTTTTCCGAAATCACCAATTTTCCATATTGACGTGTAAACCGGTTTGGTTTCAATCTTTTCGACATCTTTAAATAACACATCCAACATGGGAATAAGTGCTATAAAAGAGAGAGTGCTGAATAAGGCATACAATATATTGAATACAATATTCCAAACCACATTGGTTTTGTAAGGTTTTAAAAACGGAATTATTTTCTTTAAATTTTCATCCATTAGTTGAGGTGCATTTCTGCGACGATGTTTTTAATTTTTTGGTCTAAATCCGCTTCTACTTTTTTGAAATTATCTAAGGAGTCCAATGGCTCATTGACACTAAAATAAAATTTGATTTTAGGTTCGGTTCCGCTTGGTCGAGCACAAATTTTGGTGCCGTCTTCCAAATAATATATTAATACGTTAGATTTCGGAATGTGAATAGGTTCAACTTCTTCTGTGATGAGGTTCTTTGCTGTCGAATTTTGGTAATCCTCTACACAAACCACACGTTGCCCATTGATTTCTTTTAACGGGTTTTCACGAAGGTCAATCATCATTTGTTTGATTTCGTTAGCACCTTCAATTCCTTTTTTAGTCAAAGAAATCAAATATTCTTTATAAAAACCGTGATCTATATATAAGTTCAATAGTTCTTTGTACAATGAACTTCCAGCGGCTTTGGCTTGTGCGGCAATTTCGCAAACAAGCAGGGTAGCAGCTACTGCATCTTTATCGCGAACGGCATCGCCAACCATAAACCCAAAACTTTCTTCTCCACCGCCCACAAATTTTTGATTAGGAAAGTCTTTGATGAATTTAGCAATCCATTTGAATCCGGTAAGACCTACTTTGCATTCCACACCATAGGCGGCAGCTAATTCCAACATCATGGGTGTAGATACGATGGTTGACCCAATGAATTCATTACCTTTGAATCTTCCTTCACGTTTCCACTGTTCTAACAAGAAAGCAGTCATGATAACCATGGTTTGGTTTCCGTTGAGTAAAATCATTTTCCCTTCGGTATCACGAACTGCTACTCCCAAACGGTCAGAATCAGGGTCAGTGCCTATTACAATATCGGCACTAGTTTTTTCTGCTAAAGCTAAAGCCATAGTCAAAGCTTCCGGCTCTTCAGGGTTGGGTGATTTTACCGTTGGGAAATTTCCATCCGGCACTTCTTGCTCTTTTACTATGTTTACATCGGTATAGCCTGCTTTAGCTAATACGGCCGGAATGGCTTTTATAGAAGTTCCGTGCAATGAAGTGTAAACTATTTTTAGATTTTCTTTAGCTGAAGCCGGCGTATTGAAACTGGCATTTTCAATCGTTGAATTGAAAAAAGCTTCATCAACTTCTGCTCCAATGTATTCAATTAGGTTTTCGTTGGCTTCAAATTTAATTTCGTCATATGCCAAATCTTCAATTACCTGAATGATTTCTTCATCTTGTGGCGGTACTAATTGTCCACCATCTTGCCAATATACTTTGTAACCATTGTATTCCGGTGGGTTGTGCGAAGCCGTCAAAACAATACCGGCATGACAGTTTAAATGTTTTAAAGCAAATGATAATTCCGGCGTTGGACGTAATTCTTCAAAAAGGTAAACTTTGATTCCGTTAGCGGAAAAAACATTAGCAACTACCTTGGCTAAAGTATTACTATTATGACGACAATCATAAGCGATCACCACTTTTAATTGTTCGTTTGGAAAAGCTTTTTTCAAGTAATCGGAAAGACCTTGAGTGTTTTTTCCCAACGTATATTTATTGATTCGATTGGTGCCGACACCCATGATTCCACGCATTCCACCCGTTCCAAATTCTAAGTTTTTATAGAAACTTTCCTCTAATTCTTTGGGTGAAGAAGTCATCATATTTTTGATTTCTTCTTGAGTCGCATTGTCAAAAGTTGGTGTTAGCCACTCGTTTACTTTGCTTAATATGTTTTCAGAGATATGCATATGCTTATTTTTTGTATCCTATTTTGTTTCGTTCTAAGTTTCCGGGTTTACTTTCTTTGTCCATTAAAAAATTCAAAATTTTATAAATGTCAGGAAACTGTTTTTCTATTTCTGTTATTTTGTCATTCAATTCTTTGTATTGCAAACTAAAATGCCTAATCGAAACAAATGTTCGCATGATGGCGATATTGATTGCGATTGCTTTATCAGAGTTTAACACACTAGA
>JAFLBT010000103.1 GCA_017302935.1 Flavobacteriales bacterium | reverse complement strand
CCAATAACTATTGGGAGCGTTTTTCGACCTTGCACTAAATCACCTTTTACATCTTCGGCATCTTTGGCAATTTCCCGAATGAAATGAATCATAAAGGCAAATAAAGCATAATCGGTGAGAATCTCAAATAATAATTTCATTTGCTCTCTATTATAAGGATGAGTGGCCGGAAAAAGATCAAAAACACCAATGATTAAAACACTTATTGCAGCTAAGACGGCAACCAAAAGATTGCCTATAATCATATACTTTTTTAATGTGGTCGCATAAAAATACAAACAAGCTGCAACAAAAATAAATAAGGTGGCAAAACTTGGTTTCCCTATGACATTGGAAAGATAAAATCCAATTCCAACTCCTGTAATATTCAATGCAACATATATGTTGTAGGCTTTGGCTTCCGTAATGATTTTTCCAACTATCCATTTATTCGGATGATTGACTTCATCGGCATCTTGGTCAAAAATATCATTAATTACATATCCGGCACCGGCAATAAGCATAGTGGCTAGAACTAGTAAAAGATATTGCCAATCCGCTAAAGCCAATCCAACAGCTTGATATTTAAGAAATCCATACCGCAACACAAGTTGCATTAACGCCAATAAAATTAAATTCTGAAAACGTATTAACCGTAAATAAACCATACTTTCTACCTTACTTTTTTACTTTCAATTCTAAGTTCTTAATCATGCTTTCCATCGTAATATAAATGCCATTTGTCTTGCACTTTCATCACTTGCTCTACGACTTCTCTAACTGCACCCTTTCCACCATTTTTGTGAGAAACATAAGTAGAAATGGCCTTAATTTCCGGACTCGCATCTTGCGGACAAGTTGGTAAGCCAACCAATTGCATCACATGATAATCAGGAATATCATCGCCCATGTATAAAACCTGTTCCGGTTTAATTTGATACTTTTCACAATATTCGTTGAAGGTTTTTACCTTGTTAGGTGAACCTAAATAAATGTCATTAATGCCCAAATTTTTCAATCGGATGCGAACGCCTTCATTGCTTCCCCCGGAGATAATACAAACATTGTAACCACTTTCTATGGCGGCTTTCATCGCAAACCCGTCTCTGATATTCATGATACGAAGCATTTCGCCGGTTGGAGTTATGTGAACTGAACTATCCGTTAAAACGCCATCCACATCAAAAATAAACGTGGTAATGTCGTGCATTAATTCTTTATAGCTTTTTGCCATGATCTATAATGGATTTAGTTAAAAGTTGATACATTTCTTTTTGGTTTGCATCGGTCAAAAAGTGCAAATGTGCATTGATAGTGGTAGTATCATTTCGCTTTGCCGGACCGGTTTGTGCTTCTTTTGGCGATAACTGAGTAATCTTTTGAGCAGTTTCTAAAATTAAGGGTTGCAATAATTCAAAAGATAGGTGGTGTTCCTCACAAATTTCTTGACCCATTTGATAAAGATGGTTAACAAAGTTGCAGACAAAAACAGCGGCTACATGCAATGCTTTTCGTTGTTCCGAAGAAATGGATTCTACGACTGATGAGATGGATTGTGCAACAGTTTTGAGGGAAGTAAAATCATTTTCATTTTCAGCTTCCAAACAAATAGGAATTACGCTAAAATCAACTGCTTTATTTTTGGTAAACGTTTGCAACGGATAAAATACGCCTCGTCTGCTTTTACCCGCTAAAATTTCCATAGACATGCTTCCTGAAGTGTGCACAACCAAACGATTTTCAAAGGGCAGTTTTGCCGAAACTTCTGCAATGGCATTATCTGAAACAGCAATTAGATACACATCAGCCTGTTTAATTTCCGAATAATCCGAAACAATTTTATCCGATGAAAGTAAGTGTATAACCTTTTCTTTTTGTCTCGAAAAAACCTGAATCAGCTCAACATCATTACTTTGCAAAAAAGCTGTAATCAAATGTTGAGCTACATTTCCGGAACCGATAATAACAATTGAAACCATGGGTCAAAAATAAGAAAAACACAAGCGATTTCCGATTAAAAATACGAAGAATAAAAACCGACTTAAACTACCCTTAAAAATTCTTTAAAAATCAATAAGATTCTTTCTTTTATAAGTATTTTTGTGCTTTCAAAAATTATCCTTCTTAAAAATGGACAAAAAAATATATTCTTTCCTTTTTTCCACACGTTTAATGGCTTTTTTATTTATTTCTTTCGCTGTGGCAATGGCTGCCGGAACATTTATTGAAAGCTATTATGATACCGATACCGCCAGAATTTGGGTGTATAATGCTTGGTGGTTTGAAGTCATTATGGTCTTTTTTGTGATCAACTTTTTCGGAAATATTAGCCGATACCAACTTTGGAAAAAAGAAAAATGGGCTACACTTTTATTACACTTATCGTTCATTTTTATACTTGTGGGTGCTTTCATCACACGCTACATCAGTTTTGAAGGTATGATGCCTATCCGTGAAGGAGCAGCAGAAAATCGTTTTTATTCGGATAAAACCTATTTAACCATTCTAACAGATGGTAATTACAAAGGCGAAACCAAACGAAAAACATTTGAAAAACCCTTGATTTTATCACAAGCGGCCAATAATAGTTTTACCATTAACGATAGATTTGATGCTCAACTCTATAGTATTCGGTACAAAAAATTCATCATGAATGCTACCGAAACTATACAACCGGATGAAACCGGTGAAACGTTTTTGAAATTGGTTGAATCGAGTGGGGGAACTCGTCATGAACATTATTTAAAAGAAGGCGAAGTGCAAAGTTTGCACGGAATCCTTTTTGCCTTCAACAAAGAAACAAGTGGAGCCATTAATATCATTCAAAAAGAAAATGAGTTTTTTATTCAATCGAATTTTGGTGGAGATTTTATGCGAATGGCTGACCAATTAAAAGGATTGGTTGTAAAAGATTCGCTTCAACCCTTAATGTTTCGTTCGCTTTATAACATTGCCGGAGCTCAATTTGTATTGCCGGAAGCTCCAATCAAAGGTAAAAAAGAATGGGTTTCCAATAACGATTGGAAAGACAAACAAACCGACGATGTATTGGTGGTAGAACTAGAAGCCAACAACCAAAAAGAAGAAGTAGTTCTTGTTGGTTCCAAAGGAAAAATGGGTCAACCTCAATCGGTGAAATTAGGTGATTTGGATTTTACACTTTTCTTTGGAAGCAAAGTTTATGAACTTCCGTTCAAAATTCAATTGAATGATTTTATTGCCAAACGCTATCCGGGAACGATGAATAGCTATTCTGCTTTTGAAAGTAAAGTAACGGTGATTGACGGAAAGGATAAACAAGATGCTCATATTTTCATGAATAATATATTGGATTACAAAGGATACCGCTTTTTTCAAGCGTCTTTTGACCAAGATGAAAAAGGGACAGTTCTCTCCGTTAACCATGATTTTTGGGGAACTTGGATAACCTATATCGGTTACTTTTTATTGTATTTGGCGATGATGGCTATTTTGTTTGATAAAAATACCCGTTTTGCCGATTTAAAAAGTAAACTGGAAAAAGTAAAAACGAAAAAAGCAAGTTTACTATCCCTAATTTTTTTGTTTTTTTCCATCGGAATTTCAGCCCAAAATCATACTCATCAACGTCCGACTCTTGCTGAAGTGGAAAAGTTCATCGAAACCAATATTGCAACTCCTGAACACGCCGCAAAATTTGGACGATTAGTGATTCAAGATGCCGGAGGAAGAATGAAACCTATTAATACTTTTTCGTCTGAATTGTTGCGAAAAGTGAGTAAAAGTGATCATTACAAAGGATTTTCAGCTGACCAGGTTTTTCTTTCCATGTCGCAAACGCCAAATGCGTGGTTTGAAGTGCCATTGGTCTATTTAAAAAGAGGAAACGACAGTCTCCGTTCGGTTTTAGGTTTAGAAAAGGATGCGAAATTTGCCCCATTTATCAGTTTTTTTGATGCAAAGGGAAATTATAAATTGGGACCTTTTTTAGATGAAGCCTATAAAGCGGCCATTCCCAACCAATTTCAAAAAGATTTTATCGAGGTAGATAAAAAAGTGGTTTTACTTAATTCAGCCTTGAGTGGAAGTATTCTTAAAATTTTTCCGGTGCCAAACGATGAAAACAACAAATGGATTTCGTATTTGGAATTGGAACAATATGAAGATACCGAACTTAAAAACCTGAAAAATATATTGCCGGCTTACATGCAAATTTTGGCAGAAGCCAGTCAAAAGCAAGACTATAAAATGGCAAACGATATTTTGGACGGAATTGATAAATTTCAACACAAATACGGAAGTGAAGTTCGCCCGGCAGACAGTAAAATTGATGCCGAAATAAAATACAATAAATACGACATTTTCAAACGATTGTTTTATTTGTATATGTTGGCGGGTGTTATGATGTTGATTTTTACCATCATTCAAATTTTCAAACCGTCAAAGTTCATTCATTATGCTGTAAATGCTTTTCATATTGTGATTGGTATTTTCTTTGTTTTACATACGATAGGATTAATTGCTCGTTGGTACATTTCCGGTCATGCTCCTTGGAGTGATGCTTATGAAAGTATGATTTATGTGGCTTGGGCTACTATGTTTTTTGGTTTGGCATTCGATAGAAAATCAAAATTAACTGTTGCTTCTGCTGCTTTTGTGACCTCTATGATTCTGATGATTGCTCATTGGAATTGGATGGATCCTTCCATAGCAAACTTACAACCGGTTTTAAATTCGTATTGGTTGATGATTCACGTGGCAGTAATTGTTGCGAGTTACGGACCTTTTACATTAGGAATGATTTTAGGAATTGTAGCCTTATTGTTGATTCTTTTGACCAATGAAAAGAGTAAAGAAAAAATGAAGTTGAACATTCAAGAGATAACGTATATCAATGAAATGGCGTTAACCATTGGATTGGTCATGTTAACGATTGGTAACTTTTTAGGTGGTCAATGGGCGAATGAAAGTTGGGGACGCTATTGGGGTTGGGACCCAAAAGAAACGTGGGCTTTGATTAGTATTATGGTGTATGCATTTGTAATTCATGCTCGATTTGTTCCGGCTTTGAGAGGAACATGGGTATTTAATTTGATGAGTATTTTCGCTTTTTATTCGATTATGATGACCTATTTTGGGGTGAATTTTTACCTCACCGGATTACATTCGTATGCAAGTGGTGATAAAGTTGTAACGCCAAGTTTTGTTTATATTTCTGTAGCTGCTGTTACGGCATTAGGTATTTTGTCGTACATTCAGTATAAAAAGTTTTATAAGCAATAGTTTAGCAAGTATTTATGATTTGTTTAGTAAAACTTGACCGTAAAAAAAGTACATTTGAAATAAAAAACATGAAAACATATTTTTATGCATTAGCAGGATTTTTAATGCTGAGTTGTCAAAACCAAGCACAAACAAAATCTCAAACGTCAACTACTCAACAAAGTACCATGAAACAGTCTATCCACAGTTTTAAAGTAACCGATTTAGAGGGAAAAGAATTTGATTTTGCCTCCATAAAAGGTAAAAAAGTTATGATTGTTAATACAGCCTCCAAATGTGGATTAACGCCACAATACAAAGACTTACAAGCTCTTTTTGAGCAATACAAAGACAAAGGATTGGTGATAGTTGGTTTTCCGGCCAATGATTTTATGAGTCAAGAACCGGGAACGAACGAAGAGATCGGTGCGTTTTGTCAAAAAAACTATGGAGTAACTTTTCCTATGATGAGCAAAATTTCTGTGAAAGGTTCAGGTATGCACCCTATTTATCAATTTTTGACTCAAAAAGCGAAAAACGGAGTGCAAGACAGTGAAGTAGATTGGAATTTTCAAAAATACTTATTGAACGAAAAAGGAGAATTGGAAAAAGTTATCAGTCCCAGAACAAGCCCAAAAGACCAAGAAATACTGAATTGGTTAGCAAGCTAATTTGAACCAATTTTTTTTGAACACAGATATAAGAAATCAACAAAATTTTAAAAATTTTTCTAATTTCTTACATCTGTGTTCTTCGTTTATGTCTATTCTTCCAAAATTAACTGTACAAAAACCGAATCCAACCATCTTCCAAATTTAAATCCGGATTCTTTTATTACTCCTACAGTTTTAAATCCATATTTTTCATGAAAGAGAATACTCTCGGTGTTTTCTGCATCAATCACACCAATCATCGTGTGTAATCCTTGTTTTTTTGCTAATTCGATAAGTGATTGAAGTAATTGTCCACCCACACCTTTTCCTTTAAACGCTGACGATACATAGACAGAATGTTCCACCGTAAATCGATAGGCATCCCTAAAACGAAATTCACCATACATGCCAAAACCGGCAATTTCTCCATCCATTTCAGCAATAATAACCGGAAAGTTTTTGGCACTTTTTTCGGCTAATAGTGCTGTTTGTTTTTCCAATGTTCTCGGTTCATAATCATACAAAGAAGTAGAATGTAAAATATTATCGTTGATAATAGCCAATATTGCGGGAATATCTTTTTCAGTATAAGGGCGGATGTGAAGATTCATTTTGTTGAAAAGTTGTTCAAATATAACAAAACTTTTACAGTATTCGAATAGACTTATCCATCGGAAAAGCATATTTTTGTTTAACGAGTTATCAAATTTATTTTGAGGTGTAGCACATGATTTATCCAAAAATTCCTTTAGCCCAGAGCATCATTGAAATTTGTCATGCCAAAGGAATACAACATATCGTTATTTCTCCCGGTTCTCGAAACGCACCGCTAACTATTGGTTTTACCGGAAATCCGTATTTTACGTGTTATAGTATTGCCGATGAACGTTGTGCTGCATTTTTTGCTCTTGGAATTGCTCAACAAATTAAAAAGCCGGTTGTCGTGATTTGTACTTCCGGTTCGGCTATATTGAATTTTTATCCGGCCGTAGCAGAAGCATTTTACAGCATGATTCCGCTGGTAATTATTTCAGCAGATCGCCCGAGACATATGGTGGATATTGGTGACGGACAAACCATACGTCAGGAAAATGTATTAGCAAATCATACCCACTTTAATGCCAATCTTACGGAACAAGCGTCTGAAGAAAATGATTTCTTAATTAATGAGGCATTTAATAAAGCTTTTTCAAAATGCGGACCCTCGCATATCAACGCTCCATTTGAAGAACCTTTGTATGAAACGATTTCGGTGCCAACTGTTGATACCATGATTTCAACCTTAGGAAAAGTATATCGGAATGTTCCTTTTGAAGACATTATTGCTTCCACCAATATTTGGAATACTGCTAGAAAGAAGCTCATTTTAATTGGAACATTGAATCCTAATGAAATTGATACACAAGTAATTCATCATTTAGCCAATGATCCATCAGTATTGGTGATGACGGAAACAACTTCTAATGTACATCATCCTTCTTTTTTAAACAATATTGATACCATTATCACTCCTTTTACAAAAGAAGATTTTAAGGCTTTTCAACCGGATATTGTTTTGACTTTTGGTGGAATGATTGTGTCAAAACGCATCAAAGCAATGTTGAGAAGTTTTCCTCCAACTCACCATTGGCATGTAGATCGATTAAGGGCTTACAATACTTTTGGCAGTTTGACTTTTCATTTTGAAGCCAATCCAAATGATTTTTTTAATCAGTTTTTGCCTTACACTAAATATATAGAAAGTAATTATAGAGATGAAGGGTTAAAAATAAAAACTTCTCGTAATGAAAAACACAAAAACTACTTGGAAAAGTTGCCCTTTTGTGATTTCAAAGCTTTTGAGCAAATTGTAAAAGAAATACCGGAAAATCTTCATTTGCAAATGGGGAACAGTTCCTCTATTCGTTATCTTCAATTGTTTGAAATGAAACCATCTGTTCAGGTATTTTGTAACCGTGGAACAAGTGGAATTGATGGTAGTACATCCACAGCAATTGGTGCTGCTTTGGCATCAGAAAAAGACACGGTATTAATTACGGGTGATGTGAGCTTTTTGTATGACAGTAATGCTTTATGGAACAATTACATTCCTAAAAATTTTAAAATCATTGTCATTAATAATGGAGGAGGAGGAATATTCCGCATATTGCCAGGCCATCAGGAAAATGATACCTTTCACACTTATTTTGAAACGGCTCACTGTTTAACAGCGGAACACCTTGCCAATATGTATCGTTTTGAATACAGTAAAGCCGCCAACGAAAAAGATCTTGCGGTTGAATTAACTTCCTTTTTTAAACCTTCAGAACAGCCAAAATTGTTGGAGATTTTTACGCCTACCTATGATAATGATAAGTATTTAAAAGAATATTTTAAGCTACTTTAAACTTTTGGAGGTTAATGTTATTGTTTGATAATCTTTTGAGTGAAAATGCCTTCGTTTGTAGAAATTTCTAAAATATACATTCCTGAAGGAACTCGCAATGTATATGTTTCATTTTTTGATTGTAACATAATGCTGAGATTTCTTCCATAAACATCCCATAACATTACACGCTCAATTGGTAAAATTGATTGTATCGAAAATTCTTCTTGAATGGGATGAGGAGCTATTTTTATATTTTCTTTTGCACTAAGTGCAGGAATAGAAAGACTACAATTTGAATCTACCGTACAATTAGGAATACCCCAATCATTCGTTAAAAAGATAATCTCATCTATTTGTGATTCATCTGCACAGATATAACTTAAATTTGGATTGGAGCTAAATTCAACTGATTCTTGTGCTCCGTTTTTTAGATTTAAGTCGACTAACTCATTTTGAAAACATAACAATATTTCTAGTAGAGGCGAATCACTTACATCTATTGAAGTGAGCTGATTTTCATAACATTCCAAATGTGTTAAGGAACTAAGTCCTTCTAATTGTATGTTTTGCAGTTGATTTACTTCACAAGATACACCAGCTAAATTAGAAAGTCCTGATAAATTTAACGTTGTTAATTGGTTGTATTGACACTGAAGAGAAATAAGTTGAGTTAATCCATTTATATTCAAGCTATTTAATTGATTTTCATTAACCAAAAGTATAGTTAATGAGGTTAAAGAACTTACATCTAAATTGTTTAGTTGATTTTGATTTAACTGCAAATAATTTAACGCAGAAGATTCAGGAAAGATAATCGATTGCAATTGATTTTGTCTTGCATTTAAGTAAGTAATTCCAGGATTCAAACTAATATCTAACGAAGTTAATTGATTTAAACTGCAATCTAAAAATACTAAACTTGAAAAGGAGGGAAGAACTAATGAAGTCAACAGATTACTTGAACAATTTAAATTTTGGAGTGAAGTAAAGAATTGTAAACCATCTAAATTTGTGATGAAACTCGCATTTAAATTTAATTCTCTTATCAAAACAGCTTCACTAATTTCAATTGAACCATTTAAATCGGTATCAATTCGAATAGGTTGTCCTTCCACATTAATTGCTACATTGTTTTCAGGACTTGCACTCAGCAATTTTGTCAAAAGTTGACTATCAGAAAAGGAAATTGTTTGTCCTATTATTATCTGAGTGGTTAAAAGAAAGAGAAAGGCAAATGTATTTTTCAACTTTTTTTCCAAAGGTACTAAATCAAATACATTATAAAAAATGAATATCAACTTTTGGAGGACTTCAAGCTTTTTGAGGGTATCTAGAGTTAACATTATTCTCGAAAATATACTTTACCATCCTGATTCGCATAACATATAAAGTTTCCGTTTTCATCAAATAAACTAATCAGATGAAAATCTTTTCTGCCGTATTCGTAAAATGTAATCATTGGAACTTGTTCAAAAACACCTTTAACAGAAGATTCCTTTCCTCCAAAGTTATACACTTTTAAACGGTATCTTCCATCTTGTTTTAACACAAAGCCGCTAGCGTGAATACCTTTAAAGTCTGCACTGTAAAATTCATCATAAATAGCCGGTAATATAACCTTGTTTTCATATGTATTCATTAATCCTTTTTTCTCATTTTCAAAAAACAACTTTTGGTATTTTGGGTCTAGTTTATGTGATAAAAATAACAACTTTGAGGGTTGATATGTTTGATAATCTTTTCGAATATCTAATTTTTTACTATTGATTTCTGATTCCGTAAAAGTAGGTTTAGGTTGTTTTTCACTATCCCAATCGGGAACAGCTACTACATGATCATCAAATGAAAATGCATCTTTTTGATGTTGAACGTTATAAGTACCTTCAAATGTTTTAACAAACGATTTTCCTTTGATACCGATTTTTAGTTCATGTCCTTTTTGTTGCATATCAACGTATTTCACATGTAATTCTTTTGTATCTCTGAGCCTTTCTAAGCGTTCAAATTCTATGTCATACGCTTTATTCACAAATGTGGTAGTAATAGTTGCTGTTTTTTTATCATATAAAACCAGTGAATACGTTTTATCCCGATGCATTAAATAAAGTACAACTTGTGGTAATA
>JAFLBT010000102.1 GCA_017302935.1 Flavobacteriales bacterium | reverse complement strand
TGGTCGTCATCTAATATAGAAACCGGAGGCAACACCCCAAATGCATCGGCTGATAAGTAAATAATTTTCTTCGCATGTCCGGCTTTGGAAGGAAGTACGATTTTGTTGATGTGATAAATTGGATAAGAAACTCTTGAATTTTCGGTGATAGAATGATCGTAATAATCTACTTCGCCATATTCATTTACTACCACATTTTCTAGCAGAGCATCACGTTTGATGGCTCTCCAAATATCGGGTTCGTTTTCTTCACTTAAATCGATCACTTTAGCATAACATCCCCCTTCATAATTAAAAACGCCATTAGTATCCCAGCCATGTTCATCATCACCAATTAGATAACGTTTTGGGTCGGCAGATAAGGTAGTTTTTCCTGTTCCTGATAATCCAAAGAATAAAGCAACATCGCCTTCTTCACCCACATTGGCAGAGCAGTGCATGGAAGCCATTCCTTTAAGTGGAAGATAATAATTCATCATGGCAAACATTCCTTTTTTCATTTCGCCACCATACCAAGTTCCACCAATAATTTGAATTCTTTCAGTCAAATTAAAAACAATGAAATTTTCAGAATTTAAACCGTGCTCTTTCCAATTTGGATTGGTGGTTTTAGAACCATTCATCACAATAAAATCGGGTTTACCAAAATTTTCTAGTTCATAAATAGAAGGTCTAATGAACATATTGGTTACAAAATGAGCTTGCCAAGCTACTTCCATTACAAAACGAACTTTCAAACGGGTGTCTGGATTGGTTCCGCAAAAAGCATCAACCACATATAATTTTTTGGAAGTAGAAAGCTGTTTTAAAACCAATGATTTTAATTCACTGTACACTTCTTGTGAGGTTGGAAAGTTTACTTTGTCATCCCAATAAATGGTATCTTTCGTAATTTCATCTTTAACAATATATCTATCTTTAGGTGAACGTCCGGTAAAAATTCCGGTTTTTACTGCTACTGCTCCCGTATCGGTTAAAGCACCTTTTTCATATCCTTTTCTCATGTGGGAAGTCTCTGCTTGAAACAATTCTTCATAAGAAGGATTGTACACTACTTCATGGTATCCGGTGATTCCTAAATCGTGAAGTTCCTGAATGACTTTAATGTTTTTCATAGTAGTTGATTATTAAGGTTGTGATTTCATTTATTTCTGAATCAAATTTCCGACTTTAGACTTTAAATAAACCTGATAAATATCATTTTTGGAAGAAATCTACGAAAACGTTTTCAATGTTAAATATTGAAAATCAATTCTTTATTAAATGTTTGATTGAACTATAGCAAATTAGCTAAAGTTTCACAATTCAATCTATAGAAGTCACAAAAAACATTCGTAATTTTGCAATCGTTTAACTGATTTTCAACTACTAAATAAAAATATATGAGTCAATTTGACGTGGCCGTAATCGGTTCAGGACCTGGCGGATATGTTGCCGCCATCCGTTGTGCACAATTAGGATTTAAAACGGCTATTATCGAAAAATATTCGGTTTTAGGCGGAACTTGTCTTAATGTAGGCTGTATTCCTTCTAAAGCGTTACTTTCTTCTTCTCATCATTATCACGATGCAGTAGCTCATTTTGAAGAGCACGGTATTGAAGTAGGAAAAGTAAAAGTAAATCTTGAAAAAATGATTGCCCGCAAACAAGCTGTGGTAGATCAAACTACAGGTGGAATTAAGTTTTTGATGGATAAAAATAAAATTACCGTTTTTGAAGGAGTTGGTTCCTTTGAAGATGCTACCCACGTGAAAGTAACCAAAAATGATGGTTCTTCTGAAACGATTGAAGCCAAATATTCCATTATTGCAACGGGTTCTAAACCGTCGAATCTACCATTTATTACCTTAGATAAAGAACGTGTAATCACTTCTACGGAAGCCTTGAAATTAAAAGAAGTTCCGAAACATTTAGTCATCATTGGTGGTGGTGTAATTGGAATTGAATTAGGGCAAGTATATCTTCGATTAGGAGCACAAGTTTCTGTAGTGGAATTCATGGATAGAATTATTCCCGGAATGGACGCATCATTATCCAAAGAATTGACCAAAGTGTTGAAAAAACAAGGTATGAAATTCTATACTTCTCACAAAGTTAAATCAGTAACCAGAAAAGGTAAAGCTGTTACAGTGGAAGCCGAAACGCCAAAAGGAGAAATCTTATCTTTAGAAGGTGATTATTGCCTGGTTTCTGTGGGAAGAAGACCTTATACCAATGGATTGAATGCCGAAAAAGCCGGTGTAAAAGTTACCGATAAAGGTCAGATTGAAGTAAACAATCATTTACAAACATCAGCCTTAAATATTTATGCTATTGGCGATGTAGTTCGTGGAGCCATGTTAGCCCATAAAGCTGAAGAAGAAGGCGTAATGGTTGCCGAAATTTTAGCCGGACAAAAACCACATATCGATTATAATTTGATTCCGGGTGTAGTGTATACTTGGCCTGAAGTTGCCGCTGTTGGAAAAACAGAAGAGCAATTAAAAGAAGAAGGCGTAGCATTCAAATCAGGAAGTTTTCCATTCAAAGCATTAGGAAGAGCAAGAGCCGGTGGCGATACGGACGGATTTGTGAAAATCTTAGCCGATGCCAAAACCGATGAAGTTTTAGGTGTTCACATGATTGGTCCACGTTGTGCTGATTTAATTGCAGAAGCGGTTACAGCAATGGAATTTAGAGCCAGTGCCGAAGATATTTCAAGAATGAGTCATGCACATCCCACCTTTGCAGAAGCAATCAAAGAAGCAGCTTTAGCGGCTACGGATAATAGAGCTTTACATGTGTGAGGAATAAGTTTAAGATAGAAAAACCCCGAAGAGATTGCTTTTCGGGGTTTTTTATGATTTCAAAAATTTAAAATTGTAATCCAAAATTTCTTCAGTAATTTTACAAAAAAATATTTTCTATGTCAACCATCCTTGCCTTCGCCGGAAGCAATTCTTCCACCTCTATAAACCATCAATTGGTTACTTATTTGACTACGCAACTTAAAAACACTTCGTTTGAATTATTCAAATTATCCGATATGGATTTGGTGATTTATAGCGAAGATGAACAACGCGAAAACGGATTTCCATCCTCAATCAATCAAATATACAAACACATTCAGGCTTCTAAAGGTATCATTATTTCTGTGAACGAACACAATAGTAATCCATCTGCTTTTTTTAAAAATGTGTTGGATTGGTTATCCCGATTAGACAGAAAGTTTTTAGAAGGTAAAAAAATATTTTTATTAAGTACTTCAAATGGAGCTCGTGGCGGAATGAGTTCACTAGAAGTGGTTAAAAATATGCTTCCTCGATTTGGTGCTGAAATTATAGATACGTATGCCTTAGCGTCATTTAATGAAAATTTTTCAATTGAGGATAAAAAAATATCCAACCCTAAGATTAATAAAGAAGTAATTGAAAAATTACATCAATTTGAGGCCGGATTGCAGTAATTCCTTACCTAATGTTGAGAGCTTCAAAAGTTTTTACTATCGAAAATCCGCAAGAATTCAAAATGAAGTTGTTGCATTGGAGTGAGCAATTTCGTGAAGTTGTTTTTTTGGATTCGAATCAGTACCATCAAAAGTATTCCAATTATGAGGTAGTTTTGGCTGTGGATGCTTTTACATCCATCAAAACCGATTATTACAATGCTTTTGATGATTTACATCAATACCAAAGTAAAACGCAAGATTGGCTGTTCGGTTATTTGTCGTACGATTTAAAAAATGATACCGAAGCTTTGACCTCTAAAAATTTTGACGGGTTAGCATTCCCGGATTTGTTTTTCTTTCAACCGAAGAAATTGTTTTTTTTGAAAGAAAATCAAGTGGAACTCCAATATTTGAATTTGTGTGATGATGAAATGGAGGATGATTTTCAAGCAATTTCTAATTCGAATTCAATTTGCGATTTTGTGACTTTGCGAGAAATTAAAATCCAGCAACGCATTTCAAAAGAAGCTTATCTTCAAAAAGTATCCAAAATGCTGGAATACATTCATCACGGCGACATTTACGAAGCCAATTTTTGCATGGAATTTTATGCTGAGAATGCAGCTATTAATCCTTTGGAAATTTATCAAAAGCTTAATGCTATTTCACAACCACCTTTTGCGGTTTATTTTAAAAATAATCATCAGTATTTATTATCGGCTTCGCCTGAAAGGTATTTAAAAAAGGAAGGTGCAAAAGTAATTTCCCAACCCATAAAAGGTACTGCCAGAAGAAATTCTGACCCCATTTTAGACGAACAATCAAAAGTTGAATTAAAAAATAATCCGAAAGAACGTGCCGAAAATATCATGATTGTCGATTTGGTTCGTAATGATTTATCTCGAACTGCTACAAAAGGTTCGGTTGAGGTTGAAGAATTATGCGGAATTTATACCTTTAAACAAGTTCATCAAATGATTTCGACGATTGTTTCTCAAGTGGAAAATACAACTTCTGCTGTAGAAATTATCAAAACAACTTTCCCGATGGGAAGCATGACTGGTGCTCCCAAAATTTCGGCGATGAAAATCATTGAAGAATTGGAAGAAACCAAACGTGGACTGTATAGCGGAGCAATTGGCTATTTTTCTCCGGAAAGCGATTTTGATTTTAATGTTGTCATTCGCAGTATTTTATACAATTCCAAAAACCAATATTTGTCTTTTTCGGTGGGAAGTGCTATTACTTCCGAAGCCACTCCCGAAGGCGAGTATGAAGAATGTTTATTGAAAGCGAAGGCCATGTTTGAGGTGTTGAATTAGCATTATTCCATTCACACAAAATTCCTTACTTTTGAGCATGTTTTCAAAATTCCAAAATCACTTATCAATTCATTTTCCTTTTCTTCAAAAGGCAAAAATGCTCATCGCTGTTAGTGGCGGTCTTGATAGCATGGTTTTATTGGATTTAATTTCAAAAACGAATATAGAATTTGCTGTAGCTCATTGCAATTTTCAACTTAGGGAAGATGAAAGTGATGAAGATGAAAATTTTGTACAATCTTATTGTAAAGAAAATTCCATTCAGGGATTTTTTCAAAAGTTTGATACCCAGCAATTTGTTGAAGACGAAAAATTATCGATTCAGGTTGCTGCCAGAAAGTTGCGATACGAATGGTTTTATGAATTGTTAGCCAAAGAAAATTTCGATTTTGTAGCCACTGCTCATCATTTAGATGATCAATTGGAAACATTTTTAATCAATTTTTCTCGTGGAACCGGTTTGGATGGACTGACCGGAATTCCATCTCTAAATGATAAAATTATTCGACCGTTATTGATTTTTTCCAGAGCTGAAATTGAAATCTTTGCCAACGAAAATAATCTAAAATGGCGAGAAGATTCCAGTAATGCATCTGATAAATATGTGCGAAATAAAATTCGTCATCACCTTGTTCCAATTTTAAAAGAATTGAATTCGAGTTTTTTAGATTCGTTTGAAAATACTCTTCAAAATCTCAATCAAGCTCAGACTTTAGTGGATGACGCATCGCGAATCGTGTATCGAAAAGTAGTGAAAGATGTTGATAATCAAAAAAAAATTGATTTAAATGAATTACTTCAACTTCCTAATTACCAAGCTTACTTATACCAATGGCTGCTGCCTTTCGGATTTTCAGCTTGGCAAGATATTTATGATTTAGTGAATGCTCAATCCGGAAAACAAATTTTTTCGGAGCATTTCAGATTGCTAAAAGATAGAGAAATACTGATTATTCAGCCAAAATCAGCTAAAGTTTCGGATGAATATTTTATTCAAGAAAATCAATCTCAACTTAATTTTCCCTTAAAGTTATCGTTTTGTAACGTGGATGACATAACTATATCCGATTCAAAAACTATCTTTGTTGATGCTGATGCGTTAAAGTTTCCTTTACAACTTCGAAAATGGCAAGAAGGTGATTATTTTTACCCTTTTGGAATGAACGGAAAAAAAAAGATTTCAAAATTTTTTAAAGACGAAAAATTTTCTGTTATTGACAAAGAAAAAATTTGGTTACTCTGTTCCGAAAATAGGATTGTATGGATTGTAGGAAAACGAATGGACGACCATTTTAAAGTTACGGAAAACACACAAACTATCATAAAAATTCAATTAGTATAATGAAGAATTTATTTTTTACGCTACTTTCCTTCTTTGTAATTACGATTACGCAAGCACAAATATTAGACCCTGTAAAATGGAAGACTTCGGTTGAACAAAAATCAGATACCGAATTTCTTTTAAAATTTGATGCAACTATTCAAAAGGATTGGCACTTTTTCTCACAGTTTACTCCCGATGGAGGTTCTTTGCCAACTGTATTCATTTATAACGATATAAAAGGAAATTATCAATTAATCGGTAAAACAACAGAAAGTAAATACAAAAAAGTCTATAGCGAAATTTTCGAAGTAGATGAATACATGTTTGAAGGTTCAGCTCAATTTTCACAATTAGTAAAAGTCACGAATCCTACTTTAAAGTCGATTAAAGTCGAGGTAGAATACCAAGCGTGTTTAGAGCAATGTATACAACAATTTAAGAATTTCGAATTTCAATTACCGGGAAGAGAAAGTCTAATAAATACTACTCAAAAAGAGGACACAATACCCGTAATAAAAGATGATATTCAAGAAAAATTAGATAATAAATTGGTTAAGGCCAAAAGTAATAAAGTAGAAAAAAAAGAAGAACAAAAAGGACTTTGGACGATATTTATTATCGCATTTTTCTCCGGTTTTGCTGCGTTACTTACTCCATGTGTGTTTCCAATGATACCAATGACGGTAAGTTTCTTTACCAAACAAAGTAAGGACAGAGCCAAAGGAATTAAAAACGCCATTATTTATGGTATTTCAATTATCGTAATTTATGTAGCTTTAGGTTCAGCCATTACTGGAATTTTTGGAGCTGATTCGTTGAATGAATTATCTACAAGCGTTGCTTTTAATGTGATTTTCTTTGCCTTATTAGTCTTTTTTGCTGCGTCATTTTTAGGTGCATTTGAAATTGTTTTACCTAATTCTTGGGCCAATAAAGTAGATCGTCAAGCGGATAGAGGAGGAATTATCGGTATCTTTTTTATGGCTTTAGCGTTAGCCATCGTGTCATTTTCTTGTACCGGACCCATTGTGGGAACCTTAATTGTGGAAGCTGCTTCCAAAGGCGGAATTGCTCCAATTGTGGGAATGTTAGGATTTTCATCAGCCATTGCTTTACCATTTATGTTATTCGCTTTATTTCCGGGTTGGATGAATTCCTTACCAAAATCAGGTGGATGGTTGAATACGGTAAAAGTTTCATTAGGATTTTTAGAATTGGCTTTTGCGTTTAAATTTTTATCCAATGCCGATTTGGTTTTACAATTGCATTGGTTTGAAAGAGAAACCTTTTTAGCGATTTGGATTGCCGTTTTTGGTGCTTGGGCATTGTATTTATTTGGAAAAATAACATTACCTCATGATAGTCCGTTGACACACATTTCAGTTGGAAGATTATTTATGGGATTGTTTGTATTGAGTTTCACCATTTATATGATTCCAGGACTTTGGGGAGCACCTTTAAAAATTATATCAGGTTTTCCACCACCACTGAATTACAGTGAAAGTCCAACCGGAATTGGGAGTGGAGGAGAAGGTTCGTCAGATTCAGGAGCTTTGCCAAAAGGAGCTCATTCCGGTCCGCACGGAATTATTGCTTTTCATGATTACGAGGATGGATTGGCTTATGCCAAACAAATAAATAAACCTATTTTACTTGATTTTACCGGTTATGCATGTGTGAATTGCCGTAAAATGGAAGACTATGTTTGGTCAGATAAAAAAATACTTTCTATTTTAAAAAATGAAGTGGTTTTAATTTCGTTGTATGTTGATGACAAAAAGGAATTAGCCGAAAACGAAAAATATGTATCTAAAGAAACCGGCAAAAAAATCAAAACCATCGGGAACAAATGGAGTGATTTTCAAATTACCAAATACAAAGCCAACGCTCAGCCTTATTATTTGATTTTAGATACCGAAGGAAATACCCTTTCTGATGAACCGGCCAGTTATGACCCAGACATCGATTTATACGAAAAATGGTTACGAAACGGAATTGACAAGTTTAAAAAATAAATACAAAAAGCCACATTTAGAGTGGCTTTTTCGATTTAAATACGTAAACTAACTCACTAACTATTTTTTGAAATATAATGTAAAAGTAGAACCTTCTCCAATTTCAGATTCTAATTCAATTCTACCGTCTAATTTGTGAACCATTTTTTGCACAGTTGAAAGTCCAATTCCGGTTCCGACATTATCAAAGCGATCTTTTTTACCCAAGGTTGTAAAAAATGAAAATACTTTTTCGCAATCTTCTTTCGCAATTCCTATTCCGTTATCCTTTATTGCTAATCGTATTTCAGATGAAGTTTCTTCCAATTCAATTTGTATTTTGATCTTTTCTTTATCGTTGTATTTGATGCTATTACTCAATAAATTGGAAACAATTTGTTCCATTGCCATTTTATTAGAATATAATTCCACCGATTCAAAAGAAGGATAAGTAATTTCATATTCATTTTTAGGGTCTAAAATTGAAATAGTTTTTGAAAACAAAACTTTCCAATCAATTTTTTCTTTTTCTGATGTATTGATAGTATCACTTTTATAATAAATCAAAATAGCGTCTACAAAATTTTTCAATTCTAATGAAGACTTTGAAATATATTCCAAATATTCGTTTCCGGCTTCATCAATTCGGTTGCCGTATTCTTCTTGAAATAAATTTGTTAGGGAAATAATATTATTTAAAGGTGATTTTATATCATGTGAAACTACTCTGGCAAACTGTTCTAATTCATTGTATTTTGAAATTAAACTGGCATTATTTTCTTCTAATTGAGCATTTTTCTTTCTCAATTCCAATAATTGAATGACTTGGTTGGCTAATTTTTCAAGAGCATTTAATTGAAAATCAGTCAACTTTTTGGGTTCTAAATCATACACACATAAGCTTCCTAATGTATAACCATCTGGATCAATCAATAAAACACCTGCATAAAAGGCAATTTTTGGCTCTCCTGCAACATACGGATTCGTATTAAAATTATTATCCTTATGCATATTTTGCACCTCAATTTTAGTAGCTTCTGTATTCATTAAATGATTGCAAAATGCTTCTTCACGTGGAATTTCATTGGTTTCAAATCCTACTTTTGATTTAAACCATTGACGGTCTTTATCCATTAACGTAATGGCAGAAATGGGAACTTGACAAATTTGTGAGGCTAATTCTGCAATATCATCAAAGTCTTTTTCGGGCTGAGTATCGAGAATTGAATAACTTTTTAAGGCATTGACTCTTTGAATTTCTTTTGTGTAGGTTGAATCTGTTAACATAGTTTGTGTATTTAATGTTCATTGGTTTCACCAATTACGAAAAAACACAAACAATGGTTTTAAAAACTTACTTTTTAATTTGTTTTTTTCTTAAATCAAAATTATGAAAAACTAAAAATTGAAGATTGTGGTTCATTTTAAATGTATTATCTACATTCGATTCAATCAATTGATTCATATAAGCAAGTTGAAATGTCACATTTTTATATTGATATCCTAGTCCGGCAGAAATTCTGTTTTGGTCCAATCGAAAGCCATTTTTAATTTCATCACCGGCATTAAAAAGTAATTCATCTGAAGCGGTAACAAATAGTTTGCCGGTTTTTTCTGTTTTGAAAAAGTAACGCATTTGCAACAAATAGCGAAAACGATAATTGAAATTAAATTCATTTTGTAAATTATCATCCACAATAATTTCTCTATAACGAGCTTCATATCGTAATCGATGTAAAAAAGTAAAGGAATGAGATTGATGTTGATAAGTTGATTGTCCCCAAGGTCGATGCTCCGGTCTAAATGTTGATTTTCCTTCGGGTGGATAAAATTCCGCAAAGGCATATCCAAGTGTAGTAGTAAATTGTTTTTTTTTTCCAAAATGATAAATTAATCCCGTTCGAACTATACCAAAACTCTCCGGTACCCAATGGGCATCATTCCACCATGAAAGATGATTAGTCAATTTAGTTTGTGTGATATATCCCAACCAAATTTGTTGCTTTTCAGTGATTTTATTTTGTGAAAAAGTAAAGGCGGGTAAAAGTAAAATCAGTACAAGTTTGAGATATTTTGACCAACGCATGTTAAATTTTTTTCAAAAATAAAGTAATTATTCAAATCAATTTGTGATATTTGTCACATATAAATGTATACGCCATGTTAGTTAAAGTATTTGGAAGTGCCGTTTTCGGTGTTGAAGCCACCACGATTACAGTTGAAGTAAATATTGACAAAGGAGTGGGCTACCACTTGGTCGGATTGCCCGACAATGCCATCAAAGAGAGCAGTTACCGCATTGCTGCCGCTCTAAAAAACAACAATTATGTACACCCGCGGCAACCCGCGCGACTACGACCAGTGGGCTGCGCTCGGCAACCCCGGCTGGGCCTGGGACGACGTGCT
>JAFLBT010000101.1 GCA_017302935.1 Flavobacteriales bacterium | reverse complement strand
AAAAAAGAAAAATCAATATTACAGATACCGGTACACCAATTGTCATCCATTCTATAAATGAAATTTTTACACCAATTCCTTCTAATGCTCCAACCGCAATGGCGTTGGGTGCTGAACCGATAATCGTTCCCATACCGCCGATTGATGCAGCTGCGGGAATACCAATAACCAACATTTTTGTTACAGGTGAATTTTTTCCTAATTGCACAAACAATGGGGCTACAGTGGCAATCATCATCGCTGTGGTAGCGGTATTACTCATCAACATCGAAATAACTCCGGTTGTCATCATAATGCCCAAAACGATATTCTGGGCTTTATCTCCAAATCGTGGAGCAGCAATTTTTAACAATTGAAAATCTAATTTTGTTTTCTTCATTCCTTCTGCCAAAAAGAATCCACCTAAAAATAACCAAATTACACCGTCTGACCACGTTTGTACATATCGTTTGGCATCCATTGTATTTTCTTGTCCCATTGTAAAGACTAAAAAACCTACAATTAATATACCTACAGCAAATGGTGGTATAGCCTCAGTAACCCATAATCCTATCGAGAAAAATAATAAAAATAAAACATAATCTTGTGTGGGTGTAAATGAATTGTCTCGTAAAATCATAACCAACAAGATGGAAAGTACAGCCGAAAATAAAAATAATATCGTCCGATTTTGACGGGCAACTTTTAATTCAAACTTAGTCAACTGTTTGAGCGAATAATTTCTTGAATCTGCCATTTTGTTCTAATTTTCAGTAAAATTAAGCACTTTTATTAGGTTAAAAATTGATAATAATCATTTTTATTTTAACTATCTACGCAATCGTTTTCTCTAATATTTCTTATTTTTGTGGTCTATCGGATGATTTCTCTCCCTGTAAAAGTAGGAATGGTAAGTTACTCATTTTTTAAATAGTATTAAAATGTCAGTTTTAGAAAAAACCAATTCATCAGCATTAATCGCTTTAGAAGACCAATATGGAGCTCATAATTATCATCCGCTTCCTGTTGTTTTATCCCGAGGAGAGGGGGTCTATGTTTGGGATGTGGAGGGAAAAAGATATTATGATTTTTTATCTGCCTATTCTGCTGTGAACCAAGGTCATTGTCATCCTAAAATTGTGAATGCTTTGGTAACACAAGCCCAATCCTTAACCTTAACTTCTCGTGCTTTTTACAACGATAAATTGGGACCATACGAAAAGTTTATTACCCAAATGTTTGGTTTTGAAAAAATCCTCCCCATGAATACAGGTGCTGAAGCTGTGGAAACCGCTCTCAAAATTTGTCGTAAATGGGCGTATGAAAAGAAAGGGTTAGACGAACACCAAGCTCAAATCATTGTATGTGATAACAATTTTCACGGTCGAACTACAACAATTATCTCTTTTTCAAATGATGAAAATGCAAGAAAAAATTTCGGGCCCTACACGGAAGGATTTATTCGTATTCCATATGATGATATTAATGCTCTTCAAAATGTATTAGAAAATAATAAAAATATTGCCGGTTTTCTGGTAGAACCCATCCAAGGCGAAGCCGGTGTTTATGTTCCTACTGAAAATTACTTGAAACAAGTTAAAGCATTGTGCGAAAAACATGATATATTGTTTATTGCGGATGAAGTGCAAACCGGAATTGCCAGAACAGGTTCACTATTAGCAGTTTGTGGAAATTGTTCTTGCGAAAATCATTGTGAGCAACAAGAAACCTACTCCAAACCGGATATCTTGATTTTAGGTAAAGCTGTTTCCGGAGGCGTTTATCCGGTTTCTGCTGTTTTGGCCGATGATGAAATCATGCACGTAATTAAACCCGGTCAACATGGTTCTACCTTTGGCGGAAACCCATTAGCTGCGGCTGTAGCAACTGCTGCTTTAGAAGTAGTATATGATGAAAACCTTGCACAAAATGCCAGAAGATTAGGTAAGATTTTTAGAGAAAAATTAAATCAATATATTCAAACTAGTTCAATTGTAAAATTGGTAAGAGGTAAAGGACTTCTAAATGCAATCGTAATCAATGATACCGAAGACAGTTCAACCGCTTGGGACATTTGTGTGAGAATGGCAGAAAATGGATTGTTAGCAAAACCAACTCATGGTAACATTATTCGTTTTGCACCGCCTTTAGTAATGAATGAAGAACAGTTGAACGAATGTGTCGAAATCATCATCAAATCGGTCAAAGAATTTGAAAGATAAAAAAAGGGGAAAACTCCCCTTTTTTTATTGTCCGAACATTTCTCTGATTTTTTCTTCCATCAATTCTTGGTCTTGCATACCTTCATATCCGAATGTTGCAAACAACCAAATGATGAATATCAAATAAATTATACTTAAAATTAATCCGATATAGGCTAAAACTTTTCCTGTTTTTATGTTGGAATAATTGGAATACAATTCTTTATTTTCCATGTAAAGTTGCGTGTCTTTATTGGCTAAATACAAAGCAATGACAGATAAAAGAATTCCTAATACACCATAACAGCAACAGGTCAAAATTGAAAAAATACCTAAAATTAAAATAGCTGTTGAATTGGGTAATTTTTGTTTTTCCATACGTTAAATTAAATTTGATTATTGGTTAGTAATAAAGAAGTTTATAAAAATAAGAGGTTACCATCATTATGGCAGTAATAATTCCGAATGCTACGATTATTTTGTGATAATTTCTTGTTTTATCTAAAAAGTTAATCCCTATAAATAGAAAAAAAAGAAACATTGAATAGATAGCCGGATACATGTAAAAAGCGGCTTCAAATTCTCCATGAAAAAGTAATACAACCGCACGTTGAATACCACATCCGAAACAATCAATACCAAACAATTTTTTTGATAAACAAGGTAACATGTATTCTTCCATGAAAACGATTTTGCTTTTACAATTTTACAAAAAAATAAAATGTTTTGAAAGGTTTCAATATTATTTTACCTTTACTTTCATAATTTATTACTTATAAAATGAAAAATTGGTTTTTAATACCGATGTCTATCGCCGTTTTCTTTGCTTTTTATTTGCCTAAAGATTCTCCCTATCAGCTGTATGGAAAAACGGCAGCCATTATTTTTGTAATGATTGGTGTGATGAAACTCATGCAAAAAATCCCAAGTAAAAATCAAAATGAAGAAGAGGATGTTTAAAATTGGCGACCCGGTTATGGCTATTGATGATGATTTTAAAGGATTGATTGTAGCCATCAAAAAGGATACTATTGATATTGAAACCGAAGATGGATTTCTAATGACTTTTCATCAAAAGGAATTAATTATCGACCAAAAAAAGGCTGAATTTCATTCCTTTTTTTCAAGAGAAAAGGTGAACGCTGCTTTAAAAGAAAAAGCTGATACAAAAAAAGCAATTACTCAAAAAGCTAAAAAATCCAGAAAAGAAGAGTATGCGATAGAAATTGACCTACACATCGAAAAATTGGTTCCCAATAAAAAGGGAATGAACAATTATGATATCTTAAATCTACAACTCGAAACGGCTAAACGCCAATTGGAGTTTGCTCAACGAAATAGAATTCCGAGAGTTGTTTTTATTCATGGGGTGGGTGAAGGAGTTCTCAAATATGAATTGGAAAGCTTGTTGAAACGCTATGATAACATAACTTTTCAAGAAGCCAATTTCCAAAAATATGGATTTGGTGCTACCGAAGTTTATTTTATTCAGAAAAATAGTTTCTAAAGCGGAGTAACTATTGCTCCTAATGCATACGAATCACCTAATTTAAAAGTTACTCCGTTACGTTCCATGGTCACTTTTTTCAACGTAATGGTTTGTCGATAACCAACTAACGGACTCTGATTGTCGGTTGGAATTTCGTATTCTTCGGTTGTTACTACTTCAATGATTCCACTTACGTCGGTTACTCCATTTTGAGCTGTCCATCGTTGTAATAATGTGGGAGTTGTTGGTGTTGGACTTGCACACATAAAGGCATCGTTAATGTTGTCAGCATAATAATCCAATTGCAATTGATAGGTAGAACCGATTAAAGCTTTTCTGGGATTATCTGCCGGAGTTACTTCATTAAGAAAAAGACTACCATCTGTAGTTAACCGAAGGGATTGACTACCCACCACTTTATAAACAAAATTAAAAGAAGTATCACATGCTTTCAAGGTAAAATCCACAAAATTAGCCGGTGGAGTGGCTGTTGTAATATAATTTCCAAAATCTAAAATACTATACAATTGTTGTGTTCCATTGCTTTTTTCAAAATTCACATTTCGAATGACTACTGTATGAGTATAACCGGAAACAAAAGAGGAATTATCTGTGTCATTTGTAGTTTTATTGGCTGTAGTCGTAATTTCAATTGTTCCGGAAACAGCATTCCATTCTTCCGTAACGGTTGGATTGGCAGGTGGAATGGTCGTACATATTGCTCCACTTGTTACTGTACCATTATATATTCTATATATTAATTTATTGGCACCGGTAATGCTAACTGTACGAGGTTGACCATCTGGCGTTATTTCATTGATAAAATTATTTTCAGGAATTTGAAGTAAAAGCACTTCAGAACCATTTATTTTATATACAAAAAATCCGGAAGCTCCACTATTACAGGAGGCGGAAGAAACTGTTGAAAAATCAAAAGTATCGATATTGAAATCACCATCGTCACATCCAAAAAGACTTATGGTTAATAGTAAAATCCAAAAAAAGTGTTTCATAATTCCAAAAATAATAAGCAAAAATAGAACTTTTAACTTCTCTGAAAAGCATTTATTTTTAATTAGGATGTTTTTAACCTTATTCCGTATCTTTGAAATTCAAAAAAAATTTTAAAATGAATAAAATAGTACTGTTATTTTTTGTGATAATAACCCCTTTTGCAATGGCTCAAAAACTAAATTCTCCCAACAACCAATTGGAACTTAAAGTAGGGGTGAACAAAATAGGAAGACCTTATTATTCATTGTTGTACAAAAACAAAGCTGTTGTTGAAACTTCTTTTTTAGGATTAGTGTTGAAACAAACCAATACGTTAGCGGCTGATTTTGAAATTAAAAATCATTACACTAAGACGGTGAATGAAAAATGGAATCCTGTGTTGGGTGAACAAAAAGAAATTACCAATCATTTTAATGAGTTAACGGTTGAATTATTTCAAAAAACTACCCAACGTAAAATGAATATTGTTTTTCGAATGTTTGATGAAGGGTTGGCTTTTAGATATGAAATTCCGGCACAAGAAAAACTGAATTACTTTGTTATTAGTGATGAAACGACCCAATTTGCCTTAACGGAAGATTACAAAGCTTTTTGGATTCCGGGCGATTATGATAGTCAGGAATATGTTTATAACGAAACCAAATTATCCGAAATTGATGTTACTAAATTGGATATGAATAACGGTATCGGCATGAAAGGACCAATGGCGAAATCTAGAATCCAATCGCCGGTGATGTTAAAATCATCCAGTGGAATGTATGTGAATATTTTTGAAGCCGCCGTAGTCAATTACCCGATTATGCATTTGGATGTTGATACGTCAACATTTTTAATGCAATCACATTTGGTTCCGAACGCCATTGGAGATAAAGCCTACCTTCAAGCACCCGCCAATACACCATGGCGAACCATCATGGTAAGTGATGATGCACGTAAAATTCTTTCTTCAAAAATGACACTCAATTTGAATGAACCCTCAAAAATTGAAGATACTTCGTGGATAAAACCGATGAAATATGTCGGTATTTGGTGGGAAATGCACGTGGGAAAAGCCACATGGGATTATGCCGGCTCACAAAATGCTCAGATGGCTCAGGATGCTGAATTAAAACCTACCGGAAAACATGGTGCTACCACTGAAAACACCAAAAAATACATTGATTTTGCCGCCAAACACGGTTTTGATGGCGTTTTGGTAGAAGGCTGGAACGTAGGTTGGGAAGATTGGTTTGGAAATTGGAAAGAAAATGTATTCGATTTTGTAACGCCTTATCCAGATTTCAATGTAGAAGAAGTCAAAAAATATGCTCAATCCAAAGGAGTTAAAATGATCATGCACCACGAAACCTCGGGTTCGGTAGCCAATTATGAACGCCGATTGGATCGTGCGTTTTCGTTCATGAAAAAACACGATTATGATGCCGTGAAAACCGGTTATGTAGGCAAAATCATTCCGCGAGGTGAATGGCATGACGGACAAACAATGGTAAATCATTTCAATTGGGTAGTAGAACGTGCTGCGGAATATAAAATTATGGTCAATTCTCACGAATCATCACGACCAACCGGTGTACATCGTACCTACCCAAATTACATTGCAGCCGAAGCTGCTCGTGGAAACGAGTTCAATGCCTGGAGTGTTGGAAATCCACCTGCTCATGAAACGATTTTACCGTTTACTCGCTTTTTGGGCGGACCAATGGATTATACGCCGGGGATTTTTGAAATCAAAATGAGTCATTACGATGCTACTAAAAAAGAACAAGTCCATACCACTTTAGCCAAACAATTGGCCTTGTATGTGACAATTTACAGTCCGCTACAAATGGCGGCTGATTTACCTGAAAATTACGAACGTTATTCGGATGCCTTTCAATTCATCAAGGATGTTGAAGTAGATTGGAATGACACCCGAATTTTGGAAGCCGAACCGGGAGATTACCTCACCATTGCACGAAAAACAAAAGGAAAAGAAACCTGGTTTTTAGGAGCCATCACCGATGAAAATCCTAGAAGTACTGAAATAACAGTAGACTTCCTAACACCGGGTAAAAAATACAAAGCCACTATTTATCAAGATGGAAAAGACGCTCATTGGGAAAAAAATCCAAAAGCATATACCATCAAAACCATCGAAGTAACCGCAAAGTCTAAAATAAAATTGAATTTAGCAGCAGGCGGAGGAACAGCGATTAGTTTCTTGCCTCTTTAAGGGAAATAGGTATTAGGAGATAGGCAATGGGTAAAAGGTAATGGGTAATGCGAAAGTGAAATTCCATCTTTTTGTCATTCCGCAAGAAGACGAAGTCGAAATAGGAATCTCCTGCAAAGCAGGTCAAAAAGCAAGGTAACCCATCTTTTTGTCATTCCGCAAGATGACGAAGTCGAAATAGGAACCTCCTGCGAAGCAGGACAAAAAGCTACGTAATAAATGAACAAAATATACCTCGATAACGCCTCCACCACTTCCATCCGCCCTGAAGTCATTCAGGAAATGATAAAGGTGATGCAAACTGAATTTGGCAACCCGTCTTCAACGCACAGCTATGGTCGAGGAGCCAAAGTGATTTTAGAATCGGCTCGCAAAAGCATTGCCAAGCAATTGAATTGTTCGGCTCAGGAAATTATTTTCACTTCTTCCGGTACAGAAGCCGATAATTGGATACTCCAAAATGCAGTACAAAAATTAGGAGTAAAACGCATTATTACTACCAAAATCGAACACCATGCCGTATTGTATCCGGTATTGGCTTTACAAAAAGAATACGGAATTACAGTTGAATTTCTTTCCATTTTAGAAAACGGGCATATCGATTATCGCCAACTTAAACCATTATTAGAGACAAATATCCCAACCCTGGTATCCTTAATGCAAGTGAACAATGAAACCGGAGTGGTATTGGATATGGAGAGAGTGGCGTCACTTTGCAAAGACCACAAAGCCTATTTTCATTCTGATACGGTACAATCCGTTGGGAAAACCGAAATGGATTTGCAACAATTACCCATCGATTTTTTGACGGCTAGTGCTCATAAATTCCACGGACCTAAAGGGGTTGGCTTTGCTTTTGTGCGAAAAAATACGCCCATGCAATCGCTGCTTTTAGGTGGTGAACAAGAAAAAGGTTTACGTGCCGGAACCGAATCTGTCCATCAAATTGCCGGAATGGCTAAAGCACTCGAAATCGCTTATCAAAATTTAGATACCGAACGAAATGCGATTTTTGAATTGAAAAAATATGCCATTGAAAAGTTGATTGCTCACTTTCCTTCTATTAAATTCAATGGTGGCTTGGAAACGTTTTACTCCATTCTGAATGTGCAATTGCCTTTACCCAAAGAAAAATCTTCCTTGATTTTGTTTGAATTGGACATGAAAGGAATTGCGGTTTCCAGAGGAAGTGCTTGCCAATCGGGAAGCAGTAAACCTTCTCACGTATTGGCCGAATTTTTAACGGTTGAAGAATTAGAACGCCCCAGTATTCGACTGTCGTTCAGTCACGAAAATACAAAAGAAGAAATCGATTTTTTTGTGTCGTGTTTGGTAGCGATGTAAGCGGGATTCCTTATTTTTGCACCACAACAACACAACCATGTATAAACTACTGATTCGACCGCTTTTATTCTGTTTCGATCCGGAACGAGTGCATTATTTTACCTTTTCATTGATTCGTTTTTTGCATCATATTCCCGGAATGGGAAAATTATTTCAATCACTGTATGAAGTGAAACATCCCAAATTAGAAAGAGAAGTATTCGGTTTGAAATTCAAAAATCCGGTGGGCTTGGCAGCCGGATTTGATAAAGATGCGAAGTTGTACCAAGAGTTGTCCAATTTTGGTTTTGGATTCATCGAAATTGGTACCTTAACCCCAAAACCGCAGGAAGGCAATCCCAAAAAAAGACTATTTCGGCTCAAAGAAGATGCGGCCATCATCAACCGAATGGGATTTAATAATGGAGGAGTAACACAAGCAGTTGAGCGTTTGAAAAAAAACAAAGGCGTATTAATTGGCGGAAACATCGGGAAGAATAAAAATACACCCAATGAAGAAGCCACTTCGGATTATGAAATTTGTTTTGAAGCCTTATTTCCCTACGTGGATTATTTTGTGGTGAATGTGAGTTCGCCCAATACGCCCAATTTACGAGCCTTGCAAGACAAAGAGCCGCTGACCCAATTGTTACAAACCCTTCAAAACCGAAATGAAACCAAACCTAAATCTAAACCTATTCTTTTAAAAATAGCACCTGATTTAACCGATGAACAATTGTTAGACATCATCGACATTGTCAAAGCCACTAAAATAGCCGGGGTCATTGCTACAAATACCACACTTTCACGGGAAGGCTTACAATCAGAAAACAAAACCGAAATAGGCGGATTAAGCGGAAAACCTTTGACCAAACGTTCTACTGAAGTCATTCGCTTCTTGAGTGAGAAAAGCAATCGAGCCTTTCCTATCATTGGAGTAGGAGGGATACATTCCGCTGCTGATGCGATAGAAAAATTAGAAGCCGGTGCCAGTTTAGTCCAACTTTACACCGGATTCATCTACGAAGGACCGAGATTGGTGAAGGAAATAAATCAACAAATTTTACAAATCACCAACCGATAACAGACAACCGACAACCGACAACCGATAACCGACAACCGACAACCGATAACCGACAACCGACAACCGACAACCGACATCAATGCTCCCCTTCCTTCTCGCATCCATTGCCTTAACTCTTTCCCCAGGTCCGGACATAATTTACGTCCTGACCCAAAGCATTTCCAACGGGAAAAAATACGGCATTGCAACCGCGGCAGGTTTAGTGAGTGGTATTTTGGTGCATACTACTTTAATTGCTTTGGGTGTTTCTGCAATCATCCAGCAATCAGAAATACTCTTCACCGGAATTAAAATTACAGGAGCTTCCTATTTACTTTGGATTGCCTATCAAGTGTATAAAGCTCCGGATACGATTGAATTATCGACCCATCAAAACACCAAAAAATCGCTTTTTTCATTGGTAAAGCAAGGGTTTATCATGAATGTATTAAACCCAAAAGTGACCCTTTTTTTTCTGGCTTTTTTTCCGGGTTTTATTGACGAACAAGCCGGAAAGGTGACAAAACAAATTTATGAGCTGGGCTTAGTTTTTATGGTGCAAGCCTTTGTCATTTTTACATTAGTGAGTATTGTAGCAGACCAACTAACGGTATTAATAAGAAACAATAAAACGTTTGCTGTTTTTTTAAAATGGTTTCAGATTGTAGCATTTATAGGGATTGCAGTAATGATTTTATTATAACTTTTTATAGCACTTATTTCATAGCCCTGACCGAAACGGAAAGCCCGGAACCCAAAAGGCGTGTTTTTTTTGGCGGAGGCAAAGCGACCAAAGGAAGCTCTTGAAAACGACTTTAAAAAACCGCCTTTTGGGTGAGGACTTGTAGCGTAGGGCAGGAATAGCTTCAACCAATGAAAAAACTAGGAAAACGATTTCGTAGATTTATTTTCTTCCTTATATTTGGGCATCTATGCAACCAATAAAAATAATCGAATGTCCACGCGATGCCATGCAAGGCATTAAAACCTTTATTCCTACCGAACGAAAGGTGCTTTATTTGCAATCGCTCTTGCGGGTAGGTTTTGATACACTGGACTTTGGGAGTTTTGTTTCGCCAAAAGCGATTCCACAAATGGCGGATACCGCTGAAGTATTGGCTCGATTGGATTTATCGCAAACCCGCAGCAAATTGTTAGCCATTATCGCCAATACCAAAGGGGCAGAACTGGCTGCGGTGTACAAAGAGATTCAGTATT
>JAFLBT010000100.1 GCA_017302935.1 Flavobacteriales bacterium | reverse complement strand
GGTGGCTGTGCTGGCGAAAGCGGCGTTTTGATTCGATGTGTTCCAGTTCTTCCGGAGAAATGCCTGGCATTTCATGCGGCAAATCGCGAAACCAGCGATACCACACCCTGATTTCCTTGTACGCTACCTTCTTTTTAGTAGTTTGGATGGCCGCCAAAATTTACCGTGTCGGAATTTTGATGTATGGAAAAAAACCAACATGGAAAGAATTGTATAAATGGATGAAATATTAACTCAGCACCTCAGAGCCTTAGTACCTTAGAACCTTAGAACCTCAAAAAAGTTAAACATGCCCAAAATATTAATCATAGAAGACGAAGCAGCTATCCGAAGAGTATTAACTAAAATTCTTTCAGAGGAAAGCGATACGTATCAAGTAGAAGAAGCGGAAGATGGACTTTCCGGAGTAGAAAAAATTAAAAATGAAGACTACGATTTAGTGCTATGCGACATCAAAATGCCTAAAATGGATGGGGTAGAAGTGCTGGAAGCCGTAAAAAAAATAAAACCCGAAATTCCGATGGTCATGATTTCCGGTCATGGCGATTTGGAAACGGCTGTCAATACGATGCGATTGGGAGCCTTTGATTATATCTCAAAACCACCCGATTTGAATCGATTGTTAAACACGGTTCGCAATGCGTTAGACCGAAAACAATTGGTGGTTGAGAATAAAATTCTCAAAAAGAAAGTCAGCAAAAATTATGAAATGATTGGTCAATCGGAACCGATTAACCATATCAAAGAAATGATTGAAAAAGTGGCTCCTACAGAAGCTAGAGTTCTTATAACCGGACCCAACGGTACCGGAAAAGAGTTAGTAGCTCATCAATTACACGAAAAAAGCGAACGTGCGGCTTATCCGATTGTGGAAGTGAATTGTGCCGCCATTCCATCAGAATTAATTGAAAGTGAATTGTTTGGTCATGTCAAAGGAGCCTTTACATCAGCGGTAAAAGATAGAGCCGGAAAATTTGAAGCGGCTGATGGCGGAACCATTTTTTTGGATGAAATTGGTGACATGAGTTTGGCTGCTCAAGCGAAAGTATTGCGTGCTTTACAAGAAAATTTGGTTCAACGAGTTGGAGCGGATAAGGACATCAAAGTGAATGTTCGTGTGATTGCAGCTACCAATAAAGACTTGAAAAAAGAAATTGCCGAAGGTCGTTTTCGCGAAGATTTGTATCATCGTTTGGCGGTAATTTTGATAAAAGTTCCGGCTTTGAATGATAGACGAGATGATATTCCGCTTTTAATTGAGCATTTTGCTAACAAAATAGCTGAAGAACAAGGCAATGTAGCCAAACAATTTTCTACTGCTGCAATTAAATTATTGCAAGAATACGATTGGACCGGAAATATTCGCGAACTTCGCAACGTAGTAGAACGCTTGATTATTCTTGGCGGAAGTGAAATTTCAGAGAATGATGTGAAGCTTTTTGCGAGTAAATAGAAAGAGTGATTAGTGATTAGCCGCTAATTACTATTCACTATTCACTAATCACTAAAAAAAATATGCAACTAAAAAAAATAAACCCAAAACTTCAACAAGCACTTATCGAATGCGGTTTGACGGATGCGAATGAAATGCAACAAGAAACATTTTCTACGTTAAAAAGTGGTGCAGATGCAGTAATTCAATCCCCAAACGGAAGCGGAAAATCAACAACTATAGTTTTGAATGTGATTCAGCGACTGGAAAAACCGGTTGGTGAAAGCACACGAGCATTAATTATTGTAGAGAATAAAGAGAAGGTGGTGGAAATGGTTGAACTATTTCAAAAGCTTGGAAATTATACCGATTTGCGTGTGATAGGCGTACATGAAAAAGGAGATATTGATTACGATAAAAATCAAATTTCACTGGGAATGGATGTGTTAATTGGCACACCAACTAAAATTAACGATATGTTTTCGTCAGCCGGATTCAATATGAATACCATCAAAATGTTTGTAGTAGATGATGCTGATGTTTTATTTCGAAACAGAATGGATGCCATTATTCTCCGACTTTCCTTAAGTGTTGAAAAAACACAGCGTCTTTTCTTTTGTTCCACTATCACCGAAAGAGTAGAAGTTTTAGCCGATAAAATCATGATAGAACCAGTTTTCTTCGAGGCGGAATAGATTCTGTTGTCGATTGTTCGATGTCTGATCAATATATTGCTATAAAAACTATTTACTAATCACTAATTACTATAAAAAATGGGTATGATGAAAATATTCTCAGGAAGTGAAATTTTAGCTTCCGCATTAAAAGAAAAAATAGAAGAAGTTGGAGTAGAAGTACTTCAAAAAGACAACATTCAATCTGCTCGTTTGGGTGGTTTTGGCAACTTGGATTTGGCGGTGGAATTGTTTATCGATGAACGATACTTTGGAAAAGTAAATGAAGTGGTGGAGAAGTTTAGGATGAGTATTTAGTAGTACTTTAAACAGACAAGTGTTAAAAACCTGTCAGGTCTAAAACATCACCTAAAAATCCTCAAATAGTAAGCTAAAACCGAAATAAACACCCCAAATACCCCAATAAATCCAAACGAATGCCGCAAACTAGTTAATTCTGCAATATGTCCAATAACCGGTGGTCCGAGTAAAAATCCAACAAAACTTATACCGGTAACTATCGTTAAGGCTTCTCCTGTTGGGATGGTTGTACTTCTTCCGGTTGTACTATAAATGATTGGAATTACATTGGAAACACCAAAACCCACCAGCATAAACGCCAACATACAAGGAATCAAAAAGGGAAACGCAACGGCCGTATACAATCCGGTTGATATAGTAATTCCGCTTACAATCAATATATTTCTGGCTCCAAATTTTCGAACCAAAATATCACTTAAAAATCTACCTGAAGCCATGGTAATCATGAAAGAGGTATAGCCCAAAATAACAAGTGCTCCCGGTGCTTTGACGATATCTTTAAAGTAAACACCGCTCCAATCAAACATGATGCCTTCGCTTGCCATACAACAAAAACCAATTACACCCAACCAAATTAGGTTTTTATTCGGCATTTTAAACGTAAACTTGGGTCTCGAGATTTCTTTTGCTTTCGATTTTACTTTGACTAAATGACGATAATTAGCCAGAATTAATAATACTACCAAAAGAAAAATTACTAAAAAGTGCTGATGAGGTGTAAGTTCAAGTGCCATCATACCTAAACCAACCAATGCACCACAAAATCCGGCTAAACTCCACGAACCGTGAAAAGAACCCATGATAGGTTTTTTGAAAATTTGTTCGGTGTAAACGCCTTGCGTATTCATTGAAATGTTACAAAATTGACTACCAATTCCAAATATAAACAAAGCCAAAGCCAATTGCCAAGCTTCAGAAACCAAGCCAATATTGGTTAGACTAAAAGCATAAAAAGGCAAGGATATAAGTAAAACTTTACGACTTCCGAAAAGCGTAACTACTTTTCCTGAAAACGGCATAGCAGAAAGTTGTCCGATGGGAAGTGCGAATAGTAGTGTTCCTAATTCACCCTCGCTTAGTTGTAATGTAGCTTTAATATCCGGAATTCTACTAGCCCAGGAAGCAAAACAAAATCCCATTCCAAAATAAAAGAAACTCATCGCCAAACGAATTCTATTTAAATATGACTGCTTGGCTTTACGATAGGTTTTTTTGTGCTTTTGTTGCGGAATAATCTTTCTTAAAAAACTATAATCAAATAGAGGCATAAGTTGAATTCGCTTTTTGAAAGAGCAAAATTAACCAAAAAATAGTGTGTTTGACTTCATTTTGATTAGATTGGCAAATGAATTGTTTATTATTCAATAATCGTATAGTTTTTTACCAATTTCAAAACAAATGTCTTACGAATTATCATTTTCAAACTTTAAGATTCCACAAATCGATTATCTTTGCACCTTTAAAAATCAAATATTCTTTAAATCTGACAATCGGATTATCGAAAAATCTAAAAATCCAATACGCTACAATGATTACTGTAAACGATATCTCCGTACACTTTGGCGGAACTACTTTGTTCAGCGATGTTTCTTTTGCCATTAATGAGAATGATAAAATTGCCTTGATGGGAAAAAATGGAGCCGGAAAATCTACACTTTTGAAAATTATTGCAGGAGTAAGCAAACCTTCTACAGGAAATATATCAGTTCCTAAAGAAGCTGTAATTGCTTATCTACCACAACATTTATTGACCAAAGATGAGGCAACCGTAATGGAAGAAGCTTCAAAAGCTTTTGCAGAGGTTTTTGATATGAAAGCTGAAATGGATGCTATTAATGAGCAATTAACGATTAGAACTGATTATGAGAGTGACGATTATATGAAATTAATCGAACGCGTTTCTGAATTAAGTGAGAAATATTATTCTATTGAAGAGGTCAATTATGAAGCTGAGGTTGAAAAAGTGCTAAAAGGTTTGGGTTTTGAAAGAGAAGATTTTACACGACCTACTTCTGAATTTTCGGGTGGATGGCGAATGCGTATCGAATTGGCTAAAATATTATTGAGAAAACCAGATTTGATTTTGTTAGACGAGCCTACCAACCACATGGATATTGAAAGTATTCAATGGTTGGAGGAGTTTTTGATAAATTCGGCTAAGGCGGTAATTGTGATTTCACACGATAGAGCGTTTGTGGATAATATTACTAATCGAACCATCGAGGTGACGATGGGTCGTATTTACGATTACAAAGCTAAATATACACATTACCTTGAATTGCGAAAAGACCGACGAATTCATCAGCAAAAAGCTTACGATGAACAACAAAAAATGATTGCAGAAAACATGGAATTTATCGAGCGTTTTAAAGGAACCTATTCCAAAACATTACAAGTGCAATCACGTGTAAAGATGTTGGAAAAATTGGTTCCGGTTGAAATTGATGAAATTGACAATTCGGCCTTGCGTTTGAAATTTCCGCCTTCGGTTCGTGGTGAAAGATTTACATAAAAGTTATGGCGATAAAGTCATTTTTAAAGATGCCAATATTGTCATTGAAAGAGGGGAGAAGGTTGCTTTTGTAGGTAAAAATGGAGAAGGAAAATCAACCATGATTAAAGCCATCATGAAAGAAATTGAAATCAACGGCGGAAGTGTTGAAATTGGACATAATGCTCAAATTGGTTATTTTGCTCAAAATCAAGCCTCTTTGTTGGATGAGAATATGACTATTTTTGAAACGATAGATACCATTGCTGTGGGAGATATTCGTACGCAAATCAAAAATATTTTAGGAGCTTTCATGTTCCAAGGCGATGATATTACCAAAAAAGTGAAAGTGCTTTCTGGAGGAGAAAAGACTCGATTGGCAATGATTAAGTTGTTATTGGAACCGGTTAATTTATTGATATTGGATGAGCCCTCTAACCACTTAGACATGAAAACAAAGGACATTATTAAAGAGGCTTTGAGAGATTTTGACGGTACATTAATATTGGTTTCTCACGACCGTGATTTCTTGGATGGATTAGCGACCAAAGTCTTTGAGTTTGGTAACAAACGTGTAAAAGAGCATTTTGAAGATATAAAAGGATTCTTAGCCATGAAAAAAATGGAAAATCTTCGTGAGATTGAAAAATAAGCTGAGTCTAATAATTTGGGCGTAACCCGGAGGGTCGGGCTGTACGTTACAAGTCCTCGTCTGCTAGTTGGTTTTTGTCGGGTTGTGCTCGGCTTCCGTTGGTCGCCGGCACAACCCGCAAAAACACAAACTAGCATCCTGCGGGCTTTTCACTTCCATCCCTTACGCAAATCGGTATCAATGTGAGAATTATTGGAATTAGCTTCCTAATTAAAATAACAAATAATTGGTCCCGGTTTTGGTATTCGTTTAGTTTTTATTTTATACGGATTATTATTCTGAATTAGCGTATCAATTTTTTCAACTTCAATAAAAACATCAGGCATAATTTTAGGATTATTTGAGATGTCTAAATATTTTAAATCTCCACCAAATGAAATGGTGTTTAAATTGTTATTCGAAACATTTACTTTTTTCAATTTACATGCTTTTCCATGTAATTTAGCATCACTTACTGCAATTGAAATGTTTTCTAACTTATTAAATGATAAATCAATTTCTTCAAGATTTAAATTAGAGTTTTTATATTTCATAAGAAATCCTTCATAATTCAATGATTTAAAGGACTTAATTTGATTGTTTGTAGCAATTAGTGTTTTGATACCTTTGGGCAATTTTTCTGCTGAAATTGAATCTAAATTATTGTTGGAAAGATCTAATTTGATAATAATGTATTCAGATAAATCTGGTAAACTATCAATTTTCTTATTCGATAAATCTAGAAAAGTAATGGTGTCTTTTTTATTTAAAGTCCCTAAAATTTCAGTAACTGATTTTGGTTCTTCTGTTACTTCTATTGAATTTTTCAAATCCTCATTCTTCTTGCAAGAGAGTAGAAGTATTACAGTTAAAAATAAAATGTATTTCATTTTTTTTTAAATAAATATATCAAGAATAATACCAATTAATTTAAAAAAAACATCCCACTATTTCTAGCGGGATGTTTTCGGTTTTAACACCTTTATATAATTAACAAGTATTTACAGGTCTGTAATGATGAATTGGCTTCTTCTGTTTAATTGATGTTCTTCTTCAGTACATTCTACACCATCCGCACATTTATTAATCAATTGAGTTTCACCATAACCTTTAGCAGTTAAGCGTTCTGGAGCGATACCGTTTTTAATTAACCAATCACGAGTAGATTTTGCTCTACGGTCAGATAATTGTTCATTATAACGGTGAGAAGCTCTACAATCAGTATGTGAACGAATATCAACTTTCATGGTTGGATATTGCATCATTACATCTAAGATTTTAGCAATGTCAATTGCAGCATCCGGACGAATGTTCCATTTATCTAAATCAAAGTAAATCAAATTGATTCCGAAAATATCAGCTAAATCTCCACCAATTGGAATTTTCTTCACAGAAGTTTCTAACTCAATTGGAAGTTCAGTAGAACCAGTTTCTTTACCAATAATAACCGGAACTTCTTTGGTGTTATAGGTTTCTCTTTCAGCTCTTACATAATGTTTTTTCTCACATTCCACTTCACCAAAATCATAACGACCATCAGGACCGGACATAATTTCTTTTAACTTATTGAATTTTTCATCAAATAAAGTCAGTTTTGTGTTTGGTAAGATTTCACCTGTTTCAGCATCAGTAACTATACCTACAAGAACTTGCTCACAATTGAATTCTATTTCTTTTGTTTCTAAGAATTTATAGATATCATCATTTCCAACTCCATTAGGACGATTAGAAGTTAAGAAACCTCTTTTATTTGCTTTATTAATGATTAAGGCAAAATCATCAAACGGACTATTGGCTGGTTCACCAACGTTGTGTACTTGTTTGTAGGAACCGTCTTTTTCTAATTTAGAAATAAAAATATCCAATCCTCCCAAACCTGGGTGACCATCTGAAGCAAAGTATAATTCATTATCACTCGTCACAAATGGGAAGGTTTCCCTTCCTTCCGTATTTAAGTCAGTCAAATTTACAGGTGTTCCATAAGAGTCTTCTCCTAAAATATCCACTTTAAATATATCAGATAAACCTTTTGTTCCCGGCATGTCAGATGCAAAGAATAATGTTTTTTCATCAGCACTTAATGTTGGATGAGCAACTTGATAGCTATCACTGTTAAAAGGTAATTCTTTGATATTTGTCCATTTATCATCCACTAAAGTAGCTTTATAAATTTTCAGTAAAGTCACTTTATTGGCATCTTTACCTTTTTTACCATCTAAGAAGTTGTTACGCGTAAAATATACCGTTTTTCCATCTTTTGTAAAAGCCGGAGTTGACTCATGGAATTTTGAATTGAGTTTCTTACCATAACGATCAGTGTTAGATAATGCACCATCTTGATTCAAATCAGCGGAATAGAAATTTGAAAAATATTGATCAGTCCACGAGTGTTTTCTTTTAGAAAAATTACCGGTGTCTCTAGTAGAAGTAAAAACTACTTTATCTAGATAAAACGCAGGGCCATAATCAGAATATTGAGAGTTAACTCCAGCATCTTCTAATTTATATCGGCCTGAATTTTTCTTAATTATTTCTCTATAATCTTTTTTCTCTTTTGCTAAAAGACCTCGTAAATCATTGCCGCTTTTTTGGTTGAATTTTGCCATCATTTCATCCGCTTTGGTATAATTACCAACTGATTTTAATGATTGTGCATAACGGAAATAATATTCGGCTTCAACTTCTTCGGTCATGGCAAAAAGTTCACCATACCATTTTTCAGCTTTTACTAATTCGGCATTGTAATAATATCCGTTAGCAATTTTTTGAAGCATTTCAGGATTTTTGAATCCTTTTTCTGCTATTCGCTCATAGGTTTTGATTGCCTCTATATAAGCGAATTTGTCATAGTTTTTATCTCCTTTTTTAACACCGGCTTTCTGAGCAGAAGCATTAAAAGTGAGTAAACTAAACAGTGTAATGTATAAAAAATTTATTTTCATGACGTAATGCTTTATTAGAAGAATCTAGGTGAAACAATTTTGTTGTGACGTTTGAACAATTCAAATCTAAGGAAAATTTCGTGCGATCCTGAATTGTAATTTCTTAAACGTGTCGTCTCTAAGTCATAGCCATATCCTATGAAGACACTATCAGATACTTGGAATCCGGCCATACCACTTACAGCAGCATCCCATCTCCAAGCCGCTCCTAACACAAATTTTTCATTGATTAAGAAGTTACCAGAAACATCAATTTGCAGAGGTGCACCTTCTGTAGCTTTAGTCATTAAAGCTGGTTTAAATTTTAAATTATAGCTTAAATCAAAAACATGACCGGCAATAAAATAAAAGTTCATTCTTTCGGCATTCACTGAAACCGAGTTGTCATTGTAACGGGTGGTTTCAAAAAAGTTAGGTACAGATAATCCAAAATAAGTTTTATCAGAATGAAAATATACTCCTGCACCAAAATTTGGAGTTAGGGTGTTACTAAAATTCTGTAATTGAGGATCTGCAGTTTGATTTGGGTCAATATTTAATTTATTAATATCTAAATTAAATATATTTAAAGTACCCTTAACTCCAAAAGAAAGTTTGAAAGTTTCTGATGTAGGCACTGTATAGGAAACATCAGCTGAAATAGTATTTTCATTTGTTGGACCAATTCTGTCATTTACAAATGAAACTCCTAAACCTAATTTACTCTCATTAATTGGAGTATTAACAGAAACAGCGTTCGTTACGGGAGCTCCATCTAATCCTACCCATTGTGTTCTATGTAGGCCGAAAATACTCATGGCTCCTCTCGATCCAGCGTAAGCCGGATTGACATTGATTGTGTTATACATATATTGCGTATACTGAGCATCTTGCTGAGCAATTCCTGCAAAACCTGTTAACAGTAAAGCGAAAAATAAAAATTTTGTTCTCATTTAGTTTCTTTTTTAGAAACCTGAGGGATTTTACTCCCTCAGGAGTTTAATTTTATCTTGTTAGGTACAAATATCCTGATTTATTTACAACATCACCTGTGATTGTTGTATATTGAATGATATAGAAATAGGTTCCTGTTGGTAATTCAGCAGACTTATTAACGGTCGCTCTACCTTCTGAAACTCCACGGAATGCTTTTGAACTATTATCATAGTTCTGAACATCATACACTAACACGCCCCAACGGTTATAGATTTCAACTGAATTGCTTGGATAACATTCAGTATTTTCAATGTTTTCAATATTGAAAAATTCATTAAAGCCATCTCCATTTGGAGACATAGCATTATAGATATTTACTGCACTACATGGTAATACATCACAATCGTCATCAACTTCAACTGTTACTTCCATAGTTTTTAAACAATCACCATCTAGGAATTCATATTTGAAGATATAATTACCAACAGCTACTTGGAATGGATTAAAGATAGACGAAACTGAATCACCATTTTGATTAACCCAACTTCCGCCAGTTACACCAGCAACAGAGTTTAGATCAACTAAAACTGATACATCATCTTCATTGTTACAAGCAACATAACGATTAAATCTAGTTACAGAATCTGAAATTGATAAGGTTACTGCAGTTCTTGTAGAGCTAACACAAGTTCCTACAACAGCTTCTGCAAAGTAGGTCACAGATCCAATTTCACTTAACGAAGGATCAGTAACAACATTACCATTAACGTCATACCAAACCACTGTTACACCATCCGGTACACTTACAGAAGCTGTAATTGTTTGAATTGGATTCAATGAACATTCATCAATATTACCAGATGATATTGGTGCATCAATAATTGATGGTTGATTATCAATCACTACACTCAATGAAGTCAATGAAGGACAACCATTTTCGAATGCTACTACGGTGTATGTTCCACTTGGAGCTGTAATGTTAGCACCATCAATATTTACACCATTTGAAGGTGTAACTACGTAAACATAATTTGAGTTATAGTTCGAAATCGTAAAGCTTCCATTAGCATCATTACATGTTGGTTGTACCAAATTCACAAGAATTGGTGCCTCGTTTTGCTCTCCAAATACATCCCACGAACAAGTAGTTGTATTAAAAGATGCTGACTCATAACAAGCTAGAGTTGGTTCAGTTGGCATTTCACCAGTTACATCCCACGCACAAGTAGTTGTATTGAAAGTAGCAGTCTCGTAACAAGCTACAGTTGGTTCAGTTGGCATTTCACCAGTTACTTCCCACG
>JAFLBT010000010.1 GCA_017302935.1 Flavobacteriales bacterium | reverse complement strand
TATCTTTGCAGATATTGAAAATCCGATGGAAAACAACAAAAATCAGGATATCGTAAAAAACGTTTTTACCAAATATTTGGAAGAAAAAGGACACCGGAAAACACCGGAACGATATGCTATACTTCAGGAAATTTATAACAACTCTGAACATTTTGATATTGAATCGTTGTACATCAAAATGAAAAACAAAAATTACAGAGTTAGTCGAGCAACGCTTTACAATACTATCGAATTGTTATTAGAATGTGGATTAGTGAGAAGGCATCAATTTGGTCAAAATCAAGCTCATTATGAGAAATCGTATTTTGACAAGCAACATGATCACATCATTATGACGGATACAGGAGAAGTTATTGAATTTTGTGACCCACGAATTCAGCAAATTAAAAAAACAATTGAAGAAATTTTTGGAATTGAAATACACAATCATTCTCTTTATCTGTATGGAAATAAGAAAGTTGAGAATGAAGCTACCAAAACAATAACTACAAATTAAACACAACTATAAAGAGGAAAACCTCACAAAACAACACACAAAAATGACTGTAGATTTACTGCTCGGCCTACAATGGGGCGACGAAGGAAAAGGAAAAATTGTAGATGTACTCACTTCAAAATATGACATTATTGCTCGTTTTCAGGGTGGTCCAAATGCAGGCCATACGCTAGAATTTGATGGAATTAAACACGTTTTACGAACTATTCCATCCGGGATATTTCATGCAAATTCCGTTAATATTATTGGGAATGGCGTAGTGATGGATCCGGTAGTATTTCAAAAAGAATTAGAAGGTTTGGAAAAATTCAATATGGATGTTAAATCCAAATTATTAATTTCCAGAAAAGCACATTTAATTTTACCTACACATCGCTTATTAGATGCTGCTTCAGAAGCGTCTAAAGGAAAAGCAAAAATCGGTTCTACATTAAAAGGAATTGGACCAACGTATATGGACAAAACCGGTAGAAACGGAATTCGTATCGGCGATATTGAACTAGCCGATTTTAAAGAACGTTACCGTTCATTGGCCGACAAACATGAAGCCATGATTTCCTTTTATGATGTTGATTTACAATACGATTTAAAAGAAATGGAAGATGAATTTTTCGCTTCCATAGAAGTGTTAAAAACGCTTACTTTTATTGATAGTGAAGAATATCTCAATCAAGCCATAAAAGCCGGAAAATCGATTTTATGTGAAGGTGCTCAGGGCTCATTATTAGATATTGATTTTGGAACGTATCCATTTGTTACTTCCTCAAATACCACAGCTGCCGGAGCTTGTACCGGTTTGGGAATTGCTCCCAACAAAGTAAAAGAAGTTTTCGGAATTTTTAAAGCCTACACCACTCGCGTGGGTAGCGGTCCATTTCCAACCGAATTATTTGATGAAGACGGTCAAACTATGGCAAGAGTTGGAAACGAATTTGGTTCTGTTACCGGTAGAGCAAGACGTTGTGGTTGGTTAGATTTAGTGGCTTTAAAATATGCCGTTCAAGTAAATGGTGTAACGGCTTTATATATGATGAAAGGCGATGTGCTATCCGGATTTAAAACCTTAAAAATTTGTACCGCTTATCGCTATAAAGGAGAAAAAATCAGTCATTTTCCCTACAATATTGAACCGGAAAATGTTGAACCTATTTATCAAGAAATGAAAGGTTGGCAAGCTGATTTAACGGGAATGACTTCATACAACGAACTTCCACAAGAATTAAAAACATATATTGAATTTATTGAAAAGGAATTAGAAGTTCCTATCAAAGTAGTTTCTGTTGGACCGGATAGAAAACAAACCATTCTACGATAAACACAAAAAAAAGCTGTAATGAACTTACAGCTTTTTTTATAACTAACTCAAACCAATTTATTTACTTTTAAGCAAAGTAACAGCTTCATTTGCTTTGGAATTCATAGCATGATCAAGTGCCGTATTTCCTCTTTCGTCTTTGATTTTAGGATCAGCTCCTTTTTCTAATAAAAAAGAAATGATTTCAACTTGATTGTAACGGGCGGCATACATTAATGGAGTTAATCCATTTGTCTTTTCATTGATGTCTGCACCGTATTCAACAAACTTTTTAACCACTTCAACTTCTCCTTTACTTATTGCAACACAAAGTGGTGTAGCATAATATTTTGCATAAATTCCGGCTTCTCCTCTGTTTGCTGTTTTTGAAGTTGAATTAGCATACGTAAATTGACCAAAGCCTAACAAGGCTACTCCTAAAAAAATGATTGTTTTTTTCATACTGTTCGTTTTTTGATTAATGATTGATGATTTTTGATGATTGATATAGTAATAGACGAGAGTCTTTTCATATTGTTACAACTATTTTATTTTGTAACAAATCTTTAACAAAAAAAGCCAGGTATTTAACCTGACTTTTAAAAGTATATTTTTGAATGTGAATTATTTATGTAGAAATTCCAACACGTTTTGTTCAATTCGCTGATGAATATTTGTTATGTCTGCTTTTACAAATTTTTCACCAATGATATTTTCATATAACTCGATGTAGCGTTCTGAAACCGTTTCGATATAATCATCCGTCATATCTGGAATTTGTTGACCTTCTTTGCCTTGAAAACCATTTTCAATTAACCAGCGACGGACAAATTCTTTCGATAATTGCTTTTGTTCCTCTCCTCTATCTTGTCGTTCTTGATAACCTTCTGCATAAAAATAACGAGATGAATCAGGTGTGTGAATTTCGTCTATCAACACAATTTTTCCGTCTTTCGTTTTTCCGAATTCATATTTGGTATCAACCAAAATTAAACCGCGTGAAGCAGCAATTTCAGTTCCTCGTTCATATAAAGCTCTTGTATATTTTTCTAAAACGATATAATCTTCCTCCGATACAATTCCTTTACCTAATATGGCTTCTCGAGCTATATCTTCATCGTGTGAACCATTATCTGCCTTGGTTGTTGGGGTAATGATTGGTATGGGAAATTTATCATTTTCTTTTAAACCTTCCGACATTTCCACTCCGCAAAGTAATCGTCTTCCGGCGGCATATTCTCTTGCGGCATGACCGGAAAGATAACCACGAATAACCATTTCCACTTTAAAAGGCTCACATAAATGTCCGACCGCTACATTTGGATCGGGTGTGGCAATCAACCAATTGGGCACAATATCTTGCGTCAATTGCATGAATTTAGTAGCAATTTGATTGAGAATTTGGCCTTTGTAGGGTATTCCTTTTGGCATTACTACGTCAAAAGCTGAAAGACGATCGGTAGCAATCATCACTAAAAGTTCATCATTGATGTTATACACTTCTCTGACTTTGCCACGATAGACCGATTTTTGACCCGGAAAAGTAAAGTTGGTCGTTGTAATTGTGTTCATATTGTTGTGTTGTTGTGAGGTGCAAAAGTAAAGATTCTTCCCTTCTTAATTACATTTAAAGTTTAAAATTTTGTACAAAAAAAAGGATAGCTAAGCCATCCTTTTCAATATGATTTAACTATTTTTTAAAACATAATATTGTAAGTTGCACCCACTCCCACCATTTGAATATCAATATCATTTTCGGTAAACGAATGTTGATAGAACCCATAAATGTTCCATTTTTTATTGTGGTAACCAATTTGAGGATTGATATACATACCACCACTGTTATTGTCTACATTGGTTAAAAATCCATACCCTAAATCTGCACCCACAAAAACGCCTTCCGTTTGAAAATAATAACGAGCAAAACCGGCTAATGGAATTAAGCCAAAATCATCTGCTCCGTCTTTTGCAAAAAAGTGGTTATAACCGGAAGCTACTCCAATACCAAAATGTGGTGTAACCATATATTGTCCACGCAGATCGGCACCTACAGAAAAAGAAGTGAAATCTGCTGTATCACCTATTGGTAATCCTGCGGTTAAACCGGCTTTAAACCAAGAATTGTCTTTAGTTACATTAATTTCTTTTTGTTGAGCAAATGCAAAACTTGCTGTAAATACACTTAAAACTAAAATAAACTTTTTCATTGTATATTGATTTTTACTATTAAACGATATGCTTTTTAGCAAAATTTATGCCGAAAATTAATATTATTTTTAATTGTTAAAAATCAGTTATTTAACCAATTTTGTTTCTTCTTCTTTTTGATAAAAACTTTTTAAAATTTACATACGAAAAGTAAATCAAACCATAAAACATAAGAAATAAAACAACAAAGACCAATACGATTAACCAAACCGGATAAATTGTAGTATGCCAACCTGGGATAATTGAAGTAGCAAAATCAATCGTAATGCTATATAAACACGCAACAATTAAGAATAAGATAATTAAAATGAAAATAATTTTTTTCATAAATTTTAAATCAAAAACCCCATAAATAGTTATTTATTTATGAGGTTTATGTTTATTAACGAAGATAAATAACAATAAATTAATCTAAATTCTCAATACTTTTATACGCATCAATTACTTTTTTCACCAATCGATGACGTACAATATCTTTATCATCCAAATATAGTATGCCAATACCTTCCACATCTTTAAGAATGAGTAAGGCTTCTTTCAATCCTGAAATAGTTCTTCTTGGTAAGTCAACTTGTCCGGGGTCGCCGGTGATGATGAATTTGGCATTTTTTCCCATACGGGTCAAAAACATTTTCATTTGCGAATGTGTAGAATTCTGTGCTTCGTCCAAAATCACAAATGCATTGTCTAACGTTCTACCTCTCATAAAAGCCAGAGGAGCAATTTGAATGATTCCTTTCAAAATATAATCTTCCAATGTTTGAGGAGGTAGCATATCGCGTAAAGCATCATATAAGGGTTGCATATACGGATCCAGTTTTTCTTTCATGTCACCGGGTAAAAAGCCAAGGTTTTCACCGGCTTCAACCGCAGGACGTGTTAAAATAATACGTTTTACTTGTTTTTCTTTGAGGGCTTTTACAGCCAAGGCCACACCTGTATAAGTTTTACCCGTTCCGGCAGGACCAACAGCAAAAACCATGTCGTTTTTATGTACCAAATCCACTAACTTTTGTTGATTTGGTGTCATGGCTTTGATGAGTTTACCGCCTAAACCGTGTACTAAAATCTTGTCGTGGTCCGGCATTCTGTGTTCCTCGTGAGAGTTGCTTTGAATTACGCGGTCAATTACATTTGTATCAATGTTGTTATAACGTGTAAAATGTAACATCAAGCGGTTAAAGCGGTTTTCAAATTCATCTAATACTTCCTTCTCGCCGTATGCCTTTAGGGTGGTGCCTCGGGCAACAATTTTTAACTTTGGATAGTACTTTTTGATGGTTTCAAGATGGCTATCTTGAGCTCCCCAAAACTCTTTTGGGGCAATGTCGTGCAGTTCGATAATTCTTTCGTTCAAAAGCAACAGTTTTAAAATTAAAAAATAGTTTTTAATTAGTAGATTTGCATCACTCAAATTTAAACAAAAAACTTCGTACGTTTAACGAATAGTTATAAACAAAAAAATGTCAATAATTACACTCACGACAGATTACGGACTAAAAGACCATTTTGTTGGGGCTTTAAAAGGAAAAATCTTAACCGAATTTCCGGAAGCTAAAATTGTTGACATTTCGCATGATATTGATCCATTTAATACTGCCGAAGCAAGCTATATCATTCAAGCCGCTTATAGTAGTTTTCCAAAAGGAACGGTACATTTGATTGGCGTTGATGCTGAACGAAATATTGAAAACGAACATGTAGCCATGCAATGGAATGACCAATTTTTCATTTGTGCCGACAATGGAATTTTGAGTATGCTGACGCAACGTATTTTACCGCAAAAGATTGTCGTTATTAACATTCACGACCGTTTACCTTCCAATGCAACGGATTTAGATGTTTTTAAAACAGTAGCCTGTCACTTAGCAAAAGGAGGAACGTTGAACGTAATTGGCAAAGAAATTCAACAGTTAAAACCTACTACAGAATTACAACCAATTGTATCCAAAGATGGAAATTCTATCAAAGGAAATGTCATTTATATTGATCATTTTGGAAATGTAGTGGTGAATATTTCCCAAAAACAATTTATGGAAGTCGGTAAAGGCAGAATGTTTGAAATTGATATTAAACCCAAGCCAATCAAATCGATACAATCCAATTATTCGGCAATAGCAGTTTCAGATAAATTTCCCATTAAGTATTTTGAAGGCGAACAATTGGCGTTGTTCAATGAAGTTGGCTTTTTAGAAATTGCTTTGTTTAGAAGTAATCCTTCCACCGTTGGAAGTGCTCAGACTTTGCTTGGAATTGGCTATCGCGATACTATTACCATTAACTTTAAATAATATTTATGTTTGTACGCATTGTAAAAATGAGTTTTCATCCGCAACATGTTTCAGCTTTTCTGGCCAATTTTGAATTAATGAAAGAAAAAATACGAAATGCTCCCGGCAACCGTTTATTAGAATTGTATCGGGATAAAAATAATCCGGATATTTTTTTTACATACAGCTATTGGGAGACAGAGGAAGATTTAGAAAACTATCGACAATCGGCATTATTTGATGAAGTTTGGACATTTACTAAACAATTGTTTAATGCCAAACCCGAAGCTTGGAGTGTTGATAAAATGGTATCTTTAGCTTAACATAAAAATGAAAAGTGCTTTTTAGTCATCCCTTTTAAACCTCTAAACTCTTAAACTTTTAAACCCTTAAACTTTAAACTTTTAAACAAAAAAATGAAAGCAATACTTCTCAGAGAAATAAAATCTTTTTTTGGTTCACCCATCGGATATTTGGTGATTGCCGTTTTTTTATTGCTCAACGGACTCTTTTTATGGGTTTTTGAAGGTGATTTTAATATCTTAAACAGCGGGTTTGCCGATTTGAATCCTTTTTTCACACTTGCACCATGGGTGTTGATTTTTTTGATTCCGGCAGTTACCATGCGGAGTTTTGCAGATGAAAAAAAACAAGGAACTTTAGAGCTTTTGTTAACCAAACCCTTGACCATTCGTCAAATTGTTGGTGGCAAATTTTTAGGAGCGTTTTTATTGATTTTAATAGCACTCTTGCCTACTCTTTTATACGTTTTTGTCATTTCTGATTATGGTTCACCTGCCGGAAGTTTTGACATGGGAAGTACTATTGGTTCCTATTTTGGATTATTATTTTTGGTGAGTGCCTACACCGCTATCGGAATATTTGCTTCAACACTCACTGAAAATCAAATAGTAGCTTTTATTGTGGCCGTTTTTATTTGTTTTATGTTCTATTTTGGATTTGAAGGTATTGCCGGTTTTTTCACTTCCTTTTCTACTATTGTTGCCGGTTTAGGAATGGATTATCACTATAAAAGCATCAGTCGTGGTGTGATTGACACACGAGATTTACTGTATTTTATCAGTTTATCGATACTCTTTTTGGCTGCAACTGTTTATCAACTTAAAACGTCAAAAAACTAATGAAAATAAATACTAAAAAAAATCTTCTTTCTTTTTTGTCGCTTTTCGGGATGTTAGTAGCTATCAATATCGTTGGGCATTTTTATTTTAAACGATTTGACTTGACGGATGATAAACGCTATACGCTTTCAGATAGCACTATTGAACTCCTAAAAAGTATTGATGAACCTTTGTTTATTGATGTTTTTTTGGATGGAAATTTTCCACCGGAATTCAAACGGTTACAAAATGAAACCAGACAATTATTAGAGGAGTTTAGCAGTTATAATTCCAATTTGATATTTCAGTTTACCAATCCGTTGGAAGATGAGAACAATGCTCAACAATACATTGCAGAATTAACAAATCTTGGTTTCTTACCTACCAATATCAACAGTACTCAAAAAGGAAAAAAGGAAATCATCCAAATTTTTCCATGGGCAATTGCCAATCAAGGAGAAAAATCTGTTCGTGTGCCCTTATTGATTAATAATTTCGGAAATACACCAGCTGAAAACATCAATAGTTCGGTACAATTACTTGAATTTGCTTTTGCAGATGCTTTGACCAAAATAACCAAAAAAGAAAAGAAAAAAATTGCCATTTTAAAAGGTAACGGACAAATGGCTGATAAATACCAAGCCGATTGTTTATTGAATTTGAAAGAATATTATCAATTAGGCGAATTCAATTTTGATTCTTTGCAAGATAATCCGAATAAGGTTTTAGAAAATTTAAAACGATTTGATGCCGCTTTGATTGTAAAACCTACAGAAGCATTTTCAGATAATGAAAAATATATTTTGGACCAATATATCATGAATGGCGGAAAAAGCATGTGGCTAATGGATAAAGTGATTGCGGATATTGATTCCTTACAAAACAAAAACAATGCTTCATTAGCATTTCCAAGAGAATTGAATGTGGATGATTTATTTTTCAAATACGGGGTTCGCATCAATTATAATTTGGTTCAAGATTTACTTTCAACCCCTGTCACGGCTCAATCTGAACAAGGAGATGTGCCGATTGATTGGTTGTATTCGCCCATTATTAAATCAGAAAATAATCATGCCATTAATAACAATATCAATTTGGTTAAATTAGAATTTGCCAATACCATTGACACGTTAAAAAACGGCATTAAAAAAACCATCCTTTTAAAAAGTTCGCCACAATCAAAAGCGATTGGAACACCTTTAGAAATCAATTTATATGAATTCATGGAAGGTGTTGACGAACAAGATTTTACGAAAGGAAATTTACCACTTGGCGTTTTATTAGAAGGTTCCTTTACCTCAGCATTTAAAAACCGTGTGAGACCTTTTTCAGCCCCAACTCATCTTGAAAGCGGAAAGGATAACAAAATGATTGTGATTGCCGATGGTGACATCATTAATTATTCTTACGTTAATAAAAAACCATTGTTGGGTGGAATTGATCAATGGACCCAACAAGTGTATGGCAACAAAGAATTTTTATTAAATGCCATGAATTATTTATTGGATGACAATGGACTTATCAACATTCGAAACAAAGAAGTAAAATTGGCATTTTTAGATAAAGAAAAAGTGAACCAAGACTATCATTCCATTCAATTGTTAACAGTTGGACTGCCTTTAATACTCTTGTTATTGTTTGCATTAGCCTTTATCTTTTGGCGTAAAAAAACCTACGCCAGATAATGTTAATAAATTCCATTTTTTAAATTCAATAGTTCCCATTATATTTGTAGGATATAAAATAAAAAACCGAAATGAAGTTTATAGTATCGAGTTCGTATTTATTAAAACAATTACAAGTGCTTGGAAGTGTGATTAACAGTAGTAACACTTTACCAATCTTGGACAATTTTTTATTTGAATTAAACCAAAACAGTTTAGTTGTTTCTGCATCAGATTTAGAAACAACTATGTCTGCTACCTTAGATATTGACAGTAAAAGTGAAGGAAGTGTAGCAGTACCAGCAAAATTATTATTAGAAATTTTAAAAACGTTTCCGGAACAACCGTTGACCTTTACAGTAGAAGAAAATAATACAATTGAAATCAGTTCTAATTCTGGTAAATATGCTCTGGCTTACGCTGCCGGAGAAGAATTTCCAAAAGCAGTAGTATTAGATGATCCTTCTTCTACACTTGTTCCCGCAGAAGTTTTGGCAACTGCCATCAGTAAAACGATTTTTGCAGCCGGTAACGATGATTTACGCCCTGTAATGTCGGGAGTATTTTTTCAATTTTCACCTGAAGGATTGATTTTTGTGGCCACCGATGCTCACAAATTGGTTAAATATTCCAGAACGGATGTAAAAGCTTCTCAAGTAGCTGATTTTATTATGCCTAAAAAACCATTGAATATTTTAAAAGGTATTTTAGGAACATCAGATAGTGAAGTAAAAATTGAATACAATGACAGTAATGCAGTATTTTCATTTGATAATTACATGCTTGTTTGTCGTTTAATTGACGGAAAATATCCAAACTACGAAGCGGTTATTCCGAAAGAAAACCCAAACAAATTATTAATTGATCGAACACAATTTTTAAATTCAGTACGTCGTGTAGCGATTTTTTCAAATAAAACGACCCATCAAATTCGTTTAAAAATTGCAGGAACAGAATTAAATATTTCCGCTGAAGATATTGATTATTCTAACAAAGCAGAAGAGCGTTTGACTTGTGATTATCAAGGAGATGATATGCAAATCGGATTCAACTCTCGTTTTTTAACGGAGATGTTGACAAATTTACAATCAGATGAAATTCAATTGGAAATGTCTTTACCTAACCGTGCCGGAATCTTAACTCCTGTTGATGGGTTAGACGACGGAGAAATCATTACCATGTTGGTAATGCCGGTAATGTTGAATAACTAATGTTTTATCTAACTTTTTATAAAAAATCGTGTTGTTTTATCAATACGATTTTTTTTTATGAAATAATTTCAAGTAATTTACCATTCGGAGGAACCGAAAATCCGTAAAAGAGTAGGAATAATCAATAATCAATAAATAATGAAAAAAAATGTTTTAGCAGCGATAATCTGTCTTAGTTTCGCTATCAATGCAACTGCTCAAAAGCTTGATAAATTTGGAGCTGATTTGGGTAAAAAAAGTTTAATGGGTAAAGAAGTACGTGTACCTTACACTGAAATGTCCAATTATTTTGGTTTTATTAAACCTGGTGCTGCTCCAGACGAAGTAGTCAATGGAAAAAAGATGTATTATGTTTATGTTTGGGTTCCTATTGCAGCTCCTGAGATTGGAATTCGAATGATTTCTCCTGTTCCGGAAGGAATGAAACCAGGTGCAACGGATATGGTTTCAGCAGATTTTACTGCCAATGTTGCCGATACTAAAAGCTATTTTGACACATGGATAACTTTTGAAAGAGCAGAAAGTATTTTGAAATTAGACGATATTAAATCTAAAATCAAAACAACAAAATGGATTTCAATTGAGTCAAATGATGATTCTAGTGAAATGCCTGCTCAACCATCAGGAAGCAAATACAATTCATTAATGAGAATCACTAGTGATACCGGAAATCCTACAAAATCACTTGTGATGGGATTATACAGAATTGGTTTTACAACTTACAAAAAAGGTGAAGTAAACGGTAGTTTCTTGGCACAAGTTGGAGCACCAATTAAACTTCCGGGAGTGAAAATAGCTTCTAAACCAGAAGAATTAAGCGTTCAATAATAAATTAAAAAAAATCCGAAGTTAAACTTCGGATTTTTTATTTATAAAACATTTTCATGAATCACTAAAAGTGGGACCTCAACGTGATAAGACAACTTTTGAGTTAAACTTTGGCGGAAAAGCTCTTCGAAGAATCCACGTTTATAATTTAGCATGGCCAACATATCCACTTCATATGCCTGAACAAAATTCAAAATGGTTTGTTTTACATCTTCTGCTTCAATAACATGAATACTCACTTTTTCGTCTTTTAATAAAAACTTCCAATCTTCAATGACAACCGGATTCACGTCAGATTTTTTTGTTTTTACATATACACAATGTACATGGGCATCAAATAATTTTGACAATTCAATCACTTTTTTCAATGCTTTAAAATCTTTTTCTCTAAATCGGGTAGAAAAAACAATGTTTTTAATTCCTTCATAATTTGCCTCATCAGGAACAGCTATCACAAAATTATCTAACTCTGTAATAACACTACCGGCATTTGAGCCCAGGAACGTTTCTTTTAAACCGGAAGCACCTTTTGTACCCATTACCACATAATCAATGTTTTCTTCTTTCACCACTTGTTTAATCACCCAAATTAAATCACCGTGTTTTAGGATATGATTGATTTTTACGTGTTCTAAATTTTGCTTTACAGCAATGTCTCTCAACATCGGAATTTGGTCTTTGAAATTTTCAAAATTCTCTAATTCTATGCTATCATATACTTCTTTGAGAGTAGTTGGTAAACCACCCATGTGCAAGTTTGGAAGTTCATACGCATGAAGTGTAATCACTTCTGCATTCATCTTTTCTGCTAATTTTAAAGCATATACAAAAGCATTCATGGAAGCTTCTGAAAAATCGGTTGGAAATAATATTTTTTTCATCATTGTAATTTTTTATAGGTTGTTTGTTGTCTTCTATTGTAATAATGTAAAGTTACGCCGTTTTTGGTCATTTTCTCATGATAATTATCAGTAATTGAGATTTGCTTAATCCATAACAAGATTCTGAATCAATTGGCTTAAAAAAAATAACTAATTTTGCACAAAATAACATTTCATGATTCCAACTGAAACAATAGTAGCATTGGCAACACCATCCGGTGCGGGTGCAATTGCTGTAATCCGTCTTTCCGGTAAAGAAGCCGTTTCCATTGCTGCCAACGTTTTTATTTCGGTTTCAGGAAAGGATTTGACCAAGCAAAAAACACATACCATTCATCTCGGTCATATTGTTTCAAATGGAAAAACGTATGACCAAGTTTTGGTTTCAGTTTTCAAAAATCCAAATTCATACACCGGCGAAGATGTGGTAGAAATATCCTGTCACGGTTCTACATTTATTCAACAACAAATCATTCAACTTTTGTTGCGAAACGGTGCCAAAATGGCTCAACCGGGAGAATTCACCTTACGGGCTTTTTTGAATGGCAAATTAGATTTATCGCAAGCCGAAGCAGTTGCGGATTTAATTGCTTCCGACAACGAAGCATCGCATCAAATTGCTATGCAACAAATGCGAGGCGGTTTTAGCAACGAAATTGCCAACTTACGTCAAGAACTCTTAAATTTTGCGTCGTTAATAGAGTTAGAATTAGACTTTGCCGAAGAAGATGTTGAATTTGCCGACCGAACCCAATTTAAAGACCTTTTAATTCGTATTGAATTTGTATTGAAACGATTAATTGATTCATTTGCTGTTGGTAACGTGATCAAAAACGGTATTCCAATTGCCATTGTAGGCGAACCAAATGTGGGTAAGTCTACCCTACTCAATGCACTATTAAATGAAGAACGAGCAATTGTTTCTGATATCGCAGGAACCACTCGCGACACCATCGAAGATGAATTAGTAATTGAAGGCATAGGTTTTCGATTCATCGACACGGCAGGAATTCGTGACACGACTGACCATGTAGAGAGCATTGGCATCAAAAAGACGTTTGAGAAGATTGAGCAGGCTCAGGTGGTGTTGTATTTGGTTGACAGTTCTCTGTTGTCAGTTGTCGGTTCTCTGTTGTCAGTTGTCAGTTCACAGTTATCGGTTGAAAAGTTGAAAAGTGATATTGAACAGATAAAAAACAAATATCCTCATAAAACGTTGCTCACCATTATAAATAAAAAAGACCTCCTTTCATCTGAAATGATAAAAAAGTTAGAAACGGAACTGACAACCGACAGCGGACAACAGCAAATACTTTTCATCTCAGCGAAAAACAACATCGGTATCGATGAACTCAAACAAACTCTACTCTCTTTTGTGAACACGGGTGCTTTACGTAACAACGAAACAATTGTAACGAACTCACGTCATTATGATTCTTTGTTAAAAGCCTTAGAAGAAATTCAGAAAGTGAAATGGGGATTGGAAAGCAATCTTTCCTCTGATTTGATGGCAATCGATATTCGCGAAGCTTTATATCACTTTGGTGAGATTACCGGAGAAGTAACCAATGATGAGTTGTTGGGGAATATTTTTGCGAATTTCTGTATCGGGAAATAAAATTTCATTTTTTTTTAATTTACATTCTGTCATTTTTGAAATAATAATATTTCTCAATTGATTTGAATATCTTGTAGATTAATGATGATTTGTTAATTAATAAAGTATTATAAGAGGTATCTACTCATTATTTCCAATTCAAATTTCTATTCACAATTATATTTCTTTATTATTTCTTCTTTTATTATCCTTCCAATTTTACAAAAATGTTAAATTTTAAAAAATACTATGCGTGCATAATAAATTTTTATTATCTTTGAAAACGTTTGCGTAAAATATGAAAGATAAAACGATAGATTATATTCTTCGAGCGACTTGGCAATCGGTTGCCAGAATGTACAATGAAGAAGCTTCCAAATTCGACGGTTCAATGGCAATTGGATTTGCGTTGCTTAGCATTGACAAAGAAGAAGGAACACCTTCCTCCTACATCAGTAACCGTATGGGAATGGAAGCAACCAGTTTAACCCGAACGCTTAAAACATTAGAAGAAAAAGGACTAATCATCCGCAAAAAAAATCCGGATGATGGCCGTGGGGTTCTTATTTATTTGACTGAATTAGGCAAAGAGAAAAGAGAATTATCCAGAAATACCGTATTGAAATTCAATGAAGTCATCCGTCAAAATGTATCGGATGAAAAATTACAGAATTTTATTGAAGTAGCAGAGGTAATTACGGAGTTGATTAATGAGAAGAAGATTTTTTAAATAGAGAATAGAATATAGAAAAAAGAAAATAGACTATATCGTTTAGATTTCTTCAATTTTTCAAATCTGTGTTCCAAAAATAAATTTACATACAGAACACAGATTAAAGAAATTTCTAAAATCTTTAAAATTGAATTGATTATTATTTCAATTTCTCGAATTTAAATCTGTGTTCTAAAAAAATAAAACAAACAAAAACCAGCGGAACTATCAACCCGCAATAAGAAATAAGAAACAAAAAATGAAAAGAACAATCAAAAAAGTGGCTGTCATCGGTTCCGGAATCATGGGCTCCGGTATTGCGTGTCATTTTGCCAACATTGGTGTGGAAGTACTTTTGTTAGACATCATTCCCAATGCTTTGACTGAGGCGGAAGAAAAAAAAGGACTCACTTTAGAAAGTAAAGCAGTTCGCAACCGCATCGTAAATGACAGTTTAACGAATGCATTAAAGTCCAACCCCTCGCCTATTTACAGTCAAAAATTAGCCAACCGAATCACCACCGGTAATACTACGGATGATATGCCGAAAATCGCATCTGTCGATTGGATTATTGAAGTGGTGGTGGAACGTTTAGATATCAAAAAACTCGTTTTCGAACAAGTGGATAAATATAGAAAACCGGGAACATTGGTGACTTCCAATACTTCTGGAATTCCAATTCAATTCATGAGCGAAGGACGTTCAGAGGATTTTCAACAGCATTTCTGCGGAACACATTTCTTCAATCCGGCTCGTTATTTGAAATTGTTTGAAATCATTCCGGGACCAAAAACAAGTCAAACCGTTTTAGATTTCTTAACCAATTATGGTTCTCAATTTTTAGGAAAAACATCGGTTGTTGCCAAAGATACTCCGGCCTTCATCGGTAACCGAATTGGTATTTTCGGCATTATGAGTCTATTTCACCAAGTGAAAGAAATGGGCTTAACCATTGAAGAAGTGGATAAATTAACCGGACCGGTAATTGGTCGTCCAAAATCGGCAACCTTTAGAACGGTTGATGTGGTTGGTTTAGATACCTTGGTTCACGTGGCAAACGGAATTTACCAAAATTGCCCGAATGATGAAGCTCACAACTTGTTTAAACTCCCTGCTTTCATTGATAAAATGATGGAGAATAAATGGTTGGGAAGCAAAACCAAACAAGGATTTTATAAAAAAGTAGATAAGGATATTTTATCGTTGGATTTGGATACGATGGAATACCGACCTAATAAAAAAGCATCTTTTACCACTTTAGAATTAACCAAAACCATCGACAAACCAATTGATCGTTTCCGTGTTTTGGTGAAAGGAAAAGACAAAGCAGGTGATTTTTACAGAAAGAATTTTGCCGCCATGTTTGCCTATTGTTCCAATAGAATTCCTGAAATATCAGACGAACTATATAAAATTGATGATGCCATGAAAGCCGGTTTCGGTTGGGAAAATGGTCCATTTGAAATTTGGGATAGCATTGGTGTAGCCAAAGGAATTGAAATGATGCGTGCAGAAGGATATGAACCGGCCACTTGGGTCACTGAAATGGTGAAATCTGAAAACGCTTCTTTCTACACCGTAAAAAATGGAGCCACTTATTTTTATAACATTCCAACAAAATCACAAGAGAAAATTCCGGGTCAGGATGCATTTATCATTCTTGACAACATTAGAGAAAGCCAAAAAGTTTGGGCTAATTCGGATGCTACGATTCATCATTTAGGTGACGGAATTTTGAATTTAGAATTCCATTCCAAAATGAATACGATTGGTGGTGGCGTTTTACAAGGCATCAACAAAGCCATTGATTTAGCTGAAAAAGAATACAATGGTTTGGTTATCGGTAACCAAGGAGCGAATTTCTCTGTGGGAGCCAACATCGGAATGATTTTCATGATGGCTGTTGAACAAGAATATGATGAATTGAACATGGCCATCAAAATGTTCCAAGACACGATGATGCGTTGCCGCTACTCCTCTATTCCGGTTGTCGTTGCTCCACATGGCATGACATTGGGTGGTGGTTGCGAAATGACGATGCATGCCGACCGCGTGGTAGCTGCTGCAGAAACCTACATTGGTTTAGTAGAATTTGGTGTTGGAGTTATTCCAGGTGGCGGTGGTTCGAAAGAAATGACCTTGCGTGCCGCTGATTTATTCCGCAAAAACGATGTGGAATTGAATGTTTTGCAAGAATATTTCTTAACCATTGGAATGGCAAAAGTAGCGACTTCCGCTTATGAAGCCTTTGACTTCGGCATTCTTCAAAAAGGAAAAGATATTGTGGTGGTGAATCGCGACAGACAAATTGCAGTAGCCAAACAAATTGCTTTGCAAATGGCAGAACAAGGCTACACTCAACCGATTCAACGCAAAGACATTAAAGTGTTAGGAAAACAAGCGTTGGGAATGTTCTTAGTGGGTACCGACCAAATGCAAGCCGGAAAATACATTTCGGAACACGACAGAAAAATTGCCAACAAATTAGCGTATGTCATGGCAGGTGGTGATTTATCAGAACCAACATTAGTGAGTGAGCAGTATTTATTGGATATTGAACGAGAAGCATTTTTATCGCTTTGTACTGAACGCAAAACATTGGAGAGAATACAATTCATGTTAACCAAAGGAAAGCCATTACGTAACTAAACATAAATGATAGATCACTGATTAAAAAAATTATAGAAATTTTTAAAATTTTAAAAATCTGTGTTCAAAAAAATATAAAATTATGAAAACAGCATATATAGTATCAGGATTTCGTACCGCCGTTGGTAAAGCACCAAAAGGTGTCTTCAGATTTAAAAGACCTGACGAATTAGCCGCAGAGACTATCGAATACATGATGGCTCAATTTCCCGATTTTGACAAAAAACGCATCGACGACGTGATGGTGGGTAACGCCATGCCCGAAGCCGAACAAGGTTTAAACGTAGGTCGTTTAATTTCTTTGATGGGATTAAAAGTAACTGATGTTCCGGGTGTAACGGTGAATCGTTATTGTGCTTCAGGTTTGGAAACAATTGGAATGGCAACTGCAAAAATTCAATCCGGAATGGCAGATTGTATCATTGCGGGAGGAGCCGAAAGCATGAGTTTTATTCCGATGGGTGGCTACAAACCAACACCGGATTATTCCGTTGCGGCAAATGGAAACGAAGATTACTACTGGGGAATGGGTTTGACTGCAGAAGCGGTGGCAAAACAATTCAATGTTTCGCGTGAAGATCAAGATGAATTTGCTTATCATTCCCACCAAAAAGCTTTAAAAGCTCAAGCAGAAGGAAAATTTGACAAACAAATCGTTCCAATTACGGTTGAGCAAACTTTTTTGAATGAAAACGGAAAAAAAGAAACCAAATCCTATACCGTTACCAAAGACGAAGGACCACGTGCGGATACCAACAAAGAAGCATTAAGCAGATTGAAACCTGTATTTGCTGCTGATGGTTCAGTTACAGCAGGAAATTCATCGCAAATGAGTGATGGTGCGGCTTTCGTGTTAATCATGAGTGAAGAATTAATAAACGAATTAGGCATCAAACCTATTGCTCGCTTAGTCAATTTCGCATCAGCTGGAGTTGAACCCAGAATAATGGGAATCGGTCCGGTAAAAGCCATTCCAAAAGCCTTAAAACAAGCCGGTTTAACTTTAAATGATATTGATTTAATTGAATTAAACGAAGCTTTTGCGTCACAATCCTTAGCTGTAGTTCGTGAATTAGGGTTAAATCCCGACATCGTAAACGTGAATGGTGGAGCCATTGCATTGGGTCATCCACTAGGTTGTACGGGTGCAAAATTATCGGTTCAATTGTTTGATGAAATGCGTTTGCGTGGCAGTAAATACGGAATTGTGAGTATGTGTGTGGGAACGGGTCAAGGAAGTGCTGGAATTTTTGAATTGATATAACTAAAAAACAATAGAACACAGATTTAAGAAATTTATAAAATTTTAAAAATTTCTCTAATTTTTTTAAATCTGTGTTCAAAAAATAAAAGATTAAAAAACTAATTATGGAAGACATAACAAGAGGAGGACAATTCCTAGTCAAAGAAACCAAATGTGAAAATGTATTCACACCCGAAGATTTCTCAGAAGAGCAAATCATGATGCGTGATTCGGTAAAAGAATTTGTAGACAAAGAAATTTGGCCTAACAAAGACCGATTTGAAAAGAAAGATTATGCCTTTACAGAAGAAATGATGCGTAAAGCCGGAGAAATGGGCTTTTTAAGCGTTGCCGTTCCTGAAGCGTATGGCGGAATGGGAATGGGATTTGTGGATACCTGTTTAGTATGCGATTACATTTCGGGTGCAACCGGTTCGTTTTCCACTGCTTTTGGAGCTCACACCGGAATTGGAACCATGCCAATTACACTTTACGGAACCGAAGAACAAAAGAAAAAATATGTTCCAAAATTAGCCTCAGGTGAATGGTTTGGAGCGTATTGTTTGACTGAACCGGGAGCAGGTTCTGATGCAAATTCCGGAAAAACAAAAGCTGTTTTATCCGAAGACGGAACATATTACAAAATCACCGGACAAAAAATGTGGATTTCGAATGCCGGTTTTTGTTCGTTATTTATTGTTTTTGCTCGCATTGAAGACGATAAAAACATCACTGGATTTATTGTAGAAAATGATCCATCCAACGGAATCACGATGAACGAAGAAGAACACAAATTGGGGATTCGTGCTTCTTCTACGCGTCAAGTATTCTTTTCAGATACCAAAGTTCCGGTTGAAAATATGTTGGCTGCTCGTGGTGAAGGATTCAAAATTGCGATGAATGCCTTAAATGTAGGCCGAATCAAATTGGCAGCCGCTTGTTTGGATGCTCAACGTCGTGTGACTTCAAACGCAATCAATTATGCCAATGAAAGAATTCAGTTCAACACGCCAATCGCTCAATTTGGAGCTATTCGTTATAAATTAGCGGAAATGGCAACTTCGGCTTATGTAGGAGAAAGTGCGACGTATCGTGCGGCAAAAGACATTGAAAACCGAATTAAAATCCGTGAAGCAGAAGGTGCAACGCATCAAGAAGCGGAATTAAAAGGTGTGGAAGAATTTGCTATCGAATGTTCAATTCTTAAAGTTGCCGTTTCGGAAGATGTTCAAAATTGTGCCGATGAGGGAATTCAAATTTATGGCGGAATGGGATTCTCAGAAGACACTCCGATGGAAAGTGCTTGGAGAGATGCCCGTATTGCCAGAATTTACGAAGGAACAAACGAAATTAACCGTATGCTTTCGGTAGGAATGTTAATCAAAAAAGCCATGAAAGGTCATGTGGATTTATTAGGTCCGGCCATGAAAGTGCAAGAAGAATTAATGGGAATTCCATCGTTTGACACACCTGATTATTCAGAATTATTTTCTGAAGAAAAAGAAATGGTGGCCAAATTGAAAAAAGCCTTTTTAATGGTTGCCGGAGCTGCCGTTCAAAAATACGGAATGGATTTGGATGCTCACCAACAATTATTGATGGCTGCAGCCGATATGTTGATTGAAATTTACATGGCAGAAAGTACCGTTTTACGAACTGAAAAATTAGCTAAAAAAGTAGGCGAAGAAAAAGCTACAGAACAAATTGCAATGGCCAAATTGTATTTATACAAAGCCGTTGACGTTGTATCTCAAAAAGGAAAAGAAAGCATCATTTCTTTTGCCGAAGGCGATGAACAACGCATGATGTTAATGGGCTTACGTCGTTTCACCAAATACACCAACATGCCGAATATTGTTGGTTTAAGAGAAACCATTACGGCCAAATTAGTAGCTGAAAACAGTTACTGTTTTTAATCAATTTTAGTTTAGTTGTTGATGAAAGAGCCACGTTTGAAAAAGCGTGGTTTTTTTTAATACAATAATTTCACTTCTTTCACATCAAAATGCACCAACTCATCATTTTCTTGTAAAAGTTCTAATCGACCATCAGGAGTAACTTTTTGAATAATCGCCATAAATTTTTCTCCGGAAGGTTTTTCAAAAGGTGCAGGAACACCTATTTTGAATAATTTTTCATGGTACATTTTCCAAATGGAAGACGCTTCCACTCTCATTTGAGCGATATAAAATTGGAGAGCGGACAAAATTTTATTTAACAAATGTTCTAAATCGTATTCTAATCCCGTAATTTTTAACAAAGAAGAAGCATTAGGAAGATTTTCAAAAAAAAGTTGATTTACATTCAATCCAATTCCAATCACAGAGAGCACTTCGCCATTTGTTTTAATACTATTTTCAATTAAAATTCCTCCTATTTTATAATTACCTGACATAATGTCGTTTGGCCACTTAATGGATAAATGAGGAATTTTTTCATTTTCTAAAACCGAAATAACGGCTAAAGAAACAACAATATTTAGCGTAAATAATTGTTGAACATCAACTATCAAATCCTTAACCAATATACTGATTGTCAAATTTTTACCATTTTCAACATTCCATGTTGAACCCATTTGTCCTTTACCGGTAGTTTGATGTAAAGCCCATACTACCGTAAAATTATCAACAACTTGTTTTGCAACCAATTGTTTTAGGTGTTCATTTGTTGAAGGAATGGCACTGAGTTTGATGATATTCATCTAAATAAAATAAAAAGAATCTAAAGTTGTGTTAAGGCTCAAAAATAAACACAAAATTTGATAACTTTGCGAAAATATTTAACAATTAAATGGCGAAAAAAAAAGTAAGTAATGACGAGTTGTTGGTAACCATCATCAAAGGAATTGAAGAAGTTAAAGGAAATGATATCGACATTTTAGATTTAAGAGAGATTGAAAATACAGTTTGTGATTATTTTATCATTTGCAACGGAAATTCAAATACACAAGTGAATGCCATTGTCAATTCAGTTCAAAAATTAGTATCGCGAGAATTAAAAGATAAACCCTGGCATGTTGAAGGAACAGACAATGCTGAATGGGTTTTGATGGATTATATTGACATTGTGGTACATGTTTTTCAGAAACACGTTCGTGAATTTTACAATATTGAAGGTTTATGGGGTGATGCTAAAATTACAACCATTCCAAATAAAAATTAAAAATTGCTAAAGAAGAAAATAACTAATGGCTAAAGAAAATAATTCTACTCCAAACCCAAACAAATTCAAATTTAACCCCTGGCTCATTTATTTTATAGTTGCCGGAATTTTTGTATTTATTAGTGTAATTTCCGGTGGAAGTTCTTTTCAGGAACCCGGAAAATTATCCATTTCAAAATTTAATGAATATTTAGAAAATGGTGAAATAGAGAAAGTTTTAGTGTACAATAAAGGTGAAAACGTTAGCGAAGCAGAAATTTACATTAAAAAAGATGTCCTTAAAGATGCCAAGCACAAAGGTGTAGTAAAAGATGTTTTAGGACGTGAAAATACAGGTGCTCACTATCTTTTACCGAGTATTGGTGAAGAAAAATTATTCCAAGAAAAGTTGGAAAATGCTAAAAAGGAAAACAAAATCAATGATTATAACTTTTTAGTTAAAAACAATTGGTCAGGTATTTTCCTAAATTTATTACCCATCATTTTAATAGTTGTCATTTGGATTATCATCATGCGAAGAATGTCGGGTGGTGGTGCCGGAGGTGGCGGTGGACAAATTTTCAACATTGGAAAATCAAGAGCAAAACTTTTTGATGAAAAAACGGATGTGAAAGTAACTTTTAAAGATGTTGCCGGTTTAGAAGGTGCTAAAGAAGAAGTGCAAGAGATTGTAGAATTCTTGAAAAACCCAGAAAAATATACCAGTTTAGGTGGAAAAATACCTAAAGGAGCCTTATTAGTTGGCCCTCCCGGAACAGGAAAAACTTTGTTAGCTAAAGCGGTTGCAGGAGAAGCAAAAGTGCCTTTTTTCTCATTATCCGGTTCTGATTTTGTGGAAATGTTTGTGGGTGTTGGAGCTTCTCGTGTAAGAGATTTATTCAAACAAGCTAAAGACAAATCACCTTCCATCATTTTTATTGACGAAATTGATGCAGTGGGTCGTGCGAGAGGAAAAAATAATTTCTCTGGTTCTAATGACGAAAGAGAAAATACGCTGAATCAATTATTGACAGAAATGGACGGATTTGGCACCAATACAAACGTGATTGTATTAGCTGCTACCAACCGTGCTGATGTGTTAGATAAAGCATTGATGCGTGCCGGACGTTTTGACAGACAAATTTATGTTGACTTACCGGATATTAGAGAACGTAAAGAAATTTTTGAGGTGCATTTAGGTCCTTTGAAAAAAGAAGAAGGTTTGGATACCGACTTTTTAGCGAAACAAACCCCGGGTTTTTCCGGTGCAGATATTGCAAATGTTTGTAATGAAGCAGCCTTAATCGCAGCTAGAAACAACAAGAAAGCAGTTGACAAACAAGATTTTCTTGATGCAGTTGATCGAATTGTAGGAGGTTTAGAAAAGAAAAATAAAATAGTTACTCCAGATGAGAAAAGAGCTATTGCCACGCATGAAGCCGGCCATGCTACAGTAAGTTGGATGTTGGAACATGCTGCTCCTTTAGTAAAAGTTACAATTGTTCCTCGAGGACAAAGTTTAGGTGCTGCTTGGTATTTACCGGAAGAACGATTAATTGTTCGCCCGGAGCAAATGTTGGATGAAATGTGTGCAACTATGGGAGGAAGAGCTGCTGAAAAGGTTATTTTTAATAAAATTTCAACAGGAGCATTGAGTGATTTAGAAAAGGTAACTAAGCAAGCAAGAGCAATGGTTACCATCTATGGTTTGAATGACAAATTAGGTAATATTACGTATTATGATTCTTCGGGTCAAAGTGAGTATAATTTCTCGAAACCCTATTCTGAAGAAACAGCCATCACCATTGATAAAGAAATTTCAACTTTAATAGAGAGTCAGTACCAACGAGCTATACAATTATTAGAAGATAACAAAGACAAGTTAATTCGCTTAGCGGATATTTTAATTGAAAAAGAAGTGATTTTCAAAGACGATTTAGAAATGATTTTCGGAAAACGTCCATTTGAAAATGAAGCTCATGTTTCTGTTGGCGAATAAAAACATCAGAAGATTTTTAAAAAAATCAAAAAAACTCCTTTCATTATGATTTTGAAAGGAGTTTTTTTTATCTTTGAACGATTTCCATAACATAAGAAGAATTGTTCAAAACTATATGAGTCTTTTCAAAAAGCTGTTTGGGTCAGGAAATGACGCTTCTGATGACAAAAAAGAGAAAGAAGCGAGTCCGTTTAATCCCGAAATTAAAATTCCGGTAGATGAGTTATTCACTTTCAATTTTAAAAAAAATGGAGGTAAATTTCTTTATTGCGAGAATTTAGAGGAAGTAAACGAACAATTGTTAAATATTTTAGAAGAAAACGATTGGTTTGAATGTGAAGCCGTATGTTATGAACCAAAGCTATTTCATTTTTTAGATGATAATAAACTAACTTATAAAAATGTTACCTCTCCAAAATTTTTATTGGCCAGTTGTGAAAATTTAATTGCAGACGAAGGCTCCGTTTTATTAACTTCTAATCAAATAAAACAAAATAAACCAAACGAATTGCCAGCCAATATTGTTGTTTTTGCTACAACCAGTCAAATATTAGAAAGTAAAAGCGACGGTTTAAGAGAAATCAAAAAACGTTACGAAAAAGATTATCCTACTAACATTACTACCATAAAATATTTTGAAAAGGCAAAAGAAGAAGACTTTCTTCATTATGGTAGTGCAGCCAAGAATCTATACTTATTGCTTTTAGAAGATCTTTAAGATGAATGAAACGCTTACAAGAGCATTATCGGGAGCAGTTTACATTCTTTTACTATTAAGCTGTATATTATTTTCTGAAACTACCTTTTTATGGTTATTTGGACTTTTTATGGCCATTGGTGTATTAGAATTTTGTAAATTGGTAAAACTACATTTCATCATTCCTTTAATATTGGCAATTGTTGGATTTTCTATCTTTTATAAATCAAATTTTAAACCTATTTACGACAGTATATTAACATTTTGTTGTTTTTTTGTTTCTGTCAAATTATTGTTTTTTTTATTTTACAAAAAAGAAAAAAAAATATCTTCTCTTGAAAAATGGATATATTTAATTGGGTATATCATTATTCCATTTATTATCATCACAAAAATTCCTATTGGAGTAAAAGGCTATAATCCCAAAATATTAATTGGTATTTTTGTATTGATCTGGACCAACGATACCTTTGCTTATGTGGTTGGAAAATCATTTGGAAAACATAAATTATTTGAGCGAATTTCTCCCAAAAAAACAATAGAAGGATTTTTTGGCGGACTTCTTTTTAGTGTTGGCATGAGTTTTTTAATTGCTAAACACTATATTGAAACTTCAAATGTAAATATTTGGATAGGAATAGCCATATTAGTTAGTATATTTGCAACATTGGGTGATTTAATTCAATCTAAATTCAAGAGAATTGCCGGGGTAAAAGACAGTGGCAAAATTATGCCAGGACACGGTGGCCTTTTGGATCGCTTGGATAGCATCATTTATGTAGCCCCTTACATTTTTTTATATTATCAAATTTTAAAGTATGTTTCATAAAGAAGGAGCAAAAATTATTTTAGGCACTACCGTTTTTGTAGCAGCCCTAGTTTTATTGGCAGATGAATTTATTGGTTTAACTTGGTTAAGAATGACCGTTCAAATTATTGGACTGGTTCTTTTAATTTTGGTTTTACAATTTTTTAGAAATCCGAAAAGATATACCCAAAACGATGACAATCATGTAATTGCACCGGTAGATGGAAAAGTGGTTGTTATTGAAGAAGTTTTTGAATCAGAATATTTTAATGACAAACGTCTTCAGGTTTCTATTTTTATGTCACCAATAAATGTTCACGTTACCCGATATGCCGTAAATGGAAAAATCAACTTTAGTAAATATCATCCGGGAAAATATTTAGTAGCTTGGCATCCAAAGGCGAGTACTGAAAATGAAAGAACTACTGTGGTTATAGAAAATAGAATTTTTGGCGAAATTTTATATCGTCAAATTGCAGGTGCTTTAGCTCGAAGAATTGTGAATTACGCAAAAGTAGGCACGCACGTAAAGCAAGGACATGATGCCGGTTTTATAAAATTTGGTTCTAGAGTAGATTTATATTTACCTTTGGGAACAGATCTTAATGTATCGCTTAATCAAGTGGTGAAAGGTGGTGAAACTGTCCTAGCCAAAAAATAAAGCATGAGTGAAAAAGATTTAGATAGTCGTTTTCAAGAAGCATTTGAAAATGCTTCAAATATGAAGGAGCAACTACCTCAAGATGTGATGTTGCGAATTTATGCTTTTTACAAACAAGCCACACAAGGCACTTTTCAATTTAGACATTTAAATAATAACGATTTGCGTAATGCTTTTAAAACAAATGCATGGATGCAAATTAGCCATTTAACTGAAGAAGAAGCAAAAGAAAAATACATTGAAATGATTAATGAATTGTTAACTAAAAAAAAATAATAAAATGAAAAAGTATATTGCTGCCATTTGTTTAATGGCTCTATTCGCAAGTTGTAATAATTCTAAAAAATTAGAAGAAGTTGTTGAAGTTCCGCTACCGGAAAAAGAAGAAGTGATTGTTGAAATGGGTAATCCATCGGATGTAAAAGTTGACGAAGGCGGTGCTTTCCAAATGATTGCACTACCCTATGCTTATAATGCTTTAGAACCTCATATTGATGCCAAAACAATGGAAATTCATTATTCAAAACATCATTTAGGTTATGCTAATAATTTGAACAAAGCAATTGCTGGAACAGAAATGGCAAATATGTCTATTGAAGATATTTTGAAAAAATTAGATCCAGAAAATAAAGCCGTTAGAAATAATGGTGGTGGTTATTATAATCACAATTTCTTTTGGGAAATAATGGGTGCTAACAAAGGTGGTGAACCAACAGGAGATTTAGCTGCAGCAATCAATAAAGACTTTGGAAGTTTTGCCGATTTTAAAACACAACTGGTTGAAGCCGGAATGAAACAATTTGGTTCAGGTTGGGCTTGGTTAATTTTAGATAAAACAGGGAAATTAAGCATTGTAACTACTGCTAATCAAGATAATCCTTTAATGACAAAAGTTGGAAACACAGGAACACCAATTTTAGCTGTTGATGTTTGGGAACACGCCTATTACTTAAAACACCAAAACAAAAGAAAAGATTACTTAGAAGGATTTTTTAATGTAGTCAATTGGGATAAAGTTGCCGAAAAATATGCAGTAGCTGTTACACCTGCAGTAAAATAATAGTATCCAGATACAAATGAAAAGTCCCTCAAAAATGAGGGACTTTTTTTTATTTCAAAGCGGTTAAACTTTCTTCGATTGTAGCGATTTTTGCTAGAGCATCAGCTTCTTTTTTGCGTTCCATTTCGATTACTTTTTGCGGAGCTCCAGATACAAATTTTTCGTTTGACAACTTATTTTGTACTGAGGACAAAAAACCTCTTATGTAAACTAACTCGCTCTCTAGTTTTTCAATTTCCTCTGAAACATTAACAGAACCGGCAATTGGAATAAAATACTCGTTTGATTTTACTCTAAAAGTTAAGGCACCATTCACTTTATCAGTAACTTCATCAATTCCTGACAAGTTCCCTAATTTAATAATAACCACATCAAAACGATTCGATACTTTTTCTTTGTTGATTACTTTTACATCTAAAACATCTTTAAAAGTGATGTTTTTTTCTTTTCGAATGGTACGAATTCCCGCAATCACTTCTTTTGTAAATTCAAATTCGTCAACCAAACCTTGATTTGTATTAGAAACCGTTGGCCATTCAGAAACAATCAAGGCTTCATCGTTTGTACGAGTTGCGATGTGTTGCCAAATTTCTTCTGTTAAGAAAGGCATAAACGGATGTAACAATTTTAAATTTGCTTCTAAAAATGAAATAGCTTTTTGATAAGTTACACTATCAATTGGTTGTTGATAACCCGGTTTAATCATTTCTAAAAACCATGAACAAAAATCATCCCAAACTAATTTATAAATGGTCATTAGTGCATCTGACAAACGATATTTTTCAAAATGATCTTCAATTTCGTTCAATGTTTTTTCTAATTTGGCTTCATACCAATCAATTGCTATAGACGAACTTTCGGGTTGTTTGATTTCATCACTTACCTCCCAGCCGTTTACTAATTTGAAAGCATTCCAAATTTTATTTGCAAATGCTTTCCCGTTACTACAAAGTTCTTCATCAAACATAATATCATTTCCGGCAGAGGCACTTAACAATAAGCCTACCCTAACTCCATCTGCACCATATTTGTCAATCAAATCTAATGGATCAGGTGAATTTCCTAACGATTTAGACATTTTTCTTCTTTGCTTATCGCGAACCAAACCGGTTAAATATACGTTTGAAAACGGTTTCTTTCCGGTATATTCATATCCGGCAAAAATCATCCTAGCCACCCAGAAAAACAAAATATCCGGGCCGGTGACCAAATCATTAGTTGGATAATAATACTTAAAGTCTTTGTTTTCCGGGTCTAAAATACCACCAAAAACAGCCATTGGCCACAACCATGAAGAAAACCAAGTATCTAAAGCATCTTCATCTTGTCGCAAATCTTCCATCCTTAAATTGGCATTTCCAGATTGCTGTTGAGCAAGTACAAGAGCTTTTTCTTTAGTTTCGGCTACAACAAATTTTTCCTTTCCTTCTCCATAATAAAAGGCCGGAATTTGTTGCCCCCACCAAAGCTGTCTGGAAATATTCCAATCTCTGATATTTTCTAACCAATGTCTGTACGTATTATTAAAACGGTTGGGATATAATTTGATTTCTTCGGTTTCCAATACGGCTTTTAAGGCCGGCTTCACCATTTCATCCATTTTCAAAAACCACTGATCAGAAAGTCGCGGTTCAATAACTGCCTTTGTTCTTTCTGAAGTACCTACTTTATTGATATGGTTTTCAATTTTAAGCATGTGTCCCAATTGCTCTAATTCTTTTGCAATTTCGTCACGCACCACAAATCGATCTTTTCCTGCATAATGCATTCCATGATGATTCAAAGTTGCATTATCGTTAAAAATATCAATGACTTCTAATTGATGTTTTTCGCCTAATTCTTTGTCATTTACATCATGAGCGGGTGTTACTTTTAAACACCCAGTTCCAAATTCCATGTCCACATACTCATCAAAAATAATCGGAACAACACGATTACAAATAGGAACAATCGCTTTTTTACCTTTTAAATGGGTATAACGCTCATCATTTGGATTAATACAGATGGCAGTATCGCCCAAAATGGTCTCCGGTCTGGTGGTAGCAATGGTTACGAACTCATTAGAATCCTCAATTTTATATTGAAGAAAATATAATTTTCCTTGACGTTCTTCGTAGTTTACTTCTTCATCAGAAAGGGTCGTTTTGGCTTCAGGATCCCAATTCACCATTCGATAACCTCTGTAAATCATTCCTTTATAGTATAAATCAACAAACGATTTGATTACCGAAGCACTCATATCATCATCCATCGTAAACTTAGTTCGACTCCAATCACAGGAACAACCAAGTTTCTTTAACTGCTCTAAAATGATTCCACCGTGTTTATCCGTCCACTCCCAGGCATGTTTTAGGAATTCTTCTCGTGTCAAACTCTCTTTTGAAATGCCTTCCGCTTTTAATTTCGCTACAACTTTTGCTTCTGTTGCAATAGAAGCATGATCTGTTCCCGGTACCCAACAAGCATTTAATCCTTTTAAACGAGCTCTTCTAATTAATACATCTTGGATGGTGTTATTTAACATGTGGCCCATGTGCAAGACTCCAGTCACGTTTGGTGGCGGAATTACTATGGTATAAGGCGTTCGATGATCTGGAGTAGAATAAAAATAGTTATTCTTCATCCAGTAATCATACCACTTTTTTTCGGCTTCTTTGGCATCAAATTGAGCAGGAATAGACATGTATCGAAAATTAAAAAGTTAACAATTTTATCACAATTGGTCTGATTTTTGTAACAATTGACAAAAGTAAGCATTTCGAAAGAGTATTAAAAATGATTTTGCTATTTGTATTTTGAATAAAAAAAAGTAATTTTACAACACCCAAAAACTAAGACCATGAAAAAAGAAATTACCCTTTTCCTTTTATTGTTTTGCTTCATCAGTTTTGCCCAAAAAGGACCAAAAATTGAATTCAAAGCAAAAGACAACACCATCGACTACGGTAAAGTATATAAAGATCAAGACAATGGTGTTCGTGTATTTGAATTTACCAATACCGGTGATGCCCCACTTATTGTAACTAATGTTCAATCTACATGTGGTTGTACTGTTCCATCCAAACCTAAAGAACCTATTATGCCCGGAAAATCGGATAAAATAGAAGTAAAATACAATATGGCCACTGGTCCCATCCGAAAAAGTATTACCGTTGAAACCAATGCGGTGAATGTAGAAGGCGGAAAAGTACACCTAAAAATAAAAGGCGAAGTATTAGAAAGAGTAGAAAACAATGTTTTAGAAAAGAAAAAAGTAGGTCCAATGCAATAAAATACAAAGCTCTTCCCAACGGAGAGCTTTTTTTATGATGATGAAAAACACAATAACCATTCTTCTTATTTTCGTAACCAATCTTTTTTGGTCACAAACCTATCAGATTACCTATCAAAAATACTATCACGATCAGCTAACTGAACCTGAAAATCCAATTGTACTTTTCACATCAGCTTCGGAAACGATTTTAACGACTAAATTGACGTTGGAAAAAAAAGCTGCTTTCCCCTTCGAACAAACGATTATAAATCGAAAACAAAATCACGTCACACAACTCGCTTTTTTAAAAGATAAACGTATCATTCAAACCCTTGATAGCACATCAATAGCCAATCAAAAATTTGAGTTGATAAATGAATTCAAAACGATATTAGGCTATTCCTGTCAAAAAGCAAAAACCATCATTAATTCCAATACCATTGAAGTTTGGTTTACAAAAAACCCAACAGTAAAGGGAGCCCCAACATTATTGGGTCAAGATTTAGGACTGGTATTAGAAATGAATCGAAATGGAAATTTTATAATAAAAGCTGAAAAAATGGAAAAAATCAAAAAAATTCCATTTGATGTTGCACTTCCATCCATACCTCAGTTTAATGCAATTGATTACAAAGATTTACTTTGGAAAAGTCGCTTTTTAACATTTTCCATTTTTGAAAACGAGACCATTCGATTTGCAGATGATGCCGTTTCTAACGACAGCATTTTACGTTTTGCTAACGGAACCGTTATTCTGAAAAAGATTAAATTTCCGTTGTTCGACCTAAATAGCAATATATTTATTCAACTCAAAACTCATTCTAATGGTGATGCGTATGACCGAACCGGTTCTGTTTTTCTTGTGCCCAATGATGGAAAAAAATCATTCTTAAAAGGGTTTATAGAAGGCGTATCCACATTACCTATTTTTGAAAACGGTAACGGTAAGAAATACCAAGGCATTCGATTAGAAAAAGATTTTCTACCCATTACAGAGTTGATGCGGTTTTTCACTCCATTTGGCATTCAACAATACAATCATATTGTTTTAAAAGATAAAAACTGGCTTAATGAAGTCGTTTATCGTCAAGACATTACCGATTTACTTTCCGCTTTTAACAATCAAGAAGTGTGGATAGGAACATTTATTGGCAATTATGATAAAGGCGGACACAAAGTTGCATTAGAAATCACTGCTCATTCCGGGGAAAATAGTGCTAAAATTGCTTCAAATCAATTTGCTTTACCATTATTCAATACAACAAACGTATTAGAAATGGCCGGTCAAGAATATGGCACATTGTTTTCTGACCCAAAAGGATTGACTGTTTATTTTACTCTGGATAAGCCACTTCAAAATGCAAAACTTCGTTACATCACGACCGGTCATGGTGGATGGGAAAACGGTGACGAATTTGTACCCAAAAAAAATACCATTTCCATAGATGGCAAAGAATGGTTTTCCTTTGTACCATGGCGACAAGATTGTGGTTCATATCGCTTGTATAATCCGGCATCAGGTAATTTTGCAAACGGACTTTCTTCATCTGATTACAGTCGCTCTAATTGGTGTCCGGGCACGGTTACCAATCCTGTGTATATTGATTTAGGTAATTTAGAAGCTGGAAATCACACTATAACCATTCAAATTCCGCAAGGTTTACCGGAAGGAACAAGCTTTAGTGCTTGGAATGTTTCCGGAATTTTATTGGGTGAAAGTAAAATAGAATAAATCACTCAAATATTAAATTAAAAAATTACGTTAACACACCTTTGTTAACTTGTATTTTTTAATACTTTTGCACCCAATTAATTAATAAAAAAATGAAAAAAATAATTGGATTTTTACTTGTATTAGTATTTTTTACTGCTTGTAATCAATTAGCAGACAACGAATTTATTATTGAAGGAACAATTGAAGGAATTGAAAATGGGAAAAAAGCTGTTTTAGAAACCCAAGATGAAACCGGAATGGGATTAAAAGCTACAGATTCTGTTGTAATTAAAGATGGTAAATTCACCTTTAAAGGAACCGTTGAAGAACCGGAATTACGTTTTGTTCAAGTGGAAGGTGTAAACGGAAAAGCGGTTTTTGTTTTGGAAAATGGTGAAATCAACATGAAAATTTTCAAAGACAGTGTAAATAAAACGATTATTGGAGGTACTTTCAATAATGAACAGTTTGCAAAATACAACCTTGAACAAGGCAAAATCCAGAAAAAAATAATGGATTATCGAAAAGTAAACATGGAAAAAATGCAAACTGCATTAAAAGATAAAGATTCTTTAACCATTAATGCTTTACGCGACGGTTTTACTAACTTACAAAAAGAATTAAACGAGTATAACATTACTTTTTCTGAAAAAAATCCGAAAGCATTCATCAGTGTATTGATGTTAGAAAACATGTTTTATCAACCGGATTTAGATATTGAGAAAATCAAAAAAATATACAATAACCTAGATAAATCAATTCAAGCAACCAAACCGGGTAAAAAAATTGGCGATATGATTGCCAATCATAATGCGGCTGAAGTTGGTAAAAAAGCTCCGGATTTTTCAGGACCAACGCCAGACGGAAAAACTGTTTCGCTAAAAGAGGTAATGGGTAAAGTTACTATAATTGATTTTTGGGCTTCTTGGTGTGGACCATGCAGAAAAGAAAACCCAAATGTTGTAGCGTTATACAATGAATATCACGAGAAAGGCTTAAATATTATTGGTGTATCTTTAGATAAAGAAGGAAATGGAGATAAATGGAAACAAGCAATTGAAGCTGACAAATTAACGTGGCCTCAAGTTTCTAATTTAAAATACTGGAATGATCCTATTGCCAAAAAATACAATATTCAATCTATTCCGGCTACTTATATACTAGATGCTAATGGAATTATTGTGGCAAAAGATTTAAGAGGTGAACAATTAAAAGCAAAAGTGATTGAATTATTAGGTGTTTAATTCCTATAATAAAGCTAAAATGAGAAATCCCCTATTTGGGGATTTTTTTATTACATTCATTACCAAATAATTACTATTTATTTTCATTTATCTACAAAAAAAGGTTGTTTCAAAGTAAAAACAATTCTATATTTGCACCGCATTACGCGGGGGGAGATACTCAAGCGGCCAACGAGGACGGACTGTAAATCCGTTGGGAAACCTTCGCAGGTTCGAATCCTGCTCTCCCCACAAAAACATCTCGATTTTTTCGGGATGTTTTTTTTTTAAATCTAAAAATCGTTTATCCCATTTTTCATAAAAAAAGACCCAATTTAAATTGAGTCTTTTTGAAAATTTCACTTCCTCTTTATAATAAGACAATGTTGTAAACATTACCGTTACTATGTGTGTAGGTGGCAAGCTTATCACATGTATTATCTCCATAGTCAATTACACCATCTAAAACAGTACCTTGAACGCCTAGTTTTCCTTGAGAAATATTAGTACAACTGTATTTTTTGATAAGTGGCTCAACTACTGATAAAGTAAGGGTTGTTCCTCCAACTTTTGTAATTGTATGCGTACCGGAAGTAATTTCGTAAACATTATCAATCAGTACTAAAGTATTTACACCTTCTGTTTGCTTTACTGACCTTGTTCCGTTGTGCGTAAAAACTCTTCCGTCTTGATGTGTTACTTTTCCATTGGTAATCGTTCTGTTCCATTGAGACGTAGTTGCAGAAACCGTTGTGTTTTGATAGGTTACAGTTCCTTCTACTTTCATACCATTTACATAATAATTATCTCCTCTAACAATTGTGGTCAAACTTCCTGAATTCATTACATAATCAGTCAAAGTAATCATTACACTTCCTGATCGAGTAATTCCGTTATGCGTGCATCCACTTCCAAAATTTATTGTAAACGTTTTGGGGAAAATTCCAGGTTCATTGTTATCAACAGTAACTGATGCACATGGAGCAATACTTGATGTTGCTTGTGCACTTCTATCGGTTAAAGCATTATTATCCGAAGAAACATCTATAGCAGCATTAAAATCCAACTCAGTTGTAAAGTCAATTTCAGTTGAACTTTTAACTAATTCTCTGTCTAATGCAACATCTTCTTCACGGTTACATGATGCAAACACTACACTCAACAATACAAACAAAACTTTACTTAAACGTACTTTTTTCATGGTTCTATTTTTTAAATTTTTCTATTTGACTAGGTAAAGATAAAAAGGTTTAATTTAACACTTTCAGTAATTGTGTTTCATTCCTCTTTTGAATATAAAAAATCACAAACTTTTTGTGTAAATTGATATAATTTAAAAATAAATTGTAAATTTGCACCCACATTTGGACCAACCTCTGACGAAAATCGTGTATGTTGCTCTGATAATCACTATTTTAACTTAAATGTTATGGCAGATTTAATGAAATTCGTTCAAGACGAATTTATTACAAAAAAAGACTTTCCAGAATTTGGAGCAGGTGATACAATCACTGTTTATTATGAAATTAAAGAGGGTGAAAAAACTAGAACTCAGTTCTTCAAAGGAGTTGTAATCCAAAGAAGAGGTACTGGTGCTACTGAAACATTCACTATCCGTAAAATGTCAGGAGCTGTTGGTGTAGAAAGAATTTTCCCAATCAACATGCCTGCTTTACAAAAAATTGAATTGAACCAAAGAGGTAAAGTTAGAAGAGCTCGTATTTTCTACTTCAGAGACCTTACCGGTAAAAAAGCAAAAATCAAAGAAAGAAGAAAATAATCAACTTTCTATTCATAAAGAATCCCGTTTTGAACTTCAGAACGGGATTTTTTATTTTCTTACTTTAAAAACAAACACAATTTTTGAAGCGATTTTTATCAAATCATTAATTTTTCTACTTCCTATTATCATATCCATAATTCAATCGTTTTCGTTTGAAGAATCTACCTAAAATCCGCTTCGTTTTTCTTATCTTTGTCATCCTGATTTTTCAGGAATCGTTAGAAACAAACACAAACAAATACAACCATTATGTCAAAATCCAAAATTATTTATACAATTACGGATGAAGCTCCTATGCTTGCCACTCACTCACTTCTTCCAATTGTAAAGGCTTTTACAGCACCCGCACAAATTGAAGTTGAAACCAGAGATATTTCATTAGCCGGAAGAATCATCGCTAATTTTCCGGAATACATAACTGAAAGTCAACGCATAAATAATGATTTAGTAGTGTTAGGTCAATTAGCCACAACTCCTGAAGCTAACATCATAAAATTACCCAATATTTCTGCTTCTGTTCCTCAATTAAAAGAAGCAATTGCTGAATTACAAAAATTAGGCTATGCCATTCCAAATTTTGTAGAAAATCCACAAACCGAAGAAGAAAAAACCATCAAAGCAAAATTTGCTAAAGTACTAGGTTCAGCCGTAAATCCCGTTTTACGTGAAGGAAACTCTGATCGTCGTGCTCCAAAAGCGGTGAAAAATTATGCCAAAAACAATCCGCATAGCATGGGTGCTTGGTCAAGTGATTCTAAAACGCATGTAGCTCACATGAACGAAGGCGATTTTTATGGCAGTGAACAATCGGTTGCCATTCCGGAAGCTACAACATTCAAAATTGTTTTTGAAGCCAAAGATGGAACAACAAAAGTTTTAAAAGATACAACACCCTTAAAAGCAGGTGAAATTATAGATAGTTCGGTAATGAATTTGAAATCATTAAAACAATTCATTGCCAACGAAATTGAAGATGCAAAGACAAAAAACGTATTGTTTTCCGTCCATTTAAAAGCAACCATGATGAAGGTTTCCGACCCAATCATATTTGGTGCTATTGTGGATGTTTTCTTTGCCGATGTATTTGAGAAATATGCTGATTTGTTCCACGAATTAGGTGTGAATACTAAAAATGGTTTAGGTGATGTATATGCCAAAATTACCGGTCATCCTAAACAAGCTGAAGTAGAAGCTGCTTTAACCGAAGCCATGGCTAAAGGACCGGCGATTGCAATGGTAAATTCTGATAAAGGAATTACCAATCTTCACGTTCCTTCGGATGTGATTGTAGATGCTTCGATGCCGGTGATGATTCGAACTTCCGGACAAATGTGGAATGCAGAAGGCAAACAACAAGATACCAAAGCAATAATTCCGGACAGATGTTATGCCGGAGTTTATACGGCTACGATTGATTTTTGTAAAAAGCACGGAGCTTTTGATCCCAAAACAATGGGAAGTGTTCCCAATGTTGGTTTGATGGCTCAAGCTGCGGAAGAATATGGTTCACACGACAAAACTTTCCAAATGGATGAGTATGGAACAGTGAAAGTGATTAATGGTGAAGGTGCTGTTTTGATGCAACAAGCAGTTGAAAAAGGCGATATCTTCAGAATGTGTCAAGTAAAAGATGCTCCTGTTCAAGATTGGGTAAAATTAGCCGTAAACCGTGCACGATTATCCAACACGCCTGCTGTTTTTTGGTTGGACGAAAATAGAGCTCACGACAGACAAATCATTGAAAAAGTAAATGTATATTTAAAAAATCACGACACAAACGGATTGGATATTCGCATTATGAATCCGGTTGATGCCACTACATTCACCTTAGATAGAATCATTAAAGGATTAGATACCATTTCTGTAACCGGAAACGTGTTACGTGATTACTTAACCGATTTATTCCCCATTTTGGAATTGGGAACGTCTGCCAAAATGTTATCCATCGTTCCGTTAATGAATGGCGGTGGTTTATTTGAAACCGGTGCCGGTGGTTCAGCTCCAAAACATGTGGAACAATTTATCGATGAAGGGTATTTGCGTTGGGATTCATTAGGCGAATTTTTAGCTCTTGGCGTTTCGTTAGAACATTTGGGTCAAACATTGAATAATACCAAAGCGTTGGTTTTATCTGAAACCTTAGATACTGCTACCGAAAAATTCTTAGAAACGGACAAATCTCCTGCCAGAAAAGTGGGTCAGATTGACAATAGAGGTTCACATTTTTACTTGGCATTCTATTGGGCTCAAGCGTTAGCCGAACAAAATAAAGATGCAGAATTAAAAGCTCTCTTCACTCCTATCGCTAAAGAATTAACTGAAAACGAAGCCAAAATCAATGAAGAATTGATTGGTTCGCAAGGCAAAAAACAAGAAATTGGTGGTTATTACAAACCTGATTTTAAATTGTTGGAAAAAGCGATGAGACCAAGTGAAACGTTGAATTTGATTTTGGCGAAGTTGAATTAAAATACAAATCAACTGCTGTGTCATTTCGACGAAGGAGAAATCACATAATCTATTTTACGTTATGAGATTTCTCCTTCGTCGAAATGACACAGTCTAACAAAGTAGTATTTTTTGGAATTATAATTTCAACTGTTTTAAACACAAAAAAGACAATCTTAACCGGTTGTCTTTTTTTGTTTCATTTTAAACCCTAAATTTATAAAATCGAAAAAAGTTTTAGGTTCTTCCCAACCTTTTGCCAACTATTGTGCTCTTTATAAGAAAGCAAACCAATTGTGATGGAAAAAAATATCATTCAAGCCTGCAGAAAAATGCACCGAGACGCCCAGCGGAAGGTGTATGAGCACATGGGACCCAAATTGTATCACCTATGCAAACGGTATCTCAAAAAAGAGGAAGAAATAGAAGAAGCTTTGGCCGATGCATTCTACACTATTTTCACCAAAATTGATCAATTAAAAGAAGACCACGCCTTTGAATCTTGGGCTCGAAAAATTACAGTTAATCAGTGTTTACTCACATTGCGGAAAAATGTGAATTTTAATTTGTATTTAGATGATGTAAAATTATCATCACAACCCACAACGGAAGAAATTAATGATTTAGAAGAAGAAGATTTACTCAACTTACTTCAATTGATTCCTGACGGATGTAAAACCATTTTTAATTTGTTTGTCATCGAAGGGTATTCACACAAAGAAATTGCATTGCAATTAGGCATCTCAGAAGGTACTTCAAAATCACAATTGAACGCTTCCAAAACCAAATTGAAAGAGTTAGTGAACAATTTTTATTATCAAAAGGCAAAATAGTTATGGAAAATCAAGATAAATTATACGATAAAATGAAACAAGCGGCAAACAATGCCGAAGCAAATTCATTTCCCGGAATGGAAAAAGTCTGGGCACGGGTAGAAGAAAAATTAGACAAAAAAGAAGACAAAAAAGTAATCGCTCTTTGGAAAAAAATAGCCGTTGCTGCCTCTCTCCTATTATTTGTTTCCATTGGTTATCAGTTTTTAAAATCCGACAAAGAAGTGATTAAAAATGATAATCCGGTTGTGATTGAAAATAAGGATACGATTCAAAATGATTCTCCATTAAATATTGAAAAACCAGAGGAGAAAGTTATAGTTGTTGCACCAATTCAATCAAAGAGTAATTCAAAAACAAACGGTTTGGAACAAGGTTTCGATAAACAGAATTTAATCCAAAATAATAAAAACACTCAATCTGTATTTAATGATACTATTATTAAACTTCATGAAATAATTGTACTAGATGAAGAAAAAAGTAAAATACTTAACAATAAAAATAATCTTAAAGTAATAACAGGAAGAATCACAGATTTAAATGGCATGGGATTACCCGGAGCAAAAGTGATGATAAAAGGCACCAGTAAAAGTACAACAACCGATTTCGATGGAAACTATACAATTAAAGCAAATGTTGGAGATTCTTTAGATATTTCATTTGTGGGTTATCAAGCTTCTACAATAAATATAGAAGACTCTAATTTAATGAATGTAATTCTTTCTGAAGATAGCTCTTTATATGAAGTAGTTGTTACATCTCAAATAATTAAAAAGGAGAAAAAAACATTAGCATATTCTGTAGCTGTAATTTCAGAAAAGGATTATGCCGTACAAAACTCTTCAAATGTATCTAAATCAATTTCTGGAAAAGCTCCAGGTGTCGCAATTCAACAAACAAATGGGCTTAATGGTTCAGACTCAAAAATTGTTGTTCGTGGTTATTCTTCGCTTAAATCAGAAAATAATCCATTATACATTGTAGATGGTGTTCCTTTACGTTCTATATCAAATTCAAACAATAATACTATTCCTATAGAAATTAAGGATTTAGATCCCAATACAATTGATAAAATTAATGTTTTGAAAGGTTTATCAGCAACAGCTTTATACGGTTCGGCGGGTAAAAATGGTGTCATTATAATTACTACTAAAAACGGAAAAGTTGAAAAATTGTCCAAAAGACAACTTAGAAAAAAATTAAAAGAATTAGAAAAAGCTCAACAAGAAGCACCTATTCAATGGCCTATCAATGATTCAACGCAAGACGAATCATATGAAACTTTTGAAGAAAACGCTTTTGAGAGTCCGACTACCGCACCGCTTTCTACGTTTTCGATTGATGTGGATAATGCTTCGTACACCAACATTCGTCGCTTTATCAACAACGGACAAACCGTTCCAAAAGATGCGGTTCGGGTGGAAGAAATGGTGAACTTTTTCAAATACAATTATGCTCAACCAACCAATGAACATCCGTTTTCAATTCATACTGAATACAGCGATTGTGCTTGGAACAGCAATCATAAAGTTTTGAAAGT
>JAFLBT010000001.1 GCA_017302935.1 Flavobacteriales bacterium | reverse complement strand
GAAAATCAATTGCATGCCGCTGTGGTAGAATTGATTGCGTTGGATGATGCCGAAATAAAATACTCCACCGTTCAAAACTGGTTTCCCGGAAACAAAGAAGGAAAAGGTGGCGTTTATAATTTTGTGACCAAACGAGGTTTGTGTGAGAAAAATGCCAAAATCTCTTGGACGCAAGTAGAAACCGGTTCTGCCGTTACTTGGAAATATCCATCTTGTGTGTTGAAAGGCGATAACTCAATAGGCGAATTTTATTCGATTGCTGTAACCAATAATTACCAACAAGCCGATACCGGCACCAAGATGATTCATTTGGGAAAAAACACCAAATCAACCATTATTTCCAAAGGAATTTCAGCCGGGAAATCACAAAACAGTTACCGAGGTTTGGTTCAAATCTCGTCAAGAGCAGAAAATGCCCGAAACTTTTCACAATGTGATTCGCTTTTAATGGGGAATAATTGTGGAGCTCACACCTTTCCGTATATCGAAAGTAAAAATACATCCGCCAAAATCGAACACGAAGCAACGACTTCCAAAATTGGAGAAGACCAAGTATTTTATTGCAACCAACGTGGTATTCCAACCGAAAAAGCCATTGCATTAATTGTAAACGGTTTCAGCAAGGAAGTATTGAATAAATTACCAATGGAATTTGCGGTGGAAGCTCAGAAGTTGTTAGAGATTTCATTGGAAGGCTCTGTTGGATAACAAACTTAATGAATCTTAATCCCTTAATGGTTTAAAAAAAATAAAAATGTTAAGCATAAAAAATTTACACGCTTCCATCGAAGACAAAGAAATATTAAAAGGCATCAACCTTGAAATCAAAGCCGGCGAAGTACATGCCATTATGGGACCAAACGGTTCCGGAAAAAGTACACTTTCAGCCGTTATTGCCGGAAATGAAAATTACGAAGTTACGGAAGGAACTGTCGAATTAGATGGAGAGGATTTAGCAGAATTAGCTCCCGAGGAAAGAGCTCACAAAGGTATTTTCTTATCGTTTCAATATCCGGTCGAAATACCGGGTGTTTCGGTAACAAACTTTATGAAAACGGCGATTAACGAGCACAGAAAAGCCAACGGTAAAGAAGAAATGCCGGCCAACGAAATGCTGAAACTCATTCGTGAAAAATCAGAATTATTAGAAATCGACCGTAAGTTTTTATCGCGTTCATTAAACGAAGGTTTTTCGGGTGGAGAGAAAAAGCGTAACGAAATCTTTCAAATGGCAATGTTGGAACCAAAAATTGCTATTTTAGACGAAACAGATTCCGGTTTGGATATAGACGCATTGCGAATTGTAGCCAATGGCGTAAACAAATTAAAAAGCGACGACAATGCCGTTTTAGTCATCACGCATTACCAACGTTTATTAGATTATATCGTTCCTGATTTTGTGCATGTGTTGATGGACGGAAAAATCGTTAAATCCGGAGGGAAAGAACTAGCTCTTGAGCTAGAAGAAAGAGGTTATGACTGGATAAAACAAGAACAAGAAGTTTAAAAATAAATTTAAACCATTAAGAGATTAGGGAAATTAAGTCGCAACACTTAATGAAACTTAATACCTTAATGGTTTAATATAAAATATTTGTAGATTTTTAAAATCTCAACATTTAAAATGGATTTAAAAGAAAAATTGATTTCATCTTTCATGGCATTCGAAGAAAAAATCGATGTAACCACCGAGTTGCACGACATCCGAACTTCTGCCATCAAGAATTTCGAAAACAAAGGTTTCCCAACCAAAAAAGAGGAGGCTTGGAAATATACATCGTTAAATACTGTACTTAAAAACGACTTTTCTGTTTTTCCAAAAAGAGAAAATTCGATTGAATTTAAAGACGTCAAGAAATTTTTCCTTCACGAAATCGACACGTACAAATTAGTGTTTATCGATGGAAAATTCAGTTCGTTTATGTCGTCAACAACGCATGAAGGAATTGACGTTTGCTTACTTTCATCGGTGCTGACAAAGCCAAAATACAAAATGATTTTGGATACCTATTTCAACCAAATCGCCAGCAAAGACGAAAGTTTAACCACCTTAAATACGGCTTTTGCACAAGAAGGAGCGTTCATCAACATTCCAAAAAGCAAAGTGGCGGATAAACCGATTGAAATCATTCATTTTTCAACCGGAGTTGAAAGTGCGTTAATGGTTCAACCTCGAAATCTGATTATCGTTGGCGAAAATGCTCACGTGCAAATCATCGAACGCCATCAAAGTTTGAACAGTAATCCGGTGCTGACTAACTCCGTAACTGAAATTTTTGCTCAAAAACGAGCGATTGTGGATTATTATAAAATTCAAAACGACGAACAAACAGCTAACCTGATCGACAACACCTATATTTCTCAAAAACAAGAGAGTAGGGTAGCGGTGCACACGTTTTCGTTTGGTGGAAGTATCACCCGAAACAACTTGAATTTCTATCATTTTGGCGAACGAATCGATTCCACTTTAAAAGGAATCACGATTATTGGCGACAAGCAACACGTGGATCATTACACCTTAGTGAATCATGCGACACCCAATTGCGAAAGCCATCAAAACTATAAAACCATCCTAGGCGGAAGTTCCACCGGCGTTTTCAACGGAAAGATTTTTGTGGAAAAAGAAGCCCAAAAAACCGATGCTTTTCAGCAAAACAACAACATTTTGTTGAGCGACAAAGCCACCATCAACGCCAAACCACAATTGGAAATTTTTGCAGACGATGTCAAATGTTCCCACGGCTGCACGATTGGTCAGTTAGACGAACGAGCCATGTTCTACATGCAACAACGCGGTATTCCGCAAAAAGAAGCCAAAGCGTTATTGCTTTACGCATTCTCCAATGAAGTGATCGAAAGCATCAAAATCCCGGAACTCAAACAACGCATCACGAAGATTATTGCGATGAAATTGGGAGTGAATTTGGGGTTTGATTTGTGAAAATTAACCGCAAAGCTCGCTAAGTTTTACGCAAAGGACGCAAAGTTAATGATTCAAACTTTGCGTCCTTTGCGATTTTACTTTTTGTTCTTCGTGGTTAAAATATTTATTTTAAACTTGAAAAGATTCCCCTCATCATCCCATTAAAATCAAAATCTTCATCTTCCGTTAATCCAAAACGAACAATTACCATTTCTTTCGATGGAATAATGATAACTTTTTGCCCTTGGTAACCACTGGCATAATACATATCTTTCGGCACATCAGGATAAGTTCCACCCGAATTTAACCAAAAATGACCGCCATAAGCACCGTTAGAAGTAGGAGTAGGAGTCGCCACATACTTCGCCCAGCTTTTATCAAAAATTTGTTCACCATTCCAATTGCCTTCGTGCAAATAAAGCAAGCCAAATTTCGCCCAATCGCGAGCGGTTGCCCAACCATACGATGAACCTACGAAATTCCCGGCCATATCCGGTTCAATCAACATCGAATGCATGCCGATTTTATCGATTAGTGAAGCATACCAAAAATCTAAATATTCCTGATGCGTTGTAAATTGTCTTCGCAAAATTCCGGAAAGCAAATTGGTTGTTCCCGAAGAGTAATTCCAATGCGTATTAGGGGCATAAGCAGCCGGTTTTTCCAATTGCACTTTGGGCATATCTTCGGCCAAAAAAAGCATTTCTGTTACATCACAAATTTTTCCATAATCTTCTTCCCATTCCAAACCGGAATTCATTTGAATCAAATGGTGTAATGTAATCTTAGAACGTTCATCATTTGCCCATTCCGGTAAACCAACGGGTTTAGTAATGTCAATTTTTCCTTGTTTTTGCAAAATTCCAAAATAAGTCGCTGTGATACTTTTGGTCATCGACCAACCTAAGAATTTGGTGTTTTTAGAAAATCCGTTTTCGTATTTCTCAGCAATGATTTGGTCTTTATAAAGGACCAAAAGAGCTCGTGTTCGTTTGTTTTTTTCACCTTTTTTATCAAAAGCATTATCAACCGCTTGATTCAGTTTTTCGTAATTCACTTCCGGAAAAACGCTGTCTTTGGGTTCCAAATTTCCATACGGAAAAGATAAGTTAAGTGCTGTTTTATTTCGTTTCGGAACCAAATACGGTTGTGTTTCATCAAAATCATCATTTATCAATGTTGCTCCCAAACCTTCTCGGTAAAGGGCTTTGCGTTTTTTTAATCCGAAAGCAGAAGAAATAACAAATTTTCCTTCTTCATGGATTTCATTAGTTGCCAAACGAACATTATCTATGTCATTATCGCCACTTTCAATAACTTCCAGAGAACGACCATCAATAAAATGTCCCGAAGCCACACTTTTAGCCGAAAAACCGGATACAATATCCAATTTGGGATAGGTGGTTACCCCCACATAAACGACAACCAATAAAAGCAAAACACCTAAAAATTTGAAAATCTTTTTCATTTGAAATGTTATTTCGTGCAATGTATAAAATAATAAGAAATAAAAAACAGCATTTGAGGTATTTCAGCTCTCACAATTCATAAAAATTCGTGAATTTGTGGCGGTTACGAGTTCCTTTTTTACTATTTTTGTATTTAGAATTTTTCTAAATAAAAATGATAGATAGTCAAAAAATAAGAGCCGATTTCCCGATACTTTCTCAAACCGTAAACGGAAAACCGCTTGTCTATTTCGATAACGCCGCCACTTCGCAAAAACCTCAAGTGGTAATTGATACCGAAGCGAATTATTACAAAGAAATTAATGCCAATATTCACCGCGGAGTGCATACTTTGAGTCAATTGGCTACCGATGCATACGAAGCGTCTCGTCATAAAATTCAACAGCATATCAATGCTAAATTCAGTCACGAAGTGCTTTTTACTTCCGGAACTACGCACGGTATTAACTTAGTGGCAAATGGTTTTGCGAGTTTCTTAAAACCGGGTGATGAAGTCATGGTTTCTGCGTTAGAACACCACAGTAACATCGTTCCGTGGCAAATGCTTTGCGAAAAAACCGGAGCGAAATTAGTCGTGATTCCGATGAACGAAACCGGCGAATTAATTCAATCTGAATACGAACGATTACTTTCACAAAAAACCAAAATCGTAACCGTTAATCATATTTCAAATGCGTTGGGAACTATCAATCCTATTCAATGGATGATTGAGAAAGCCCACGAAGTTGGTGCGGCGGTCTTAATCGATGGAGCACAAGCCACACCGCATCTCAAACCCGATGTGCAAGACTTAGATTGTGATTTTTATGTGTTTTCCGGACACAAAATCTGCGGACCAACCGGAACCGGAATTTTATACGGAAAAGAAGCTTGGTTAAACCAATTACCACCTTACCAAGGCGGGGGCGAAATGATTGCGACCGTTTCGTTTGAAAAAACAACTTATGCCGAATTACCCCATAAATTTGAAGCCGGAACTCCAAATATTGCGGGTGGAATTGTCCTCGGAACCGCCATTGATTACCTCAATACAATTGGTTTTGAAAACATTGCCGCCTACGAACACGAATTACTTGAATACGGAACTAAAAGATTGCTGGAAATAGAAGGTTTGAAAATTTATGGTACATCAAACCAAAAAACTTCCGTAATTTCGTTTAATCTTGACGGCATTCATCCGTATGATGTTGGTACGATTATTGACAAATTAGGTATAGCGGTTCGCACCGGACACCATTGTGCTCAACCCATTATGGATTTTTATCAAATACCGGGAACTTTGAGAGCTTCGTTTGCGTTTTACAACACCAAAGAAGAAATTGATGCGTTGGTAGAAGCCGTTAAAAAAGCACAAATGATGTTGAGTTAATTTAAAATAAAAGCACATGAAAACTATTTTTACCATTTTTTTATCTTTTTTTCTAGCCAAAGGATGTTCTGACACTTCCGATATTGACAATGCTGTAATTGAATACCAAGCGTTGTCTCGGGGTTTTTATAAAACAATAAAAATTGAAAATAAAAATGTATCTGTGGTAAATGCTCGTGATGAAAAACCAACCGAGTTAACCCTTACAAAGCAAGATTGGAAAGAACTAGTAGAAGCGTTTCGTGAAATCAATTTAGAGAACATGAAAAACTTAAAAGCTCCAACGTCTAAAAGACTTTATGACGGTGCAGCTCATGCCAACATTACCATTAGTTTAGAGGGTAAAACCTATACTACGGATGGTTTTGACCATGGTTATCCTCCGGTTGAAATTGAAAATTTTATCAATAAATTAGTGCTTTTAACCATAAAAGAATAAAATGACTATTCAAGAAATTCAAAATGAAATTGTAGATGAATTTTCGATGTTTGATGATTGGATGCAACGATACGAATACATTATCGAACTCGGAAAATCGTTGCCGCTGATTGATGAAAAATTCAAAACCGATGAAAACATTATCAAAGGGTGTCAATCCAAAGTGTGGTTGCAAGGTGAAGAAAATGATGGAAAAATTACTTTTACTGCCGACAGCGATGCTATTTTGACTAAAGGAATCATCGCTATTTTAATTCGAGCGTTTTCCAACCAAAAACCTGCTGATATTTTAGATGCCAATACTGATTTTATTGATGAAATTGGGTTAAAAGAACATCTATCACCAACTAGAGCAAACGGTTTGGTCTCAATGATCAAGCAGATAAAAATGTATGCTTTAGCATTTGAAGCGAAGCAATAACTTTTTTAACCTTATAAGCCATATAAGATTATAAGATTTATGAATTATACAAAACAAGATTTAAAGGATTTGATTTATCAAGTAAATGGAGCAGCAATTGAAGTTCATAAAAGTCTTGGTCCCGGATTGCTTGAGAGTGTTTATTATAAATGTCTTAAACACGAACTTGAATTAAGAAAAATTAAATTCAAATCGGAATTATTAATACCCATTCAATACAAAGGTATTGAAGTTGATGCCGAATTAAGATGTGATTTTTTAATTGATGATAAATTAGTAGTTGAATTAAAATCGGTCACAGAAATGAAACCGATTTTTGAAGCTCAGATTTTATCTTACATGAATTTATTAAAAATACCAATAGGATTATTAATCAATTTTAATGTAACAAACATTTACAAAGAAGGCCAGAAAACGTATATTAACAATTTATATAATCAAATTTGGGATTAACTTATATTCCCTTATACTACTTATATGGTTAATAAACATTCAATTTTTTAAATTAACAAAATGGAAGAATACAAAGACGAAATAAACCTAGGCGAATCAGTCGTAAGAGTACTTAAAGGAATTTACGACCCGGAAATTCCCGTTGACATATACGAACTCGGATTAATTTACGACGTAATGATCAATGAAGACAACGATGTAAAAGTGTTAATGACGCTAACCTCACCAAATTGTCCCGTTGCTGAGACATTACCAAGAGAAGTTGAAGAAAAAATAAAATCACTCGATGCCGTAAAATCCTGCGAAGTAGAAATCACTTTTGATCCGCCATGGAGCAAAGATTTAATGAGCGAAGAAGCCAAATTAGAATTGGGGATGCTGTAAGACCGTTGTCAGTTATCCGTTGTCTGTTTTCTGACAACCGATAACCGACAACCGACAACCGATAACCGACAACCGATAACCGACAACCGACAACCGATAACCGACAACCGACAACGGAAATGAACGAAATCATCAACAAAGTAGCCAACTCATCACTCGAAGTGTTCGATTTAGAAGATTATTATCCTTCCGGAAATCGAACACAAATTGATGTTGCTCAATGGTTGGAAGAAGGTTTTTTACTAAAAGAAAAAAACTTCCGTGAAGCATTAAAAAACCACGATTGGTCGCAGTATCAAAACCATTTTGTGGCGATTCATTGCTCAACCGATGCCATTTTACCGGCTTGGGCAACCATTTTAGTTACGGTACACCTACAACCGTTTGCTAAGAAAATTATTTTAGGAAAAAAAGAAGAAATCGACACCTTATTATATAGCGAAATCCTTAATCAAATCGATTATTCCATCTACAGCGATAAACCGGTAATCATAAAAGGATGTTCTAAAAAACCGGTACCTGAATCGGCATACATTTTTGCTATGCAAAACCTTCAAAAAGTAGCCAAAAGTGTGATGTTTGGCGAAGCTTGTTCCGCTGTTCCGTTATTCAAGGCTCCAAAATAAATTAGTACAGAAGCAAATTTTGTTAAAATTGTTAATAAAAGAACAATTACTACCTTTGTCCCATAATCAATAAAAATGTATGGACATGAAAAAATTAATTTTTCTATTATGTATTATTTTTGGGTGGGAAGCTTCTGCTCAAAAAGAAGTAGTAAAAAGCGTAGATGATGTTGTAAAAGCAGTAGAAGATACTACCAGAACTTCCGGATGGACAAAAAAAGGAAATATTTCATTTTTGTTCAATCAATCTACTTTTAATAACTGGGTAGCGGGTGGTGAAGATAATATTTCTGGGAATCTTGGGGTAAATTATGATTTTAACTACAAAAGAAAAGATATTTCTTGGGACAATAAAGTAATTGCTTCATATGGTTTGGTTAAAACCAAAAACTCAGAATTCGAAAAGAAAACCGATGACCGTTTTGAGTTCAACTCACTTGCCGGTAAAAAAGCAAAAGGATATTGGTATTATTCGGCTTTTTTAAACTTTAGAACCCAATTTACAAAAGGTTTTGCGTATTCAAATGTGGACGGTGTTGAGGTTAGAACAGAAAACACCAACTTGCTTTCACCCGGTTACTTAACTTTTGGACCCGGTATGATGTGGAAAAAAAGAGATGATTTTAAATTTAACTTAGCACCACTTTCCTCTAAACTTACCATTGTTGATAAAGATTATACTTCTGTTCCAGGATATGTTGATGGTTCTTATTTTGGAGTTGATGCAAATAAATCTATTCGATACGAACTAGGTTTTTATGCTGCGGGGTATTATAAATTCAAATTATTTGAAAACGTTACAGCAGAAAACATCATGAGTGTATATTCTAATTATCTTGAAGACCCACAAAATGTGGATATAGATTATCAATTAAATGTTGTAATGAAAATCAATAAGTTTTTATCAACCAATATTTCTTTCCAAACCATTTATGACGATAACGCTTTTAGAGGTTTTCAAACGCGTCAAGTGTTGGGTGTAGCCGTAAACTATGTTTTCTAATTAAAAACGAGACTTTTTTAAACATACGACACTAGTTAACCAAATAGAAAAGCAAATTTCATCTGTCAAAATAGTATGAAATTTGCTTTTTTTTGGGCGAACGGCCGGGTTTTCCGTTCCAAGTTTTTTGATTTTTTTCAACAACTGCTCCAGCTGCGGTAGCTTCCGTTGGTCGCTTCCTCGCTCGGGCATTTGTACAAAAAAATCAAAAAAGCTTTCCACTGCAATCCCTGTCGCAGACTGTGCTAAATGCTATTCTTCATCCACAGCATCCTTATAATCCGGATACAAAAATTTATTATACGGAAAACGAGTCACGTGAATTTCCCTCACAGCTTCATACACTTTTTCTCTAAACTCTTCAAAATTCTCTTTATTCGTAGCCGAAATAAACAAAGCATTATTTTCGCCCACATTACTCATCCAAGTTGCTTTCCATTCATCCAACGAATAATGTTTACTGGTTTTTTCCACCATCAAATCATCTTCATCAAAATAAGCAGGTTTGTAAGCATCAATCTTATTAAAAACCATAATCGTGTGCTTGTCTGCACTCTTAATATCTTGTAAAATCTGATTTACCGAAGCAATATGATCTTCAAAATCCGGATGTGAAATATCCACCACGTGAAGCAACAAATCGGCTTCGCGTACTTCATCCAGCGTGCTTTTAAACGATTCCACCAATTGCGTAGGCAATTTTCGAATAAAACCAACCGTATCCGAAAGCAAAAAAGGCAAATTCTTAATCACCACTTTTCGCACCGTTGTATCTAATGTAGCAAACAATTTATTTTCAACAAAAACATCGCTTTTTCCAACGGCATTCATTAACGTTGATTTCCCAACATTGGTATAACCCACCAAAGCAACCCTAACCATTGCACCACGATTGCCGCGTTGCACCGACATTTGTTTGTCAATCGTTTTAATTTTGTCTTTCAACAGAGCAATTCGATCACGCACAATTCTTCTATCGGTTTCAATTTCCGTTTCACCCGGGCCACGCATTCCAATTCCTCCTCGCTGACGTTCCAAGTGTGTCCACATTCCCGATAATCTTGGAAGTAAATATTGACATTGAGCCAATTCCACCTGCGTTCTCGCATACGAAGTTTCGGCACGCTGAGCAAAAATGTCTAAAATTAGATTGGTTCGGTCTAAAACTTTACAATCTAAAATTTTGGTTATATTTTTTTGTTGAGCCGGAGAAAGTTCATCGTCAAAAATAACAGTTGAAACAGCATTGTCTTTAATGTAAAGATGAATTTCTTCCATTTTACCGGTTCCCACAAACGTTTTAGGATTCGGTTTTTCCAATTTTTGCCAAAAACGTTTTATTACTTCACCTCCTGCCGTAAAAGTCAAGAACTCTAATTCATCTAAATATTCATTCAATTTAGATTCGTCTTGCTCTTTCGTGACAATTCCTACAACAACCGTTTTTTCAAAATTTATTTTTTCTTTTTCCAACATAATTTATAAATGTCTTGCAAAATTAGGGATTTCCAAAGGGTTAAAAACAAATTTATAACAAAGAAAAACTTTTTTTTAGTCCATTTTTTAGTTAAAAAACAAAATAATGTTAGCTAATTCTTAATTTTTGTTAAATTTGACGTTCTAAACCTACAAAAAATTAATCAAAAACAACCTAAACTTTCATTTTATGAAAAGAATTACCTTAGTTTTACTATTGTTAATGCTAACGGGTTTTGGGTATTCACAGACGGAGAATTTCGAAGGTGGTATACCAGGGACGTGGGCAGTATTTAACAATGGTATTGGGACCAATACATGGACCACAACTAGTGCGGTAACGACTCCGCCAACGGTTTGTGAAGGCACCACATCAGCCTTTATGAACGCTCGTCAGAATATTGGAGCGGGCAACACTTCACAAAATTATTTAGTAACGCCACTGATAACAGTTCCTACTAATGGGCAGTTGATATTTAGTACGCGTTCTACCATTAATGGACCGGATAATACAACATATCAAGTTCGTTATTCCACAACCTCACAAACGGATATCAATAGTTTTACTACGATTCAGTCATGGGCGGATACGGATTTAACAGCGGTATTTAATATTTGTGAGGAGAAAACAGTTAGTTTATCTGGTCTTTCAGGTCAACAGGTTTATTTGGCTTTTGTAGTGGTGATGAACCAACCTGCTGCCGGATTAACTGGAGATAGATGGATTGTTGATGATTTGCGTTTAGTAGAGCAATGTATAGACCCAACTGATATAACAGTGGGTGGAATTACACAAAACAGTGCTAGTATCAGTTGGTTAAACCCTGGTGGAGCTACACAGTTTGAAGTAGAGGTAGTTCAAGTGCCAAATGCTCCAACGGGAGTAGGTGTATTAACAGGGCCAAGTCCATTTGTGGCTAATGGTTTATCGGCAACCACACAATATCAAGTTTATGTAAGAGCGGTTTGTTCACAAAGCAATAGTGCTTGGGTAGGGCCGGTCAACTTTTTAACAACTTCACCCGGAGTAACGTGTGAGGCTCCGATACAGATAACATCATTACCGTATTCTACAACAGATAATACGGGTAATTATGGAGATGATTATAATGGCCCACAGGGACCAGCAGCAGGATGTGGAACAGCAACGAACTATTTAACGGGAGATGATGTTTTCTATAGTTTTACAGCACCCACTACCGGAGTAGTGAATATTACGATGACTCCAACGGGAACATGGTCAGGTATATTTGTGTATAATAGCTGTACCAATATTGGAGTAAGTTGTATTGCGGGAGTTGGTAACTCAGCCAACACTCCACGTGTAATTGATTTACCTGTAACGGCAGGCCAAACTTATTTTATTGTGATCTCAACCAATACAGCACCACAGAGTGTTGGATATACGTTGACTTTACAAATAGTGAACTGTCCACCGCCAACAGGATTGACTGCAGGAAATATTGGTCAGACTAGTGCAGAGTTGTCATGGGCAAACCCCGGGGCAGCAACTTCATGGGAAGTAGCAGTTCAACCGGCAGGTTCACCTATTCCAACAGGAGCAGGGGTAACAGCCAATACCAATACTAATTTCCCTGTTTCAGGCTTAACCGCTGCAACCGCTTATCAATATTACGTAAGAGCAGATTGTGGAGATGGTACATTTAGTGCATGGGCAGGGCCTTTCTTGTTTAACACTACAATTTGTGAACCGGGAGACCAATGTAACTATACCTTTGTATTAAGAGATAGTTTTGGTGATGGTTGGAACGGAGCTACGATGCAAGTAAGACAAAATGGTATAGTAGTGGCCACACTAGGGCCAACTTTCACGGCAGGTGGTGGACCAATCAATATTACAGTACCACTTTGTAACGGATTACCATTTGATTTATTCTGGAATGCAGGAGGAACATTCGCCGGTGAGGTAAGGGTTCAAATTATAAATCCGTTTAACCAAACATTATATAACATGACCACAGCATCTGCCGGATTGGTTAATTCAGTATTGTATGCTGGCACGGTAGATTGTGATTTTCCTGCATGTTTACCACCGAGTGGTGTAACAGTAACTAATATTGGAGGGACATCGGCACAAGTTGGTTGGACAGCAATTCCCGGAATTACTCAATATGAAGTGATTGTCTTACCTGCGGGTTCACCTGCACCGACGGCAGCTTCAACCGGAACGGTAACATCAGACAATCCATTTACGATAAACGGATTAACTTCAGCAACATTATATGATGTGTATGTTAGAGCGATATGTTCAACTCCAACACCAAGTAACTGGACACCGGTTACTACATTCAACACGACATTGTGTGAGGTAGCAGACCAGTGTTTATATACCTTTAGAATGCGAGACAGTTTTGGCGATGGATGGAATGGAGCCAGAATGCAAGTGAGACAAAACGGAATTGTAATAGCTACTATTGGAGCAACCTTCAATGCAGGAGCTGGACCAATCGATGTTCAAGTACCATTGTGTAATGGTATTCCTTTTGATTTATTTTGGAGTGTAGGTGGTGGTTTCCCAGGAGAGGTAAGAGTTGAGATTATCAATCCTTTTGCTCAGTCTTTATATAACATGAACACTGCTTCTGCAGGTTTAGTGAATACAGTTTTATATTCTGGCTTGGTAGATTGTTTGAATCCGGAATGTATTGCACCATTAAATGTAACAACATCAAACATTGGAATCAATCAAATTAGTGTGGGATGGAATCCAAATGGAGGGACTAACTTTGAAGTTATTGCTGTTCCAGCTGGTTCACCAGCTCCAACATTAGCAACTCCTGGTATTCCGGCTACATCAAATCCATTTGTAGTAACAGGTCTAAATCCAAGTACAGCTTATGATTTTTATGTAAGAGCTTTGTGTACTGGAAACAATCCTGCAAGTGCGTGGGCAGGTCCGGCTACTGCAACAACTTTACCAACATGTCCACAACCAATTAACTTAACTGTTTTAGGTGCAGATACCAATACAGCAACATTGTCTTGGACAAATATTGCTCCCGCTACATTGTTTGAAATTGTAGTACAACCGGTAGGCTCAGGAGTTCCAACGGTTGCAGGAGTGATTACTTCTCAAAACCCATATACTGCCACTGGTTTAAGTGCAGGATTCTATGAATTTTATGTTCGTGCGATTTGTTCTGCATCTGATATCAGTGCTTGGGCAGGACCACAGAATTTCTTTATATTAGCCGCTTTACCGGGTTGTGCGGGTGTAGATATTGATTTGCAAACGTCAACTCCGGGTGTATTGAATTTATGTCCTGGTGAAAGTTGTGTAGATTTATCCGCTTCTTTCTTTGAAACGGGGGATACAACCACTTATGAAGTGACGGCTATTCCTTTTACACCACCCTTCCCATTTACAGGAGGTATTCCAACCTCTGTAAATACAGATGACGTGTGGTCGCCAGCTATTCCGCTGCCGTTTAATTTCTGTTTCTTCGGACAAAATTATACACAAGCATTAGTAGGTTCAAATGGTGTAATTTCTTTTGACATACAAGGTGTAGTTCCAGGTGGTGCTCAAGCACCGGGAGGATACTGTGCTTGGCCATTTACACAAACAATACCAAATGCCGGTTTCCCAATTAAAGCTGCGATTTATGGTCCTTATCAAGATATTAATCCTAACGTAACAACACCACCGGCTCAACCAAGTATTAACTATCAAGTATTGGGTACAGCTCCTTGTAGAGTATTGGTGGTTAACTTCTCTGAAGTAGCTCAATTTAGTTGTAACACAAACGTTCCGTTACAAACGAGTCAAATAGTATTGTATGAAACGTCTAATGCAATAGAAGTATATGTACAAAATCGTGTTCCATGTTTAACTTGGAATTCTGGAAATGGAGTAATTGGTATTCAAAACCAAGCAGGTACACAAGCACACGTTCCTCCTGGAAGAAATACAGGCACATGGTCTGCTTCTAATGAGGCTTGGAGATTTACTCCTGCCGGACCATCTAACGTAACTTTTACCTGGTTAAAAGACGGAGAATTTTATAGTAACGATTTAGATATTAATGTTTGTGTTACTGAGACTACAAGTATGACTGCTCAAGCTGTTTACACTGCTTGTGGCGGAGAACAAACCATTACAACCGATACTATTCTATTGAATGTAGTTGGAACAGAATTAGATGTTCAAGACGATGTTACCGTTTGTGAAGCAGATGGTTATGAATTACCTGCTCTTCTTTTTGGTAACTACTTTACTGAAACAAACGGTGGAGGTACGCAATTAAATGCAGGAGATGTAATCACCACACCACAAACAATTTATGTTTATGCTGTTATTAATGGCACTAACGGTACATGTTCAACAGAAGGAAGTTTCCAAGTAAACATTACTGATGAGATTGTACCTGAGTTTAATGCATTCTCAACTTTCTGTGTGAATGAAGTAGCTCCTGGTTTACCTGCTACTTCTACAAATGGAGTAAATGGTTTGTGGGAGCCAAGTACAATTAGTACAGCTACTCCGGGAACATTTACGTACACATTTACTCCTTTTGGAGGGGAAAGTTGTGCTACTTCTACAACTATAGATATTACAGTCAATGAGGAAATAACACCAACTTTTGATGCTATTCCTGATTTATGTCAAGGCTCAACAGCTCCTACATTACCAACAACGTCAACGAATGATATTACAGGTGTTTGGAGTCCTGCTACAATTGATACGGCAACATCCGGTACATTTACGTTTACGTTTACTCCAGATGCCGGACAATGTGCCGCTATAGTAACTCTAGACGTAACGATTGCTTCAGAAATCATTCCATCTTTTGATGCGATTCCAACGCTTTGTCAAAACTCAGAGGCACCTATTTTACCTTCAACTTCTTTGAATGGAGTTATCGGTACTTGGTCGCCATCTACAATAGACACATCTGTTTTTGGTGTTGCGACTTATACCTTTACCCCGGATGCTTCTGAGGAGTGTGCTGTTTCAGCCACATTAGATGTAACGGTAGAAGAATTAGTAACCCCAACTTTTGACCCTATCGCGGTTATTTGTCAGAACAGTACCGCACCAACCTTACCATTAACTTCATTAAATGGTATTACAGGAACATGGTCACCGGATACAATTGATTCTTCGGTAGCGGGAATAACTACATTTACTTTTACTCCTGAGGCAGGAGTTTGTGCAACTACCTATACTGTAGATATAACAGTTGAGGAAGAGTTAACACCAACCTTTGATCCAATAGCTGATTTGTGTTTGAATGCAACAGCACCATCTTTACCGGCTACTTCTACAAATGGAGTAAATGGTACGTGGTCACCTTCAACTATTGACACATCGGTAGCGGGTCAATTTACTTTTATCTTTACACCTGATGCTGGAGTGTGTGCAACACAAGGCTCGTTGATTGTGAATGTTTCTAATTCGATAACACCAACATTTACAGCTTATCCAACATTATGTCAATTTAGCGAAGCACCGTTATTACCTGCTTCATCTGATAATGGAGTTACTGGTACATGGTTGCCTTCTACAATCGATACAAGTGTAGTAGGAGATTCAAACTATACCTTTACACCAGATACAAGTTTTGAATGTGCTTTACCGGTGACGATTACTGTTACAGTTGAAGAGCGAATCACACCAACTTTTGCGGCTATTGCTCCTATTTGTTTAAATGGAGTAGCACCTGCTTTAGAATTGGTTTCTACAAATGGAATTTCGGGTACATGGAATCCTGCTGCAATTGACACTTCGGTTGCGGGTAGTGTGGTATATACCTTTACACCTGCTGATGGAATTTGTGCTTCACAGGCAACATTAACGGTTGAGATTACGGCACCAACGCAAGCAACATTTACGCAAGTTGGGCCATTCTGTCAGAATGATACTGTTGCTTCGTTACCAACAACTTCTTTGGAAGGAGTTACCGGTACTTGGAATTCATCCACAATTGATACAAGTGTAGCGGGTGATTTTGTTTATACATTTACTCCTACAAGTGGTTTGTGTGCTCTTGGTACAACAATGACCATTACCATAACAGCACCAACACAAGCTGTCTTTACGCAAATTGCTAATTTGTGTCAAGGTTCAACGGCTCCATCGCTACCACAGACATCGAATAACGGTGTTAGCGGTTCATGGAATCCTTCGACAATTAATACAGCGAGTGCAGGTATTACCACTTACATATTTACTCCAACAACTGGTTTATGTGCATTAGGTACAACAATGACCATTGAAGTATTTGCTACTCCAACAGTAGATCAAATTGCACCACAAACGATTTGTGCAGGTCAATCCTTTACACTACCATCTTTACCGGCAAACAACTCTTATTTCACGGGTCCAAACGGAAGTGGATTGAGTTTAGCTGAAGGATCAACGGTTTCTAGTTCACAGACGATTTACATTTATGCACAATCAGGCACTGTACCAAATTGTACGGCAGAGAGCAGCTTTACGGTAACGGTAGTGGAGGCAGTAGCACAGGAGTTATCGGATGTACAGGAGTGTGGAGGTTTTGTATTACCGTCATTGGATGCGGGTAATGTTTACTACACGGGACCAAATGGAACCGGCACGCAGTTACAAGCGGGTAGTGAAGTGACAACCACTCAAACGATTTACATTTTAGCCACTAGTGGAGCATGTACAGCAGAGTCTAGTTTTGAGGTAACCATTGTAGGGTGTGCGATACAAAAAGGTATCTCACCAAATGGAGACGGAAGAAATGACTTCTTTGATTTGGCGAACTTTAATGTACGTAACTTGAGTATCTTTAACCGTTACGGAGTGAAGGTATATAGTCGAGGTAATTATGAGAATGAGTGGTATGGTCAGTCGGATAAGGGAGATGATTTACCGGATGGGACATACTATTATGTAATAGAGTTTAGCGACAACCCAACTAAAACGGGATGGATTTATATCAATAGAGAGCGATAAAAGAGAACAGGAGTAACCGGTGAGGGAAGTCAAACTTGAGCCGGTTACTTTAACCCTACAAAACAAAAAAAGATGAAGAAAATATATTTAGGAGCACTGTTGGCCTTGTTTAGTTTAACAGAGGTTAGTGCACAACAAGATCCTCACTATACACAGTATATGTACAATATGAACGTGATAAACCCGGCTTATGCGGGAAGCAAGGAGAACTTATCCTTTGGATTACTGTATCGCAAGCAATGGGTAGAGATAGAGGATGCCCCTACAACGGCTACTTTTTCGGGACACATGCCTGTGGGGAGAAACGTTGGATTAGGACTTAGCGTTATCTCGGATAAGATAGGACCTGTTGAGGAGAACAATGTGTATGCGGATTTCTCTTATACGCTTAATTTAGGAGGCGAGCATAAGTTAGCCTTTGGATTAAAAGGGGGATTAACCTTTCACAACGTAGGATTGTTTAGCCAGATTAACAGTACCTTACCACAACCGGATGATCCGGCCTTTAGCCAAAACATCAACAATACGTATTTGAACATTGGTTCAGGACTTTTTTACTACACCAATAAGTATTATGTTGCTTTTTCGGTACCCAATATGCTAAAATCAAAGCATTTGGATTTACGCGATAGTGGTGAGGTAAGAGAGTTTGGTTCAGAGGTATCGCATTACTTTTTAACAGCGGGATATGTATTTGATTTGAGTGCCAACACGAAATTCAAACCTTTTGCGATGTTAAAATCAGCCTTTAATGCACCGACCTCATTAGATGTATCGACGAACTTTTTATTTTATGAGAAGTTTGAAATCGGAGCTACGTATCGTTTAGAGGACAGCTTTGGAGCAATGGTGAATTATGCCATATCGCCGAACTTACGTATCGGATATGCCTATGACCATATCGTATCGGATTTGAATGTAACCACACCGTCTTCGCATGAGATTTTCCTATTATTTGATGTGAATTTCCCCAAGAAGGTATCCCGTTCACCACGATTTTTCTAACCTAAAAAGCACAACAAACGATGAGAAACACCTATATATCCTTACTTAGTGCTCTGGTGATCAGTACCGCGAGCATGAGTGCACAGAATAAAGACACGCAGAAGGCCGATAAACTATTCAAACGATTGGAATATGTTTCAGCGGCACAGGAATACCTAAAGCTAGCCGAGAATGGCAAAGCCGATGGATATGTCCATAAACAATTAGCCGACACGTATTACCACATGTTCAATGCTACAGAAGCCACCAAGTGGTATGCCAAGGCCATTGAAACACCACAAGATGCTGAGACCTACTTCCGCTATGCACAGATGCTAAAAGCACAAGGCAAATACGAAGAGGCCAACAAGCAAATGAAAACCTTTGCTAGCAAGGCTCCTAACGACCAACGCTCAAAAGAGTTCAATGCCAATCCGAATTACTTGCCTAAGCTTATGGATAAGCAAAAGCAGTATGATTTAAAAGCATTGGATATCAATAGTGATAAATCAGATTTTGGAGCGGTATTGCACCAAAACGGTTTGTATTTTGCCAGTGCCAGAAACGGAGCCAAAAAGAACTACGGATGGACCGATGAGCCGTTTTTAGACATCTATAAAGCGACTCACAATGTAGATGGTACTATTACCAATGCAGAGCCGGTAACGGAGTTGAATTCAAAATGGCATGATGGTCCGGTTACCATTAGCAAAGACGGAAACACGATTTACTTTGCCAGTGAGAGTTTTAAAGAAAAACTATACGAGAAAGAAAAGGTAAGCAGCACCACGTTAAAGATGAGTCAGGTGAACCTTTTCAAGGCTACCAACACCAATGGCAAGTGGACCAATATTACTCCACTACCCTTCAATAGCAAGGAGTACTCAACTAGTAACCCAAGCCTTAGCAATGATGGACAAACGCTTTACTTTTCTTCTAACATGCCCGGTTCAATGGGCGGGATAGACATTTGGAAAGTAGCCGTAAACCAAGACGGAAGCTTCGGCACACCGGAGAACTTGGGAAGCAAAATCAACACGGAAGGAGATGAGAGTTTTCCATTTATCTCAGAGGATAACAAGATGCTTTATTTTGCCTCAAACGGTCGTCCGGGATTTGGTGGATATGATGTATTTGCCTTTGACATGAATAAAGGTGAAGCGACCAACATGGGTAAACCGGTAAACAGTGAGAAAGACGACTTTGCTTTTACCTTCAACAAAGAGAAGAACATTGGCTTTGTATCGAGTAACAGAGGCGGAGTGGATAACATTTACTTGGCTACTCCGGTATGTGGGGTAGAGGTAATGACCATTGTAACCGATGCCAAAACAGGAGCTATCTTAGCCAATGCGAAAGTAGCCATTGTGGATGAGAAGAAAAACGTTATCTCAACTGAAATGAGTAACGCAAAAGGAGAGGTAACCTACTACGTAGAATGTGACAAAGCTTACACGATTCAAGCTTCAAAAGACGGATACGAGAGCAACACCTTTCCGGTAGCCTCAAGCAAAGGACCGAGCAAGAAAATAGATGCACCACTTAACCCAATTGAGGTGATTGTAACGGAGACAGAAATAATCTTGAACCCGATATTCTTTGAGTTTAACAAAAGCAACATTAACCAAGAGGGAGCCTTTGAGTTAGACAAACTGGTTCAAGTGTTGAAAAACAACCCAAACATGGTTATTTTAGCTAAATCACACACGGACAATAGAGGAAGCGACAAGTACAACATGAGCTTGTCGGATAGAAGAGCCAAATCAACGGTTCAGTATATCATCTCTAAAGGCATAGCTGCCGATAGAATCTCCGGCAAAGGCATGGGAGAATCCGAACCAAAAGTGGATTGTAAAGACAAATGCACAGAAGAACAACACGCTCAAAACAGAAGAAGTGAGTTCTTGATTGTGAAGAAGTAGGGTTATTTTAGAATTATAAAACCTCGGATTTTCTAAAGGGAATCCGAGGTTTTTTGTATATATAAAAATACGTTAAGAATTATCAGTTGCATACCACTCTGCAAATGAAGATTCAGTTTCTTGTAATTTTAAAGAATGTAATTCAATTGATTTTGGAAGTCGATTTTTAATCTTTTCTGCAAAATCAATCACCATATTTTCACTGGTTGGTTGGTAGTTTACTAAAATAACATGATGGCCACGATTTTTTAGCTCTTTAGCCAATTCAATATGTGGTGTATTTTGATTAAAAACGGTTGCATGATCAAATAGGTCAACAATTTCCTCTTTCACGATTTTTTTTAAATCGCCAAAATCGATGACCATGCCAAATTTCACATTCGTAGAATCAACAATTGGTGTTCCAATAACCGTCACGGAAAGTTTATAACTGTGGCCGTGTACATTTTTACATTTTCCATCATAACCGTATAAAGCATGTCCGGTTTCAAAACTAAATTGTTTGGTAATTCTGATTTTTGCCATTTCACATTTATTTCGGCACAAAGATAGGTAATGCTAGGATTTATTTTCTCTTTTTTTTGCCGCATAATACATCCAATAGGCAATTCCCACCAACACAATAAAAGGAATAAATGAGCCAATGATCAAACCAATTTGATAGGAATCATCAGGAGCATTTTTTAGTTTATCTTCAATATCAACAGCTTGAACGAATAAAAGCAAGTTTTTCATTTTCGATTTTAGTAAAAGAATCAGAACAAAATTACAAAATAAAGTACAATTGATGCCTCAGAAAAATTAAAAACAGAAAAGAGAATAAATAAAATAAATTTACTTAAATTTGCCATCGTTTTGGGGATGTAGCTCAGTTGGCTAGAGCGTTTGGCTGGCAGCCAAAAGGTCGTGGGTTCGAGCCCCATCTTCTCCACTAATAACCTCGTAAAGTCTTTATTTACGAGGTTTTGTGTTTTTAGGGGCATTAATAGAGGCATTTCATTGAAAAATAGAAAACCGCTATCTGAGAGTTTACAACAGTTTTCCATAAAAACTCCCCAATTTTTATACTTATTGAGATTGAGAAACTAGTATACTAAATCCATACCTAATTCGTTAAATTAAAATAGCATTTAACTCTTTATTTATTGTTTTCAAAACCTTAAAATTGAAATATCATGAAAGTACAGATAATTATCCTAATGTTTTTTATTCATCTAAGTTGTTTTGGTCAAACCAAAGTTGAGCAAAGAGATCCTTTATATCAACACGATTATGAATCGCAACTTATACAGGAAAACAGTTCCATCATCATTTCAAAATACAAATCTTCTACCCTCAACGAAATTAGTTTGGTGTTAAAAACAGAATCAAAGAGATGTCCCGATGGTTATGGTATCGAACTAACTCTTTCAGATGGAGAAGTTTTGAAATTTGATAATTTGGAAGTCAATTGTACTCCATCGGAAACAAGAAAATTTAATTTAATGGGAAGCATTATCTTAACCCCGGAATTGTATACAAAATTATCAAAAAGTGAAATTAAGGAGTTTAGACTTGGTAATCAAACCGTTCCGGTTGTCTTCAAAGAAAAAGAAGAAAATCTAAAAGGATTATTTAAATTTTCAGAAAGTTTTTAGATTATAGATTTTGATTTTTTTTCAAAATAAAACTCCGTCAAGATTTTGACTTTACGGAGTTTTTTTAATTAATTATTTATACGCTAATCAGTAGAATAATTTTATTATGCATCCGGTAACGGATCACCCACTTTAATATCACATCGGTGATGCGGTTGACCATGAGGTGGATTGTTTTTTGGTCTTGGGCCATCCGCTTTTGCGGTGGTTGGTGCCGGAGTGGGAGTCGGTTTTGGTTGTACTGTTTGCGTTGTTTGTGTTGCTTGTGGTGTTGGAGCAGCTGCTACAGGCTGAGTTGAGCTAGTTTGTTGCTGACTTTGAACGGTTTTAAAAAATGATTTCGGGGCATTTTGTTGAGCAGGAGCCGGAGGTGGCGTTGCTCCTTGTCCTTGTGCCGGTGCGGAACCATCTAAAGGTGCTCCAACGGCAATTTCACAGCGGTGAAAAGGTTGCCCATGTGGCGGATTTAATTTTGGTGGTTGCCCTGCCGGAGTAGCCGTTTGCGTTGCTGCCGGAGCCGGAGTGGTGGTTATATTGGAAACTTCATTTGAAGCCGGTGTTTCCTTCGCCGTTGTTTCTGTTTTTTGTTCTGTTGAAGCCGGTGCTTCCTCTGTTTTTTTACAGGAAGTGAAAAAAAGTGAACTTCCCAAAAGGAAAAGTAGTATCGATTTTGATTGCATAACATTCGTTTTTATCCATTCAAATATAATCATTTAAAAAGAAACGCTTTTATTTTTAACAAATTGGTTTAAAAAAATGCTCGTAACTGGATACTTCCCGTGTGAATCGTATCACTGGTTTCGCTTTTTCTTCCTTGGTAATTGATATTCACATCTAAATATTGTGTCAGGTTTTTTTGGATGAGTAATCGCCAGGTTTGATTTCTTCCCGGTTGAAGTCCTTCTAGCATTTGAAAACCCACTGCGGATAAAGCATCGCCTGTAAAATCATTGTTGTAAAGTGAAAATTCGCCGTTCATGGTGAATTTATTTTCCCCCGCATAGGTGAACGAAGTTCCTAATCTGCTTTGGTTCAGGGTTTCGCTATTGCCTAATTGGTTTTCTTTGTTTTGCACTTCAAAAAACACATCTAAGCTCGTGTTTTTTGAAAATAAATAACTCACTTTTGGAGCCATTTGATAGCCTAAAATATCAAAATTACGTGCCGGAAAATTATCAGAAATACTTTCGGTGGTAAATGTTTTTCCGGACATGGCAAACAGCCAACTCTTTTTTAGCAAATGAGCATATTGCAATTGATGAGCAAAATTGATGTTTTCTTGCGATCCAATCGATAATAAATTGCGGGTTCTACTATTTAAAATCGTATAGGTAACCGAATGTTTTTGTTTGCCTCGATTGTAGAAAAAACTATTCATGAAACTGGAATTCAATCCTAATAATTCTGATTCATCATCATCAAACGGATTGAGGTTGAAATTATCCGAATTACGTTCAATTTTTCGGTCGATTAAATATGATGTTTGGTTGTAGAAATAAGACAAAAACTTTTTAAATCCTGTTTCATTCTGCCAAATGGATGGATTCAGCGTAAGCGAAACCGAAAATTTATTTTGATGGGTTTTTACAAAAACTTGGTTGGGCAAAAATACCCGAACATATTTAGCTTGGTCGGGAAACGGAGCAATTTCAAATTCCTGCAGTTCTTGAATTCCGTTGCCGTTATAGTCATTCCACATAAAAACACCTTGACCGGGTTCTACTTCCAAATAAGTGAATTCTTGTTGTGGCAAGGTTCCTGAAGCAGTTTCATAAGCCGTTGTGAGCAAAAGCAATTGTTTGAAAAAACGATCGTTATACAAAATTCGTGAATTCAACGAAGGTTCGTTTGGACGCGTTTTGTCTTCAAATTCTAAATTTCTATAATTGATAAAAACGCTCAAATCACTTTTTTCGGTTTGTAATAACCTTGATTTTAAATAATACGAATGTGAACGATTCACTCGTTGCACAAAACCGTTTTGTAAACTGTCGTTCACGCGATGCAAATAGCCAACTTCCATATAAACTTTAGTAGAATCACCTCTTCCCACAAAACCACCATATTCCACAAAACGCTGACTAAGTTGTGAAAACGTGTTAGTGGCGTTTATTTTTTCGCTATTGTCTTCTAATCGAAGGCTTCCTCCGACCCAATTTTTCTTCCAATCATATTTGGCTAAGGTTTCGCTTCGGGCAAAAGTGGAATTGGCAACAGAACCATCGCTTTTCATCACACTACTGTTGTTGGAAATGGTCCAGTTTTTATGCCGAAATCGTCCATTCAACACATGTCGGATTCCGGAAAAATTATCGGAAAAGTCTAATTTTTCTAATTGATAAGTGGCAAAACCTTTTTCAGTATCGTTCCATCGCAAACCGGAAATAACCAAACTCTGATTACCGATTGGAGAAGTTAAATTCCAATCGCGATCAAATTCTATCGTAAATAATCGTTCAATGGTTCTGAAATCTTTTTGTATAAATTGCACATTTGCAAAGGCATCCAATGTCCATTTTTTGGTAAAAAGGCGTTGATTGGCATTTATTCTTCCGGCAAATCCTTGATTGTCGTCGTTATCAAGGTTGGAATATAAATTCAAATCGTTATTGCTCATTCCAATTTCAAAATCAATATTGGTTTTGTCAGACGGATTATATTTTCCCATCACCGTGGCAATTTGAATTTTGGTTGGAGCAATCAGTCGAATAATCGGTTCAAAATTCCCTTGTGGAATACCATTTAAAGGTTCAACATACTGATAAATTCTTCCTACAGCTTGGTTGTTGGCTAAGATGTAATTTCCTTGATTATTTCCCACCAATGAAAAACGAACATTGTATAAAACTTCTTCCGGATTATTAGAAAATTCAAATACTTCCACACCTGAAATGAGTGTTTTTCGGTACAAAACTTTGTTTTCCGAAAATGAATCGACAAAAGCAGATGGAGCATTCATAAGATTGATATTATCGCCGGCATTTTGTAAAACTTCAACTTGTTCTTGCGACAAATCTTGTTGTAAAGGCTGATTTTTGACATCATTTTCAGAATAAATGAATCCGCCAATGCTCCATTTTTCACGTTCATGCGTTACGCCTCCATAAGTAACAAACCTTGTAAAACTTCGATCAGAATATTGGTATTCAATGTTAATCCGCATTTCGGAATTAATGGGAAAAAGCGAAGTAAACGTAACTTCTCCGGCATTGTAATCAATTGTGTAGTGATTGTTTTCGCCACGTTGAAGCAGAACACCATTCACAAAAACCCGTTCGGAACCCGAAATAACCAAAACATACAATTCGCCATTATTACCTCGCAATTTATACGGACCTTGATTTCCTTCCTGACCCACAAAAGTGCTTTTGGCATATTGACCACGAACCAATGCAGCCGAAGCAAAAATGGTGGTTCTGTTTCCTTCTTCGCCCAAGCGAAATTGTGTAGATAAACCTTGTACTTTTTTGTTGAAATTTAAAAAACGAGATTGTCTGTTTTCTAAAAATAAATCTCCGGCACGAATGTTCCATTTATCAGAATATAATTCGATAAAAATCTGATCAAATTCATCTAATTTTTGTGAATAACCGCCTTCTTGCAACGGAATATTACTGTCTTGAATAGAAGCCCGCAAACTCACTTTATCTGACAGTTTTCCTGTGATTTGCAAATCTAAATTGGAGTTTACTACTGCATTTTGATTGTTTCCAATGGTTACACCTCGTGTGATGCTTCCTGAAGTAGTGAGTCCGTCAAACGGTTTAAAATTATTGACTCGATCCTTAGAAAGCGAATACAATTGACCGTTTCCTCTGGAGTTGGGAACGACCTTACTTTCATCGTAAACGCTATAGGTTTTGGTTAAATAGTCAGGAAAAGTGAGGTAACGAACTGTTAATGTGTCGTTAGATTGATAATTATTTTTAAAAACAAGTTTTCCTTTTTGAAAGTTTACGTTGTAAAAAGTTGTGTCAATCGGATTGCCATTTCCATCCAAAATTTTAAAAAACTCTTTGTTAATACTCACTTTTTCAAGCGAAATGGTATCGGTTGAAACGGTAATTTTTTTCTTTTTATAAGGTGTTTCGCTTTCCTGAGCCCACAACCCGGAAACCAAGAGCAACAACATCCCTAAAAAGCAATTTTTCAACATAGATATACTAACTCTAAAAACTCAAAAGTAGTATTTTTGAGGGGGTAAAAATCAATAAGAACAGATTATTCGAAGTTTACTATACAATTACAAGTAAACTTAGAACTAAAGAAAGATTAGAATTACTCTTTCGTCACCACCTGCAACGTTTCTCTACTAATCTGTTTTACCAAAACCGTTTTATTTTCCTCTACCATTTGAGCCGCTTTTTCAGTGAAGTGACGAATGGTATAAAGCGATACATTTTCGTTATATGCCACTTTGAACTTTTTAGAAAGAATGGTTTTTAATTCCGGAAAGCTACCAAATTTATCTTCAATACATACCGAAAAACTAATGGCGGTATTCTGAATCAAACTTACTTTTATTTTATAATCATGAAACAAAGCAAAAATTTCGCTAATGTTTTCTTCCATAATAAACGAAAAATCAATCGACGAAAGCGAAATCAGTAATTGATTCTTTTTCACTATAAAACAAGACGTTTGCGGTTCTAAATCCGCTCCTTTATACACTCTAGTTCCCGGCAAAAGCGGATTCACAAACGATTTTACGAACAACGGAATTTCCTTTTTTTGAAGCGGTTGCAATGTTTTGGGGTGAATCACAGAAGCACCGTAAAACGCCAACTCAATCGCTTCACGATAAGATATCTGATTCAATAAAATCGCATTTTCAAAATATCTGGGGTCAGCATTCAAAACACCCGGCACGTCTTTCCAAATCGTTACACTTTCGGCATTTAAACAATAGGCAAAAATAGCGGCGGTATAATCCGAACCTTCACGACCTAATGTAGTCGTAAAATTATTTTCATCTGAACCTAAGAAACCTTGCGTAATGTTCAACGTTTTTTTCTTCACATTTTTCGAAATTAATTTTTGCGTTTGTTCCCAATCCACAATCGCATCACGATACGTGGCATCGGTTTTAATAAACTGACGAACATCTAACCAATTGTTTTTCAGTCCACTATAATTAAAATAATGACTAACAATGGTGGTCGAAATAATTTCTCCATAACTCACAACTTGGTCATACACAAAATTATAGTTGGGCGATTTATTGTGGCTCAAAAAATAATCTAATTCTTCAAAATGAACGTTTACAGCTCTAAAAACCGGATGTTTGTCGTCTTCAAAAAGTTCTAATAAAATTTGGTTGTGGTATTTTCGCACTTCCTGAATCGATGCTTTCAACTCAGGCGATTTTTCAAAATAATGTTTAATCACAACTTCCAATGCGTTCGTGGTTTTTCCCATGGCAGAAATCACGAGCAACACATCATCGTGTCCCACTTTTTGCAAAACGGATAATACATTTTTTACACCTTCAGCATCTTTCACGGATGCTCCTCCAAATTTGAATATTTTCATGTCTTAAATGTGTCAATTTGCCGATGTGGCAATGTATCAATTTATTTTATTTCAAAAATCAAAAATCGTTAATCTTCAATCAAAAATCTATTTATTCCTTCTTCATTCATTTGGACTACTCGCCAATCTTCCAAAACTTTTGCTCCTGATTTTTCATAAAATCGAATGGCGGGTTCATTCCAATCCAATACATTCCATTCAAGACGTCGAACATTATCTTTCTTACCTTGTTTAATGATTTCAGTATACAATGCCAAGCCCGCTCCGGTACCACGATGAGCTTCTTTCACGATCAAATCTTCTAAATGAATCGTTTTCCCTTTCCAAGTCGAATACCGATAATAATACAACGCCATGCCAATAATTTCGTCATTCATTTCCGCCACAAAAGTGTGAAAAAGCGGATTTTCACCAAAACCATCACGTTCTAAATCGGCAACTGTTACCACCACTGCGTCCGGTTCTTTTTCAAAAACAGCGAGTTCAAGAATCAAGCTTAAAACGGCTGGCATATCGTTTATTTTTCCTTTTCTGATGTTCATTTTGAAACGCTTATCTTTGTTAGTAAGGCAGTTAAGCTAGTGTAAAGGCTAATAATCGTGCACAAAAATACAATTCTTTAACATAACAAAATAATAATCTTATTTGTATCACAAAAATTTCGATATTTGTGCCACTAATACAACTACAACGTTTTCGTAATGGAAGAAAGAAACAAAACCCTTGGTGAATTCATCATCGAGAAACAAGAAGAATTTCAATATTCAACCGGAGAATTATCACGCATCATTAACTCTATCCGATTAGCTGCAAAAGTTGTCAACTACAAAGTAAATAAAGCCGGATTGGTGGATATTGTTGGAGCAGCCGGTGAACAAAATATTCAAGGCGAGGACCAACAAAAATTGGATGTATATGCCAATGAAGTGTTTATTCAAACCCTTATCAACCGTGAAATTGTGTGTGGAATCGGCTCCGAAGAAAACGATGATTTTATTACGGTAGCCGGAAGCGATAACTCACACAACAATAAATATGTGGTGTTAATGGATCCTTTGGATGGTTCATCCAACATTGATGTAAACGTTTCGGTGGGAACCATTTTTTCGGTTTTCAGACGCAAAACCCCCGTGGGAACTCCGGTAACTTTGGAGGATTTTCTGCAACCCGGTGTGAATCAAGTGGCGGCGGGTTATGTGATTTATGGAACATCCACTATGTTAGTATACACAACCGGTCACGGTGTAAACGGATTTACTTTAAACCCGGCTATTGGTACTTTTTATCTTTCACATCCGAATATGACATATGCCGAAACCGGAAAAATCTATTCCATAAACGAAGGAAATTATGTTCATTTTCCGCAAGGGGTAAAAGATTACATCAAATATTGTCAGTTAGAGGAAGAAGATCGTCCGTATACTTCTCGTTATATCGGAAGTTTGGTTTCCGATTTTCATCGCAACATGATTAAAGGAGGAATTTATATTTATCCAACGAGTTCAAAAGCACCGAACGGTAAATTACGTTTGCTGTATGAATGTAATCCAATGGCTTTTTTAGCGGAACAATCGGGTGGAAAAGCATCAGATGGTTATCAACGCATTATGGAAATTCAGCCAACCGAATTGCATCAACGCGTCCCTTTCTTTTGCGGAAGCAGAAAAATGGTGGAGAAAGCAGAAGAGTTTATGGCAAAGTACAAACAAGAATAAATTAATTTAAAAAAGCTTAGTATTTCAGTTCCGCTCCCCTCTCCTTTGGAGAGGGGGTTGGGGGTGAGGTGACAAAAAAGCCCCGATTTCTCAGGGCTTCTTTTTTTTTATTTATTCATGTGTTGCATTTCAAATAAGAAGGTGTCTAAATCAACATTTAGAATCAAAAGCGAAAGGGCTTTATCTACAATGTAATTCACATTCCCGGGTGTAAAACCTAAAGCCAAGGCAAATTTGGTTAAGATTTCTTTTTGTTTTGGTCCTAAAACGTGATCTGCATAAACCATACGAGCCAAATCATATAAGCGTTCCAAACGGTGAATGTATAAATAAGGAGGATTAATTGGATACTTCATAGGGTTTTCCATGATTTCCTCATATTCATCGGCTGAAATTTCTAAATTTTTAGCAAGTTTATCAATGAATTCACGTTCTTCAACAGTGATGTCTCCATCGCTTAATGCCACACGAACAATCGCTGAAAAGTGACCTTTATTTCTGTTTTTAAATCCGCTATCAAATAAATCTGAAATTGACATAAGTTTGTTTTAAATAGTTGTGCAAATATAATTCTATTTCCAATTTTTTTTAAGAAATCCGCAAAAATTCTTTTCAAAAATTACTATTCTTTAACATCATTTTAGTGGTTTCAGATTCAACTGTTTCAAAATAAATCGTAAGTTTGAACACCCTAAGTTTAAAATCTATTAATCTATGTCAGAATTCTGGTTATACTTTAACATTGGTCTTCAACACGTCCTAGATATTGAGGGCTACGATCATGTGCTTTTTCTTATCGCTCTAACGGTTCCTTATGCTTTTAAAGACTGGAAACGTGTGCTGATTTTAGTTTCGCTTTTTACACTAGGTCATACGTTGGCTTTGATGCTTGCTGTGTTTGAAGTCATCATTATCAAAGCGAGTTTGGTTGAATTTCTTATACCCATTACCATTTTAATTACCGCACTTTTTCATCTTTTTACGGCCGGAAAATCAGGTAAAAAAGAAAGTATCACGTTTGTTGCTTTCGTTACTCTGTTTTTTGGAATTGTTCATGGATTAGGTTTTTCAAACTATTTCAAGTCCATTTTACCCGGTGAAAAAGTGGATAAATTATTACCACTTTTAGAATTTGCACTCGGTATTGAAGCGGCTCAAATAATTGTAGTCTTAATTGTTTTACTTTTGTCGTATATTGTTCAAACGTTTTTCCGATTTTCAAAAAGAGATTGGACTTTGGTTATGTCAGCTTTTGTAATTGGAGTAGTACTTCCAATGATTATTGAAAGCGATATTTGGACAAATTAATGAACCCTCATGAACAAGAAAAAATTAAATAAATACGACAAAGCCTATCTCCGAATTGCAAAAGAATGGAGCCGTTTATCGTATTGTAAACGAAAGCAAGTTGGTGCCATTATTGTGAAAGACCGCATGATTATTTCAGACGGATACAACGGAACACCTTCCGGTTTTGAGAATTGTTGTGAAGATGAAAACAACCTCACCAAATGGTATGTGTTGCATGCTGAGGCGAATGCTATTTTAAAAGTAGCCGGGTCCACGCAATCGTGTGAAGGAGCTACATTATACATTACTTTATCGCCTTGTAAAGAATGTAGCAAATTAATTCATCAATCCGGTATCAAAAGAGTGGTTTATCACGAAGGTTACAAAGATGATAGCGGTATTCAATTTCTTGAAAAAGCAGGAGTTGAAATAGAATTGATTACTGATTTGGAATAGTCATTTTATCAAAAATTGAAAATAAAGAAAATATATTGGCCAATTGTTTTTTTCTCCATTTTGGGGCTAGGCGTTCTTATTGGCGGTAAATTAAATTATTTTTCTCAGGACGTTTCCGGGTCTGTCAATAATCATAAAAACAAGCTCAATCGGCTTATCAATTTAATTGAACAGAATTATGTTGATCAAATCAATACGGATAGCATAGTTGATTTAACGGTCAATGGTATTTTAGAAAAATTAGATCCTCACTCGGTTTATATTGCAAAAAACGAAATTGATCAAGTGGCGGAATCCATGCGGGGAGATTTTGTTGGAATTGGAGTCAATTTTTATATGTACAATGATTCAGTAGCCGTCATTAAACCCTTACCGGGAGGGCCTTCTGAAAAAGCCGGAATTAAGGCAGGTGATCGCATTTTATTTGCTGATAACTATCAACTATTTGGAAAAAAATTACCCAATGATTCGCTTTTTCCTCGTTTGAAGGGAAAAATTGGGTCAGAAGTGGAATTGACCGTTTATCGCAAAAGCGTAAATAAAAAATTAAAAGTAAAGCTTAAACGAGACGTTATTCCCATTAAAAGTGTTGATGTTGCTTTGATGTTAAACGAGCGTATTGGATACATAAAAATCAATCGATTTGCGGAGTCAACGTATAAAGAATTTAAAAACGGACTTTTAAAGTTAAAAAAACAAGGTGCACAAACCATTGTGTTAGATGTTCGTGATAATGGCGGAGGATACTTAGATCAAGCTGTAAAAATTGTGGATGATTTTTTGGTTGAAAACGCTCCGATAGTTTCTACCAAAAACAAAAGAGGAAAAGTAGATAAAACCCTAGCAACTAAGAACGGACTTTTTGAAAATGGGGAAGTAATCGTTTTGATTAACGAAAATTCGGCATCCGCTTCCGAAATTTTAGCCGGAGCCATTCAAGACAATGATAGAGGGTTAATTATCGGTCGACGTTCCTTTGGAAAAGGATTAGTACAGCGTGAAATGCCTCTAGGCGATGGTTCTGCTGTTCGATTAACGGTGGCACGTTATTATACGCCATCCGGTCGTTCGATTCAAAAACCCTACGTTGAAGGAAATGAAATGTATTTTAATGAGTTTGAAAAACGTTTTTACAGCGGCGAATTATACGAAAAAGATAGCATCAAAGTAGCTGATAGTCTAAAATTTAAAACTCTAAAAGGCAGAACGGTTTTTGGTGGCGGCGGAATCATTCCGGATGTTTTTGTCCCCTTAAACGGGAAACATGGCGATGAAGCCACCGAAATGCTTATGCAATCCGGAATTGTGAGCTACTTTGTATTTGAGCAACTGGAAAAAAACAGAAAACAGTTTGAAGGACTTACGCTAGAAACCATGAAAAAGAAGTTTGGCGAAAATAAATATCTGGATAAATTCACTGCTTATCTTCATCAAAGTGGCGTTTCAATTGAGTTAAAAAACAATCGCGAAATGGCCAATAATTATTTGTTAGCCGAATTTATTCGTCAACTTTTTGATGAAGAAAAAGCGTTTGAGCTAAAATTGAAAAACGATTTGATGATTCAGGAGGTATTGAAGAAGTAATTTTTTAGTTTCTGGTTCTGATTTTCAGACAACTGACAACCGACAACTATTTCTTTATACTATCATGCACCTGAACGTGCACACCACCATTCCACAACGTTAAAATATCTGTCGCAACAGCAGCACCACTTCCGGAGGCAATTGAGAGTTGACTTCGCCATCCGGCCAAAACACCACAAACGTAAATACCGTCTTTTACCAAGTGGTCGTGATTCCTTAATTGAATGCGGTTTTTCTCCGGATTGACTTTTTGGTGCGGCATCACAAATTCTTCTAAACCTTCAATCGTAAAAGGATTTCCTGCTCCAATGCCAATCACAACTAATTTTGTGTAATAAACATTTTTGTTGGTTGTAACCGAAAAATTCCCGTTTTTACCTTCAATTTTCAAGACTTTTTCGTTTGGAATTTGTTGAATATGTGGATAAACCGAAGTTAAATGAGCTAAACTTTCAGTTAATAACTCACTACCCAATTTTCCGGCTTCAATACCGTATGCATTATTAAACAAAGCATCTTGAAGTGAAGAAGCTTTTTGGTGAGAAAGTAGTGCGATTTTTTTATCAGATGCAAATGGTTTAGAATGAGCAGAGCCAAGAATAAGAGCACAAGAAACGCCCGAAACACCACCGCCAATAATGAGGACATCCAACATCTTTATTGATCTTTCAATTTGTCTTCGATGGATTTTGACATTCGAAATATCAATAAAATCAAAATGGCACAGAAGGCAGCCACAATTCCAATCAAAGCAATCATACTGTCATGCCCAAAAAGGTTAGAAAAGTCCAACTGCGTTACGTTGAAAATCACCAATCCAATAGCTAAAGCAATAACAATGTAAGTAAAAATTTTCATGCTAATAAAGTAATGGTACAAAGGTATGTTTTATCGGCTTAAGCAAAAAGACCTTTAACATTAGCTGCAAATAATTTAACAGCAATAGCCAATAATACGACCCCAAATACTTTTCTAATTACACTTAATCCGTTTTTGGTTAAGAATCGTTCAATTTTGGCAGAAGATTTTAATACACCATACACTAAAATAATGTTCAATATTATTGCAATGATAATATTAATCGTTTGAAATTCAGCTCTAATGGAAAGAATTGTAGTCATAGTTCCGGCACCGGCAATCAGCGGAAAGGCAATCGGAACAATGGAAGCAGACCCGTGATTTTCATCACGATATAAACGAATGCCTAAAATCATTTCCAAAGCCAAAAAGAAAAGCACAAATGAACCTGCAACGGCAAATGAATTTATATCAATTCCAATTAAACTTAAAATGGTTTCTCCCACAAATAAAAAAGCAATCATGATGCAAGCCGCAACGATTGACGCTTTTTCAGATTGAATATGACCCACTTTTTGCCTCAAATCAATAATAATAGGAATGCTACCTACAATATCAATTACTGCAAAAAGCACCATGGTAGCGGTAAAAATTTCTCTCAAATCAATTTCCATATCGTTCAAATTTTTGGCAAAATTAAAGTTTTAATATGGCTTTTCCATGAAATACGATAAATTATAACAATCAGTTTATCGGAAACCTTTGTACCTTTGTGCCTTTAAACCTTGCATCCTTAACATGTTTCAATTAGGAAAAACCATCGTATCAGAAGAAATTCTGGAAAAAGAATTCGTTTGTAATCTCACTGCTTGTCATGGAGCATGTTGTGTGGATGGTGATGCCGGAGCTCCTTTAACTAAGGAAGAAACTCAAATTTTAGAAGAAATATTTCCGAAAGTAAAACCTTTTTTACGCAAAGAGGGAATTGAAGCCATTGAGGCTCAAGGTGCCTGGATTACCGGATGGGATGGCGAATTAGAAACACCTTTAATTGACGGTAAAGATTGTGCGTATGTAATCTTTGACGGCAAAACAGCTTTGTGTGGTATCGAACAAGCGTATAACCAAGGCATCATTTCCTGGAAAAAACCGGTTTCTTGTCATTTGTATCCTATTCGCGTAAAAGACTTTTCCGATTTTGCTGCAGTCAATTATCACCGTTGGGATATTTGTAGTCCGGCCTGTTCGTTAGGTAAAGAATTGGAAGTTCCGGTGTATAAATTCGTAAAAGAAGCTCTGATTCGAAAATTTGGCGAAGATTGGTACCAAGAACTTGAAAAAGTGGGTGAAGAATACCATAAAAAAGATTGATATTTTTACTTACTTTCCTGCTTAATTATTTCTTAAAATAATTTCGTTTTCCGTTGTAACAGCTAGTAAATAGGTTTTTAAGTAGTTGATATGTAGTTTTTTACATTTCTATTTTTCAAGTAAGAAATTCCTCATTGGTTGTTAAAAACTAAGCCCGATTGTGAATAAGTTTGACTTTCATTTACCATTTTGAATTGCAATCTTTGTAACTCGCAAAACGCAAAAATTTTAACCCTCAATAAAACCAAAATCGAAAAAGATGGCAGCAGTAGAACCAATTTTGCAAGAAAATAAAGACAGATTTGTAATTTTCCCAATTAAACACCACGATATATGGGAATGGTACAAAAAAATGGAAGCTAGTTTCTGGACCGCAGAAGAAATTGATTTACACCAAGATTTAACCGATTGGAATACCAAATTGAATGATGATGAAAAGTATTTTATTAAGCACATTTTAGCTTTTTTCGCGGCATCTGATGGTATTGTAAATGAAAATCTAGCTGAAAATTTTGTAAATGAAGTACAATATCCGGAGGCAAAATTTTTCTATGGTTTTCAAATTATGATGGAAAACATTCATAGTGAAACTTATTCGTTATTGATTGATACGTATGTAAAAGACGAAAAAGAAAAAAACATTTTGTTTCACGCTATTGAGGTATTTCCGGCTATTCAAAAGAAAGCGAACTGGGCTTTGCGATGGATAAAATCAGATTCATTTGCAGAACGATTAATTGCTTTTGCAGCAGTAGAAGGAATTTTCTTTTCAGGTGCGTTTTGTTCGATTTTCTGGTTGAAAAAGAGAGGTTTAATGCCGGGATTAACCTTTTCAAACGAATTGATTTCGCGAGACGAAGGAGTGCATTGTGATTTTGCTGTGCATTTACACAATCACCATTTGGTTAATAAAGTTTCAAAAACGAGAATTACCGAAATTATTACGGATGCTTTAAACATTGAAAGAGAGTTCATTACCGAATCACTTCCTGCAAGTTTGATTGGTATGAATTCCACCCTGATGACCCAATATCTTGAATTTGTTGCCGACCGTTTGTTGGTTGAATTAGGATGTGAAAGAGTTTATAATTCTTCCAATCCGTTCGACTTTATGGACATGATTTCGCTGCAAGGAAAAACCAATTTCTTTGAAAAGAGAGTGGCAGAATACCAAAAAGCCGGGGTAATGAACAACGATTCAGAAGCTCAAAAAATTAGTTTTGATGCTGATTTTTAATCAATAACCCATCGAGGGTTTCAAACCCTCGATGGGCTCAGGGAGTAGTTTCCCAAAAACCAATTTACAAATAACCAAAACAGCAAAAGGGATTTTCTGTTTTACAAAAAACTAAAGCGTATGTATGTAGTAAAAAGAGACGGGCACAAAGAACCGGTAATGTTTGACAAAATCACCGACAGAATTAAAAAACTCTGCTACGGATTGAATGATTTAGTGGATGCCGTAAAGGTAGCCATGCGAGTAATTGAAGGTTTATATGACGGTGTAACCACTTCTGAATTGGATAATTTAGCCGCAGAAACCGCTGCTTCCATGACGGTAACACATCCTGATTATGCCCAGTTGGCCGCACGTATTGCGGTATCGAATCTACATAAAAATACCAAAAAATCATTTTCTGAAACCATGACTGATATGTACTTGTATGTCAATCCACGTACGGGTCAAAAAGCTCCTTTGATTTCAGATGAGGTATATGAAGTAATCAAAAACAATGCAGAAGTATTGGACTCTATGATTATTTACAACCGTGATTTTAATTATGACTATTTTGGTTTTAAAACACTAGAACGTTCGTATTTATTAAAAATAAACGGAAAAATTGTGGAGCGTCCGCAACACATGTTAATGCGTGTTTCGGTTGGTATTCATTTAAATGACATTGAAGCCGTGAAAGAAACGTATGAATTGATGTCGAAAAAATTCTTCACGCACGCTACACCCACTTTATTCAATGCCGGAACACCAAAACCGCAAATGTCATCATGTTTCTTGTTGACCATGAAAGATGACAGTATTGACGGAATTTACGATACGTTAAAACAAACCGCGAAAATTTCGCAATCTGCCGGTGGTATTGGACTTTCAATTCATAATGTGCGTGCAACAGGTTCATATATTCGTGGCACAAACGGAACATCAAACGGAATTGTTCCGATGTTACGAGTATTTAACGATACTGCTCGTTACGTAGATCAAGGTGGCGGAAAACGCAAAGGAAGTTTTGCTATTTATTTAGAAACCTGGCATTCTGATATTTTTGAATTTTTGGATTTGAAGAAAAACCATGGAAAAGAAGAAATGCGTGCCAGAGATTTATTCTTTGCCATGTGGACTTCCGATTTGTTCATGAAACGGGTACAGGAAGATTCTACTTGGACCTTAATGTGTCCGAATGAATGTCCGGGGTTGTGCGATGTATATGGTGACGAATTTGAAGCGTTATATACTTCGTATGAAGTAGCCGGAAAAGGCAGAAAAACCATCAAAGCACGTGAGTTATGGGAAAAAATTCTGGAATCACAAATTGAAACCGGAACACCATACATGCTTTATAAAGATGCCGCAAATCGAAAATCGAATCAGAAAAACTTAGGAACGATTCGTTCTTCCAACTTGTGTACCGAAATTTTAGAATATACATCAGCAGATGAAATTGCTGTGTGTAATTTGGCTTCTATTTCGCTACCCATGTTTGTTGAAAATGGAAAATTTGACCACCAAAAATTATATGATGTAACAAAACGTGTAACACGCAACTTGAATCGCGTAATTGACAGAAATTATTATCCGGTTCCTGAAGCGGAGAATTCCAATATGCGTCACCGACCCATTGGATTGGGTGTACAAGGTTTAGCCGATGCATTCATTTTGATGCGTTTGCCTTTTACAAGTGATGAGGCTAAACAATTGAACCAGGAAATTTTTGAAACCTTATATTTTGCAGCCGTAACCGCTTCTATGGAAATGGCTAAAGAAGAAGGGCCGTATTCAACTTTCAAAGGGTCACCTATTTCTCAAGGAGAATTCCAATACAATTTGTGGGGATTAAAAGACAGCGATCTATCCGGAAGATGGGATTGGGAAAGTTTGAGAAAAGAAGTAGTAGAACACGGGGTGAGAAATTCATTGCTTGTGGCTCCAATGCCAACGGCTTCCACTTCTCAAATTCTTGGAAACAACGAAGCGTTTGAACCTTATACTTCTAATATCTATACACGAAGAGTTTTATCAGGTGAGTTTATCGTTGTGAATAAACATTTGTTGGAAGATTTGGTAAAATTAGGTTTATGGAACGAGACGTTGAAGCAAGAAATCATGCGACACAACGGTTCGGTTCAAAATATTGATGCTATTCCACAAGACATAAAAGAGTTGTATAAAACGGTTTGGGAAATGAGCATGAAAGACATTATCGATATGTCTCGTCAACGCGGTTATTTTATTGACCAATCACAATCGTTGAACTTGTTTATGGAAGGTGCAACTTATGCTAAATTAACGTCGATGCATTTCTATGCTTGGCAATCCGGATTAAAAACGGGTATGTATTATTTGAGAACCAAATCGGCAGTAGATGCCATCAAGTTTACCTTAAATAATGATAAAAAAGCAGAGCCGGTTCAAATTATTGAGCAACCTTCGCCACAGAAATTGGAAACCATTGCGGTGGTTAACGAACCTGTTGAAATGTCACAAGAAGAATACAGAGCCATGATTGAACGAGCTCGAAATTCAGGACCGGAAGATTGTGAGATGTGTGGATCGTAAAAAACCTCAATTTAATCAAAAAACAGCTCTTCATTTTGTGAGGAGCTGTTCTGTTTTATTTCAATTCCAATTCGTACATTTGAAAAATAACATCAAAATCATGTCAAAAGAAAAAAAAGGAATTTACACCGGAGTAATTGAAAAAGATGAAAAAGGAAATTATTTCTGTGGTGAATATTTGTTGGATTATAAATATACTGCAGCAAATTTTAAGCTTGGCGATGTAGTCAACATCAAATCGGTTATCGAAAATCCAAGTGATATTAGTTATAATCAATATCCAAAAAAATCCAAGCATTTCTTCTTGGCAAACGACAAAAAAGCAACTTAATTCATGAATCTTTCTAAGCCTAAAACCATTCCTATCACCAATGAAATGTTAGCCTCACAAGGGCAACGATTTGGTAATTATTTAATCGATATGTTTGCCCATAACATTATTGGTGTTATTCCATTAATGATTGCCTTTATTATGAGTGAGTTTTTCGGACATTATGACCTTTCTTTTTGGTTAGATGATATTAATCCGGTGGTTGATTTTTTAATTGGATATTTGATTGTAGTTTTATATTATTTCACTTTTGAATCCTTAACCGGAAGATCATTAGGGAAATTAGCAACCAACACAAAAGTATTGATGGAAGATGGTTCAGAGCCAACCACTCATGCGGTATTTATTCGTTCAGTTTCACGATTGATTCCATTTGAACAGTTTTCCTTTTTAGCTGATAAACCTAAAGGATGGCATGATTCAATAGCCAAAACGGTTGTGGTAGATGTTAAAAGATATAATCAAGCTTTGGAATCATATGATGCCATTGACGAAATTGGAAAAGAACAAGAATAATTATGATGCACTGGGAACAACTTTTATCGCTAAAAAGACAAGGCGACACGGGAAAACGATTACGTTCTGAACAAGATGATACCCGATTGGGCTTTGAAGTTGATTATGACCGAATTATCTTTTCGGCAGCGTTTCGAAGTTTACAAGACAAAACGCAAGTTATTCCACTTTCAAAGACCGATTTTGTGCATACACGATTAACGCATAGTTTGGAAGTTTCCGTTGTGGGTCGCTCCATTGGCAGATTGGTTGGAAAAAAAATTATCGAAAAATATCCATATTTAAAAGATGTGCACGGGTATCACATGAATGATTTTGGGGCCATTGTTGCCGCCGCTTGTCTGGCTCATGATATTGGTAATCCGCCCTTTGGGCATTCAGGTGAAAAAGCTATTGGCGAATACTTTAAAAACGGAAATGGGTTACAATATAAAGGTCAACTAACTGAAAAAGAGTGGCAAGATTTAATTGATTTTGAAGGAAATGCGAACGGTTTTTCTGTTTTAACCGCTAATCGTCCCGGTAATGAAGGCGGATTGAGAATTTCGTATGCCACTTTAGGAACGTTTATGAAGTATCCAAAAGAAAGCCTTCCTAAAAAACCAACTTCAAACATAGCTGATAAAAAGTATGGTTTTTTTCAGCAAGACAAACCTTTTTTTCAGGAAGTTGCAGAAGAATTGGGTCTAATACCAAACAAATCGGGTGATGATATTGGGTATGAACGGCATCCGTTGGCTTATTTGGTTGAAGCTGCAGATGATATTTGTTATACGATAATCGATTTTGAAGACGGGATAAATTTAGGATTGGTCAATGAAGATTTTGCTTTAGAATACTTGATTAAATTGGTAAAAGATACCATTGATGTCAACAAGTACAATAGTTTACAAACTAAAGAAGATAGAATCAGTTATTTAAGAGCATTAGCCATCGGAAGCCTTATTAATGATGCAGTTAGAGTTTTTATAGAAAATGAAGAATCCATTCTAAAAGGTAACTTTCCTTATGCATTGATGGACAAAAGTAAATACAAAGCTCAAATGGATGATATTATCAAATTGAGTGTGAAAAACATCTATCAATCTCAGGAAGTTATTCATAAAGAAATTACCGGCTATCAAGTCATCAATCATTTGTTGGATAAATTCATTACCGCTTTTGAAAACAAACACAATGGTAAAATGTCGAATTATGACAAACTGTTGTTGAATCTTTTACCTGAAAAATACCATGTTGAAAAAAGCGATTTATATTCGAGATTATTACATATTACGCACTTTGTTTCGTTATTGAGTGATGGAAATGCAATGAAAATGCACACGATACTTTCGGCGAACAAAAGTTAAAAATAAATAAACTGTAAAATAAAACGTTAAAAATTTTATATTTGGCAATTAAATTAAAAAAAATGAGAAGAAAAATTACAATTTTGATGCTTTTTGCTTTTTCTTGTCTGCTTCATGCACAAGTTCCTACGGCAAAAATTCAATCTTATCTGAATGAAAATTATGCAAAATTGGAGGTTTCGTTTGCAGATGTTCAAGATTGGATAGTGGAAAGTGAAGCAAATTCAGATGCCACAGGAATCACGAATTATTACATCAAACAGCGACATCAAGGAATAGAGCTTTTTCATGCACAAACAAACTTTTCTATCAAAAACGGAGAGGTTTTTTATGTAGCTAATCGATTTGAATCTTCAATCGCTCAAAGGGTAAATACAGTTACCCCACAGTATTCATTTAGTCAGGCGTTAGCGGCTGCTTATAATAATAGTGGCATCAATTATGCCGGACCATTCTCTATTGAAGAAACGATTCGTACGAATTATTATAAATTATCTAACGGAATTGGATTAGAAGAACCCGTTTTTGCAAAATTAGTTTTTCAATTAACAGAAGAAAACAAACTCAGATTAGCTTGGGATTTTACTTTTTATTCTCCTGAATATATAAACTTATGGAGTGTTCGTGTAGATGCCGTTAATGGTGAAATTTTAGAGAAATTTGATTTGGTTGTGAATTGTAGCTTTGGTTCTAATCACTCTAATCATGCTCATAATGTACCTTTCACAAAGCAAATTGTAAAAGAGGAATTAAGTGTAGTAGAAGCACAATCTGGTTCGTATCGAGTGTTTCCTTTCAATATTGAAAGTCCAAATCACGGACAGCGACAATTGATTTCCACTCCACATGATATTCTTGCTTCACCTTTTGGATGGCACGACACTAATGGAGCAGTTGGAGCTGAATTTACTACGACCAGAGGAAATAATACATGGGCAAAAGAAGATATTGCCGGTTTAAACGGTAATGGTCAAGCACCTAATGGTGGAGCTAATTTAGTTTTTGATTATCCTTATGGTGGGAATAGTGCCCAGCCAACTTCTTATACAGATGCTTCTATTACGAATTTATTTTACATGACGAACATCATGCATGATGTATGGTACCGTTATGGATTTAACGAGGCAAATGGTAATTATCAGTCAAATAACTATGGACGTGGTGGAACACAAGGCGATTATGTTTTTGCTGATGCTCAAGATGGTTCAGGTACCAATAATGCAAACTTTTCTGCCCCAATAGATGGTCAAAGAGGTAGAGTACAGATGTTTTTGTGGGATGTAGGACCACCAACACTTTCATTGATTGTAAATTCACCTTCTAATATTGCCGGATCTTATGCCACACGTGTAAATAATTTTAATCCCGGTTATGTACCATTACCAACAGCACCAAATGGAATTACTGCTAATTTGGTTTTGTATAATGATGGAGGTGCAAATCCAACCCAAGCTTGTGCACCGGCTATCAATGCTTCCGAAATCGCCGGAAAAATTTGTGTAGTAAGAAGAGGAAATTGCTTATTTGTTGAAAAAGTGAAAAATGCTCAAAATGCAGGAGCTTTGGCAGTAATTGTTGTAAATAATGTGGAAGGAAATATTATTATGGGTGGAGGAGATGCTACAATTACTATTCCGGCTATCAGTGTAACACAAGAAATTGGTGAGGCTATCATTGCTCAAATGGCGTTAGGAACAGTAAATGCAACTTTACAAGATCCTTTGGAAGTATTCATTAATGCTGATGGATCATTTGACAATGGAATTATTTCGCACGAGTTTGGTCATGGAATTTCCATTCGATTGGCCGGAGGAAGAAATAATTCAAGTTGTTTGAATAATGCAGAACAAATGGGTGAGGGTTGGTCAGATTGGTTTGCTTTGATGATGCAATTAAAACCTGGTGATGTTGGAACGGCTAGTAGAGGTATTGGAACTTTTGCAGTTAGTCAATCAACAGATGGTGTCGGAATTCGTTCGTTTCCATACAGTACTAGTACGGCCTTAAATCCAATGACATTTGCAAGTTCAAATACTGAAGCGATTCCACACGGTGTTGGATCGGTATGGGCTACAATGTTATGGGATTTAACGTGGGCGTATATCAGTAAATATGGTTATGACCCTAATATCTATACCGGAACAGGAGGAAATAATAAAATCATGCAATTAGTATTAGATGGATTAAAATTGCAACCATGTTCACCAACTTTTGTAGAAGCCAGGGATGCTTTAATTGCAGCAGATCAAGCAACAACAGGAGGTCAAGATTTTTGTATGATTTGGGCTGTTTTTGCGAATAGAGGTTTAGGCTTAAACGCTTCTTCAGGAAGCAGAACTAGTGCTACAGATCAAATTGAAGATTATGCCGTACCACCGGATGGGCCAAACTGTACGTTATCAGTTGATTATTTTGTAAACAACGAAATGTTCTATGTTTATCCAAACCCTTCAAACGGAATTTTCAATATTCAAATTAACAAGTTCTTTGGTAAAATTTCTTTAAGAGTGACAGATTTGAATGGAAGAGTTGTATATGCTGAAAAAGACGCTTCGTTTAATTCTTCAAAAGAAATCAACTTGTCTCACCTTCAATCCGGTATGTATATCATCAATGTTGAAGCAGATCAATTAAGTTTCTCGAAAAAGATTATTAAAAACTAAATCAGTTGTAAAATCATAAAAAAATGCCGGAGAAAGTTCTTCGGCATTTTTGTTTAAAAACTATAGATTAATCCAATTCCTAATGCTTGTTTAAGCTGAATTTTTGGACCTACTGTAACTTGTTGACCATTCACTTCTTCTTTTGCTTTGATGTCGTCGTCATAAATCAAATGAACACCAATATTCGCCCTCACATATTTATTGACAACCATTTCCATTTGAATCTGCCAATCAACATCTATGTTACCAAATTTGTTGATATAATCAGAATATAAGGAGAGTCTGTTTTCAATAAACATGTTTTTGTAAAATTCCTTCTTCCAATAATTTGTTACCAATAAACCCACTTCATTTCTACTTTTTCTTCCTCTTCTTAACAGATTACCCTCTTCATCAAACAAGGCTTTTGTTACACCAAAGGACCCCAAATCTGCTAATCGCTGATTAAGTACTAGAGTGGTTTTAACGGTTAATGGAGAAAAGTAGATATTGAAATTTTTATCTTTTCGGTTATATTCAGAACCAACACCTAAAAAAATGTAGGCAGGAGCAAAAATGGTTGAAATAGATTTATCTGTATTTGGATAAGCATATCCATTCGTAAATTGTGTATTGAAATTAAAACGAGCCGAATAAAACCAATTTGAACTTTCTACTTTTCGATAACCATAATGCGATAAAAAACTAAATGCATCATCCGTTTTTCGAAGTTCTCGACCTTCTTGTTTGTTGATTCCATATCGAATAGACATTTCATTGTTCCAAATGACATTTCCCTTCACATATTTTCGTACAAAATCACCTTTTAGTAATCCTGAAATGGAGCTATTTCCACCGGCATTCCAATTCACAAAAGCAATTTGGCTAAAATCTAATCCTGCTTGATTTTTGTGGGTCCAATACGAAGTATCTTTTTTTGTTGGGTCAGTTTCAGATTCTAAATTTTGCCCATTCAATGCAAAAGAAATGATAAAAAGGAGAGTAAAAAGCTTAATTTTCATCAGTAAAGGTTGTATTGCAAAATGCAAAAATCACTATTTTGAATAAGTTGACAAAACAACAATAAGGTTTTCTACACTAATTTCACTAAAACGTTGTAGCTCTTCAACGGTTCCTTGTTCGATAAATTGGTCAGGAATTCCAAGTATTTGAACATCATTTTTATACTTATATTTTGATTTGAATTCAGCAATAGCCGAACCAAAACCACCAATAATTGTTCCGTCTTCAATCGTTACGATGTTTTCATATTCTTTGAAAATGGAATGTAAAAGTTCTTCATCTAAAGGCTTCACAAACGAAAAATCATAATGCGAAAAAAGTGTAGCATTACTAATTTCAGTTATTGCTAACGTTGCATTTCGTCCGATAAAACCATTTGATAAAATGGCCGTTTTTGATCCTTTTTTTAGCAAAGTAGCCTTTCCAATTTCAATTTTTTGAAACGGTTTTTGCCAATCGACTATTTCACCTCTTCCTCTCGGATAACGAATTGCGATTGGATGATTTAATCCCAATTGAGCGGTATAAAGTATATTTCGCAATTCAATTTCATTGCGTGGTGAGAAAATAATCATATTCGGAATGCATCGCAAATAAGCCAAATCAAATACGCCGTGATGCGTTGCTCCATCTTCACCAACTAAACCGGCACGGTCTAAACAAAAAATAACCGGTAAATTTTGTAACGCCACATCGTGAATTACTTGGTCATATGCTCGTTGCAAAAAAGTGGAATAAATGTTGCAAAAAACAACCATTCCTTGTGTTGCCATTCCCGCGGATAATGTCACAGCATGTTGCTCGGCAATGCCTACATCAAAAGCTCTTTCCGGAAAAATATCCATCATAAATTTGAGTGAACTTCCGGTTGGCATGGCAGGCGTAATGCCGATAATTTTTTCGTTTTGCTTAGCCAATTCTACTAACGTCAACCCAAAAACATCTTGAAATTTTGGTGGTAAATGGCTTTCTTCTTTTAAATGAATTTCCCCGGTAATTTTATCAAATTTTCCAGGAGCATGGTATTTTACTTGATCTTCTTCCGCTTTTTGTAAACCTTTACCTTTGGTAGTGATAACGTGCAAAAACTTCGGACCTTTAACTTTTTTCAATCGTTCCAATTCTGAAATCAAAGCAAAAATATCATGACCGTCAATCGGACCTGAATAATCAAAATTCAGCGACTTAATCATGTTGTTCACCTTCGGATTTTTGCCTTCTTTTACAGCGGTAAGGTAGTTTTTCAACGCTCCTACACTAGGGTCAATTCCAATTGCATTATCGTTTAAAATCACGAGTAAATTAGCATCAGTTACTCCCGCATGATTCAATCCCTCAAACGCCATGCCGCTAGCAATCGAAGCATCGCCAATCACAGCAATATGATGTTTGTTTTCTCCTTTTAATTGAGAAGCAATTGCCATGCCCAACGCCGCAGAAATAGAAGTAGATGAATGCCCAACACCAAAGGTGTCATAGTCACTTTCACTTCGCTTCGGAAAACCTGAAATGCCATTTAATTGGCGATTGGTATGAAAAACTGATTTTCGTCCGGTTAAAATTTTGTGGCCGTAAGCTTGATGACCCACATCCCAAACGAGCAAATCTTCCGGCGTATGGAACACATAATGCAAAGCAATGGTTAATTCTACCACACCTAAACTAGCTCCCAAATGTCCTTCTTTAACCGAAACAATATCAATGATAAAGTCGCGTAATTCCTGAGCCAATTGCGGCAATTGATTTACGTTTAGTTTGCGTAAATCAGAAGGAAATTCGATATGTTGCAGTAAATTATCAACCATTGGACAAATGTACGAATTGAAATTGTATTTTTGTTTCTATGGAAAATCCTTTCAACGACACTTATTTCATGAAAAAAGCTTTGCAAGAAGCTGAAACCGCATTTGAAAAAGGTGAAATTCCGGTTGGTGCCGTGATAGTGGTGGATAATAAAATCATTGCTCGAACGCATAATTTAACCGAATTGCTTCACGATGTGACGGCTCATGCCGAAATGCAAGCCATTACGTCTGCAGCCAATTTCTTAGGCGGAAAATATTTAAAAGGATGCACGCTTTACGTTACTTTGGAACCTTGTCAAATGTGTGCCGGTGCTTTGTATTGGAGTCAGATTTCTAAAATCGTTTTTGGAGCCCGAGATGAACAAAGAGGTTTTATGACGATGGGTACCCAACTTCACCCGAAAACAGAAGTGGTTTCAGGGGTTTTAGCTAATGAAGCAGCCGATTTAATGCTGCGTTTTTTTGCCTCCAAACGGAAATAATTTATTCCAAAAATTCTTCTTAAAAAATAATTAACTTTAACACAATATTTGGAATACTTTTTGTGTTATCGTCAATAAGTACCCACACCATTTTCGTTCCATTTTTTAATCTTTTTGAACAATGTCAATCAAACATTTGATGCAACTTTTTGTTGCGGTTGTTGTGCTACACTCTTGTGGCAAAAAAGTTTCTACCGAAGAATTCAATTCTGATTTTTCGAAGTACCAAAACTATATCCTTAGTTTTAGTTCCGGATTGCAATCGGCTCACTCCGATATCAGGGTGACGTTAGCGTTTGACAAACAAGAATGGCAACCGAATCAGGAAATTGATGCGGGTTTATTTGATATTTCTCCAAGTGTGAAAGGAAAAATGGTAGCATTGGCCTCCAACACTATTGCTTTTGTACCCGAAAAGCCTTTAGAACAAGACACCGAATATCGTATTATTTTCAAATTAGCCAAACTTATCAAAACGGAAAAAGGGTTGGAAGAATTCAAGTTTTCTGTCAAAACAGTCAAACAAGATTTTACAGTAAACCTTCTGGATTTACAATCGTATAGCCGAGAGTTGAATTATTTAAACGGAACGATTCAAACCAGTGACTGGATGGATTTTGAAACGGCTACAAAATTGGTGGAAGCCACTCAAAACGGTAAAAACTTAATACTTAAATTCGATAAAGCACTTAGCACAAAAACCGAATTCAAATTCATCATTGATAGCATTCAGCGTAAGGTTGAAGACAGTAAAATTATTATTTCATGGAACGGAAAATCATTCAACATCGACCAAAAAGGAAGTTTGGAATATGAAATTCCCGGAAAAAATAATTTCAAAATTGTAGGGATGGAAGTAGGCGATGAAGACAACCAATCGTTGTTCATTAATTTTTCTGACCCGATAAAAAAAGGGCAAGATTTACAAGGTTTGGTTGCGGTTGAAACGGCTCAAACATCCAAATTCATCATCGAAGGGAATTTGCTTAAAGTTTATTTTAGCGAACCACTCAAAGGTGATTTGTTGGTAGAAGTTTTTCAGGGAATTTCGAGTGACGAAGGCTATAAAATGAAAGAAACCCATTCGCAAAGAGTGGCTTTTAACGAAATGAAACCCAATATTCGATTTGTGAAAAACGGAACCATTTTACCGAGTTCCAACAACTTGAAAATCAATTTCGAATCGGCCAACTTGAAAGCGGTGGATGTTAAAGTGTATAAAATTTACAAAAACAACATTCTTCAATTTTTACAAGATAATAATTTGAACGGAAAGCGAAACCTACGAAAAGTAGCTTCACCCGTGGCCAAACAAACCATCAATTTATTGGATAAAAAATTACCCAATTATAGTAAATGGAACACATTTGCCATCGATTTATCCAAAATCATTACCCCCGAACCCGGTGCGATTTATCGCGTGGAAATGTCGTTCAAAAAAAGTTATTCTTTGTACAGTTGTAGTAATTCGGTAACGGAATCGGAATCCGATAGTGAAGAAGAGAGCGAAGAAGTGCGTTCCAACGATGACGATTATTACGATTATTATTGGTATGATGATTACGATTGGTATGATAGTCAAGATCCTTGTGAATTGGATTATTACCGTCGTGGACCAATTGGGATGAATGTATTGGCTTCTGATTTGGGAGTCATTGCCAAACGTGGTGAAAATGGTTCGTATACTTTCGCGGTGACGAATATTGTCAACACACAACCCATAAGTGGAGCAAAGGTGGAATTGTATGATTTTCAACAACAAAAATTAGCTTCCGGAACCACCAATGCGGAAGGAATGGCCGCTTTTCAAGTGGAAAAATATGCTTTTTTTGCAATTGTTTCCAAAGATAAACAAGCCACTTATGTGAAATTAGACGAAGGGTATTCGCTCTCCGTAAGTAATTTTGATGTGTCCGGTGAAAAATTACAAAAAGGACTCAAAGGCTATATTTACGGCGAAAGAGGCGTTTGGCGTCCCGGCGATACGTTGTTTTTAGGATTCATGCTTAATGATGCCGCCAGTAAATTGGATAAATCACATCCGATTAAATTCAAATTGAATGATCCAACCGGAAAGTTGACTTTTCAATCCGTTCAAAAATACAATCCACTCAATCATTACAAATTTATCATTCCTACTCGTGAGGCTCATCCTACCGGAAGTTGGGAAGCGGTAATCAGTGTAGGTGGAGCTCGATTTTACAAAAACATCAAGATTGAAACTATTAAACCCAATCGTTTAAAAATCAAAAACAAATTTGATTCCGAGATTTTATCTACTTCCAAGATCAATACCAGTCAAGTAGAAGTAGCTTGGTTGCATGGTGCCGTTGCCAAAGATTTAAAAATGGAAATGCAAGCTAAAATCATGCAACAAAAAACCACGTTCAAAGGCTTTGCTAATTTCAATTTTGATGATCCGATTCGTCAATTTGAAACGGAAGAAACAAATATTTTCAGCGGAAAAGTAAATGCAGAAGGAAAAGCTACCGTTAGTTTTCAACCGAAAGTAAGCACTGAATCACCCGGAATGTTGAAAGCCAGTTTGATGACGAAAGTCTATGAAAATGGCGGTGATTTCAGTACTGATGTGATGGCAACAACACTTTCGCCTTATCAAACGTATATTGGTTTAAAAACACCTGAACCAAACCGTTACGGCTTGTTAGAAACCGGAAAAATGAACCGTTATGACATTGTAACTGTGGATGAAAAAGGAAATCCAAAAGCGGTACAAAACCTAAAAGTACAAGTGTATAAAGTAGAATGGCGTTGGTGGTGGGATGCGAGTTACGACAATCTTTCCAGTTATGTTTCCTCTAATTCAACTACAGCGTTCAAGAATTTTACCGTTAACACGAATGCAATTGGAAAAGCAAGCTTTCAATTCAAAAACGAAGAAAATGAATGGGGTCGCTATTTGATTCGAGTAACGGATGAAGAAGGCGGTCATGCCACCGGTTCTACCGTAATGATTGATTGGCCGTATTGGTCCGGAAAAACTAGAAATACCGATTCGTCTAACGCTTCGATGTTGATGTTTTCTACGGATAAAAAGAATTATTCTGTAGGCGAAAAAGCTAAAATTTCCTTTCCATCGAGTGCCGGAGGAAGAGCGTTAATTTCGTTAGAAAATGGTTCGCGTGTCGTAAAAACACTTTGGGCCAACACCCAAAAAGGTGAAACCAATGTTGAAATTCCAATCACCGGCGACATGGCTCCGAATGTGTTTGTGCATATTACCTTATTGCAACCCCACGCGTCCACTTTGAATGATTCACCAATTCGTTTGTATGGAATTGTACCGATAGAAGTGATTGACAAAAACACCATTCTTGAACCTCAAATAAGTATGCCGGAAGTGTTGCAACCGGAGAGTAAAACCAGCATCCGCGTAAGCGAAAAATCTGGCAAAGCCATGACCTATACCTTGGCGATTGTAGATGATGGTTTGTTGGATTTAACCCGTTTTAAAACCCCAAATGCGTGGAACAGTTTCTATACTCGTGAAGCCTTAGGCGTAAAAACCTGGGATATTTTTGATGACGTTATTGGAGCGTATGGCGGAAGAATTAACCAAGTTTTCAGCATTGGTGGTGACGAAGATTTAGGCGGAAGCAAAGCCAAAAAAGCCAATCGTTTTAAACCGGTGGTTATGTATTTTGGCCCATTCAAGTTGGAAAAAGGACAAAGTAAAACACATCAAATCAAGTTGCCCAATTATGTGGGTTCTGTTCGTACAATGGTGGTGGCCGGTGATGTAAATTCAAGTGCGTACGGTGCAGCTGAAAAAACCACTCCGGTTAGAAAACCATTGATGGTGTTGGCTTCGTTGCCAAGAAAAATTTCACCTTCCGAAAAAGTAACACTTCCGGTAACGCTTTTTGCCATGGAATCGAAAGTGAAAAATGTTTCGGTACAAATCAAAACCAATAACGGTGTGCGTGTCATTGGAAGCAGTTCTCAAAACGTGACTTTCGCTCAACCGGATGAAAAAATGGCGTACTTCAATTTGGAAGTTGGCAGTGCCACCGGATTGGCAAAAGTTCAAATCATTGCCACATCCGGTAATGAAAAAGCAACGTATGAAGTTGAATTGGATATCACCAATCCAAACCCGATTACAAATGAGTTTACCGATGTAGTTTTAGAACCCAATAGCTCTAAAACCATTGCTGTTTCTACCTTTGGTGTCGCCGGAAGCAACAAAGCTCAATTGGAAGTTTCGTCTTTCCCGACCATTGATTTTAGCAGAAGATTGCAGTATCTGATTCAGTATCCACACGGTTGTTTGGAGCAAACCACGTCGAGTGTGTTTCCGCAATTGTATTTGGCCGATATTTTCGATTTAGACCAAAACCGTAAAAACGAAATTCAGAAAAACATCAAAATCGGCATTCAAAAATTAGGCGGTTTCCAAATTTCAAATGGCGGATTCTCGTATTGGAACGGACAAAATTATGCCGACGATTGGAGTTCATCCTACGTAGGACATTTCTTGATTGAAGCAGAGAAAAAAGGCTATGTATTGCCACTGAATTTCAAAGCCAAATGGATAGGATACCAACAAAAAACAGCCAAAGAATGGCGATTTGCCAAAAACGGAAACGATTTTGCTCAAGCCTATCGCTTGTACACGTTAGCACTCGCAGGTTCACCAGACATGGCTTCGATGAACCGTTTGCGAGAAACCACCGGAATTTCCAACGAAAGTAAATTGCGTTTGGCTGCTGCGTATGCCTTGGCGGGACAAAAACAAGCGGCTCAAAGTGTGTTTAACCAAAGCAAAATTGATGATTCCAACCCCAATTATTATTACTATTACGGATCGTCTGACCGCAATAAAGCGATGGCATTGGAAACCTTGATTTTGTTAGGCAACAAACAACGTGCGTTCAAAATGGCGACCGATTTGGCTAAAAACATGGCTTCCAACCAATGGATGAGTACGCAAACCACGGCGTATAGTTTGTATGCCATGTCTAAATTTGCCCAACAAAACGGTGGAAAAGGGGTAGCGATTACTTACTCCGTTAATGGAAAACCGGAGAGCATCAAAACCTCAAAATCGTTGGCCAATCGAAACTTAGCAATCAAAACCGGAAGCAATACCATTACGGTGAAAAATACCCAATCCAACACCTTGTATGTGCGGGTGCTCACGAGTGGTATTTTGCCGATTGGGCAGGAAAAAGCCATGCAAAGCAAGTTGTTTACCAATTTGGTTTTCAAAAACCGAAGCGGAGCACCGGTGAATGTAACCAAAATTACTCAAGGAACCGAGTTTATTGCTGAAATCACCATCCGAAACCAAACTAATGAACGAGTGGAAAACGTAGCATTGACGCAAATTTTACCCTCCGGATTTGAAATTGTAAACACGCGTTTCACCGATTTTGGCAGTTTTGGCAATAACGTAGCCGACCATATCGACATTCGCGACGACCGCACCAATTTCTATTTTGGTCTCAAAGCCAACGAATCCAGAACGTTCCGAGTGCTGTTGAATGCGTCGTATTTGGGTCGTTACTATTTACCGGGCATGCAAGCCGAAGCGATGTACGACAACACGTATGCTGCACGAACTTTGGGGCAGTGGGTGGAAGTGGTGAAGGAGTAGTTTCATTAGAAGCTAATCCTGCTTTCCGCTGCAAGTCCTCGCCCTGAACCCGGTTTTTTTAGGCGGTTTGCTGGAGCTTCTATGGTCGCTCAGCCTACCACCAAAAAAACTCGGGTTCACGGCTGCGGGCTTTTCGCTGCAATCAGGGCTAGGGGAGGTGCTTTAAAGAACTAAAAATTTAATAAAAAAATGAAAAATCTAACAATTTTACTACTCGCTTTACTTTTGATTTCTTGCAGAGAACCATTAGTTCAATTTTCTGAAACTCAACCTGAAAATTCTAGAAGTCTAAAGTTTTTTCCAAATAAGTTAATTGGGAATTACTATGATTCAGAAAACGAAATTGATTTAGAAATTACGAACTCAATGATTATTAAAAAATCAACTTTGAAGGATACTTTTAATGTAAAAGTACTCTCAGAGGTTGAGGTTTTAAAAGGGGATACATTGGTCAATACAAAAACATTTGAAAAAACTTTTGTCAAAAAGCTAAACGATACTTTATTTACTAATGTCCTTTTTAAAGACACCATTTTTTCAATTAACAAAGAAAATGTATTGAAAAAAATGAAAGGCTATTATTTTTTAAACATAAAACATTCAGAAAACAATTGGGTCGTAAAAAAGCTTCATTTAAAAAACGGATTATTAAATTTAAATGATATTTCAACTAATGAAGAAATTGAAATGTTAGAAGAAATAACAGAAACCAAAAAAGATTCTTCTAAAACTTTTGTCATAAAACCAACTAGAAAGCAATTTAGAGAATTTGTGAAAAAAAATGGATTTTCAAAAGGTGAAGTGTATATAAAAATATAAAATATCTCCGTGCTCAAACCCCTCCTCCATAAAACCAAAACCAAAATCCTTCAACACAAAATCAAATCCATTTTGTTTTTGCTGGTGTTGGTTGGCTATTATTTTTGTTTGCCACGAACGCTTTTTAATGAACCATATTCCACCGTTATCGAAAGCAAAGAAGGCAATTTATTAGGAGCAAAAATCGCTCGGGATGGACAATGGCGGTTTCCGGCAGCGGATAGTGTGCCGGAGAAATTTCAACAATGCATCATCGCTTTTGAAGACCAGCATTTTTATTATCATCCGGGTTTTAATCCAATTTCAATGTGGAATGCTTTCAGGCAAAACCGCAAGGCCAATCGCGTCGTCCGAGGCGGAAGTACGTTAACCCAACAAGTCATTCGCCTTTCCCGAAAAGGAAAAAACAGAACGTATTTTGAAAAAGTCATTGAAGTGGTTTTGGCTACTCGCTTAGAACTGCGTCATTCTAAAAAAGAAATCTTAAAATTGTATGCGGCTCACGCTCCGTTTGGCAGTAACGTTGTGGGTTTGGAAATGGCTTCGTGGCGGTATTTTGGCGTGCAATCGCATCAATTATCGTGGGCAGAAACGGCTACGTTAGCCGTTTTACCGAATGCTCCAAGCCTAATTTATCCCGGAAAAAACCAACAACGATTACTTGAAAAACGCAATCGGTTGTTGCAAAAATTGTATGAGAATAAGGTTTTGGATAAACTTTCATACGAAATGGCGTTGCAAGAACCGTTACCGCAAAAACCGTTTGACTTACCGCAAATGGCTCCGCATTTATTACAAAAAGCAGCTAAAAAACAAGAAGGTCAAAAAGTAAAAACTACTATTGATTTTGCCTTGCAAGAACGCTTGAATCAGATTGCTCAAAATTATTATTACCAATACAAACAAAATGAGGTGTACAACTTGGCCATTTTGGTGGTGGATGTCGAAACCCGTAATATTGTGGGTTATGTGGGTAATGCTCCCACCGACAAAAACCATCAAAAAGATGTAGATGTTATTTCGGCACCGCGAAGTTCGGGAAGTATTTTGAAACCGTTGCTTTTTGCAGGAATGTTGGATGAAGGCGAATTGTTACCCAACACCTTAGTTCCCGATATTCCCACACAAATTTCGGGTTACACTCCGCAAAATTTTAACTTGACGTATGATGGAGCGGTTCCGGCAAGACGGGCTTTGTCACGTTCGTTGAATATTCCGTCGGTGTTGATGTTGCAGGATTTTGGTGTGTATCGGTTTTATGACCAACTGCAACAATACGGTTTCACCACCATGAAACGGCATCCGAATCATTACGGGTTGTCGCTCATTTTAGGCGGAGCAGAAACTAATTTGTGGGATTTGTGTAAAACGTATGCCGGACTAACCGGAACATTGAATCAATACCCAAAAAACAATTTTCAATACCGTAAAAATGAATTTTCGGAGTTGAATTATGATTCGGATAAAAAAGTGGATTTCGGAAAATTATCCTATCAAAAAAGTATCGTAGGAGCAGGTTCCATTTATTTAACCTATGAAGCCATGAAAGAAGTCAACCGTCCCGAAGGCGATGAAGCGTGGCGTTTTTACGATTCGTCATTACCAATCGCTTGGAAAACCGGGACGAGTTTTGGGAATCGGGATGCGTGGGCGGTTGGAACGAGTAAAAAATATGTTGTTGGAATTTGGGTTGGTAACGCCACCGGAGAAGGTCGTCCGTTGCTCACAGGTGTAAGTCATGCCGCTCCGATTTTGTTTGACGTATTTAATTTATTGCCCAGAAGCAATTGGTTTGAAAAGCCATTAAACAACATGCAACAAGCCGATGTTTGTGCTAAAAGCGGTCATTTAGCCAATGAAAATTGTCCGAAAAGCAAGCAATGGATTCCAGTTACAGCCAAACAAACGGAACAATGTGCGTATCACAAACTAATCCATTTAGACAAAACGGAACAATTTCGGGTGAACAGCAGTTGCGAAAATGTCGACGAAATAGTTGCTAAATCATGGTTTGTGTTGCCTCCTGTTATGGAATGGTATTATAAAAGTAAAAACATGGATTACTGGGTGTTGCCGCCATTTCGTTCGGATTGTGAGGACAATCAAACGCCTTTTATGGATTTTATTTATCCCAAAACGAACAGTAAACTTTACTTAACCAAAAATTTTGACAGCGAATTACAGCCGATTGTTTTAAAAGTAGCCCATTCGCAACCCAACATCAAATTGTATTGGTATGTGAACAATACCTATTTAGGCATCACACAAAACTTTCACGATATGCCGTTGAAAGCAACTTCCGGAATTCATTATATTACAGTGGTGGATGAAAATGGAGGAGAGATAAAGCGGAAAGTGGAATTGGTGGTAGAATAAAAAAAACCGCCTCAAGTGAGACGGTTCAGTGTTATTCAAGTTCAACTTTTTTTTCTTTAGCTGTAAGTTGAGGTTCGTTTTTGGATTGTCTATTATTTTTTTCTTTATTTTCTTCCAATCGGTTTTCTTCTTGTAGCTTTACAGTTGTTGATTGTGCCGGTTGTATATTATTTTGGTGATAAATTCCTTTTTCTTTGGGTTGATTAAATAATTCAGGCATCAAATATTTACCACTATCATTGGCATCTTTATTGATTTCCACTGCTCTTTTTTCAGGGAATTGTTGTAAATATGCGTCGTTTCGTTCTGCATAAACTTGCCATGATATTTTTTGATTAGGCAAACCACCAGCAATTTTGAATTGATTGTTTTGAATTTCTTCTTTTATGAACACTTCAGATTTTGAACCTATTGCGGTTAAATTATAGGAAAAGTTTGTATTTATGGTTTCAAAATAATTTGGTAATGTTACAATTGCTTCTCCGTTTTCATCCAAAATAACATTCCCACGATAAACATTCAAAACTTCATTTGATTCTAAAGCAAAGTGTCGTAAGTATTTGGTTGCCGGTTCCGTTGGATGATCTATATAGAAAGGTTTAATACCTGACGCACCCATATCACCGTTAGCAAAAACAGCAAAACCTGCAGAACCTGCCGGAGTTTGTCCTACTATTCCATCTCCGGTTAAGCTTGTATTTATACCCACAACCGCAGTTCCGGTAGATGAATTTTGACCTTGCACGCCTACACCGGCTCCGGTATTGAATCCAATTACTCCAATCCCTGTCGTAACACTTTGTCCTTGCACACCCACACCGGTTCCTGAGTTTAAACCAAAGACACCAATACCGGTTGATGCACTTTGACCTTCTATACCACGACCTGTTCCGGTATTACTTCCTAAAACACCATTACCTGCACCATTATTGAATCCAAAAACACCTATTCCCGAAGTTAAACTTTGTCCTCTTACACCAACACCGGTTCCTGTGTTATCACCCCAAACACCGTTACCAGTACCATTATTGGTTCCAATAACTCCTGTTGCGGTTGTAGAACTTTGACCTCTTACCCCAAACGCATTGGTACCCGTTGTGCTGCCAAAAACTCCAATTCCGGTAGCATTGTTGTTAAATCCCCAAACACCATATCTGCCTGCTTGAGTCGCTTCACCAATGACACCGTCACCACCGGTATTGTTGGCAAAACCATACACTCCTGTACCGTTTGTTCCGGTGGCTTGACCGTAAATACCATTACCAAGATTACCGGAAGTATTTCCAAAAACACCTGTACCTCCAGCTCCATTACTTGTTCCATAAGAACCAACACCATTTGCAACATTTGCTACACCAAAAACACCTGCTCCTGTAGCTCCTGCAGTTTGACCATAAACTCCAGTTCCGGTACTTAAATTATCTCCAACAACGCCAATTCCATTCGCATTTGTTGTTAAACCATATACTCCTTCACCTGTTCCGCTATTTTGACCATATACAGCTGAGCCTGTTCCTGCTGCATTTCCGTCAATCGCATCATTATTGCCGGTAGCTAAACTGTATAAAGTGGAAGTAGCAAAGGCAGTTGCTGAGTTTACAATCACTTGACCAGTAGCATTTATTCTCAATCGCTCTAATGAATTAGTGGAAAAACCTAAGATGTTAGCACCAATTCTGTACATACCCATAGTTAAACCTGTTGCAACATTCCATGAATAAGTGGGTTGAGCTGCATCACCATCGTTTAAACTTCGTAATCTACCATTGCTGGTAAAATTAAATCGCTCAGCATTGTTTGTTCTAACTCGAAAGTCCACATTATCTGTTGTTCCAATAAAATTAGTAGCCGGTACTGTTCCTGAATTTCCGGTGGTTAACCATGCAAATCCGTTCAAAGCAGCGGAGGGAGCTTGAAAACTTAAGGCTCCTAAAGCATTGTATTGAAGAATTTGCCCAGCTACGGTGGCAGGTCTTACTGTTGGGAAAGAATACCCGGTTACAGTTGGATTACCGATTTGAAATTGACTGTTTGTACGTAACACTTTTGATCCGGTTGTAAATTCTCCATAAATTAGAGCATTATTGGCATCTGCATTTGAGTTTTCAATATACAAACGATTACTTCCGGTTTCAGAGAAACCGGCTTGATTTCCAATTGCCACGTTGTTACTACCTGTAGAATTACTGAAAAGTGATTGATAACCGATAGCTGTATTGTTTGATCCGGTTGTGTTATCTCTACTGGATTGAACACCAATTGCAGTATTGCTGATTCCAATTGTATTAGCGGTCAAAGAGTTAACACCAACACTAGTATTTTCAATGCCGGTTGTATTGGCAAGCAAAGAAGCTCTACCCACTGAAGTATTGAAATTACCTGTTGTATTTGCTCGTAATGCAAGATAACCAAGGGCAGTATTTGAACTTCCGGTAGAGTTGGTTGTCATGGCATTTCTACCAAGAGAAGTATTTTGATTTCCAGTAGTATTAGAGAATAAATTACCAACTCCTATTGCAACATTTTCACTTCCTGTTGTGTTTGAAAATAGTGTGTTTTCTCCTACACCGGTATTTAAAGTTCCGGTTGTATTAGCATTTAAGACATTTGCTCCTATGGCAGTATTTCTAATCCCAGTAGCGGCAGGATTCAATGAGTTTAATCCAAAAGAAGTATTGTTGAGTCCAAGTCTTCCGGCTCTTAAATTATTTCTTCTGAAAATTACATCAACATCATCAGTTGTTCCTAGAAAATTTGTAGTTGCATTTGTTCCACTATTACCAATTAGCGACCAATCCGTACTCACTCCGGCGGCAATTCTTTCCCAAATAGTTCCATTAAAAAAGTAAAAACCAACTGAGGTAACATTAACTGTTGTACCTGAGGCTGTTCCTGAAACCACATCATCAATGTACACAAGAGTTGAAGTGGGAGTACCAGTCATCACTTGTGCTCTTTGTCTTGAGATTCTAGGAATCAAAATTCCATCTACATTAGTAGACGGACCGGTTGGATTAGTTGCTGTCACATCAAAAGTGGCACCGGGTGTAGTTGTACCAATACCAACTTGAGCAGTTGACATAAAACAAGTTAAAACAAAAAATAATAGTAGAATTTTTTTCATAGTCAATCAGTATAATTATTTAAATAATAATTGAAAAACAGGTAGTTATGTTGTTTATTGCCTATGTATAGTATTCGATTACAAAAGTAAATGATTTTTAATTACTTTGATAAATTAAAACTTAAAATCTTGTCATTTGTAAATCAAATTCTACAGAATCTCATTATTGAAGTTAGTAAAGTTTACTTTTCAGTATCTTCTTCTAAATTATCTAAAGTAAATGAATGCAATTGTTGTTCAAGTGTTCCAATTACTTTAGTTGAAAATCGTTCATTAGTGATGAAATAATCTGTCCCATTTGTTGTACTGATAGCTTCAATTTGATGAAAAGGTAAAGAGAGTTTTATTTTTCGTTTATTAGCATTTCCGAAATTTGTGTTTTTCCAATCTGAAATAAGGAAAAGGAATGGCTTTAATTTTTTGGAATAACCACAAAGTGAGATTAGGTTTTTGGATGCTAAATAATTGGCTCCGGTTATCAAACCATTAACTTGCAAAGTGGTAATGTATTCTGCTTTGTGATTTCCGGGTTCTTTAGGTAAACGATAAACGGCTGTTTGATTGTTAGTCCATTGCTTGGTAAACAAAAATAATTCATTTTCGGTGGCAATAAATGCCTCACAATCAAAGTCGGTTGTTTTGTTTTTTTGTTTTGAAAAGTCAGTTTGTTCTGGATAAGAAAAAGTGATTTTTTCAATTTTAGGATGGTTAAATAATAACTCTTTTGCTATTTTATAAATGGTTAAATTGGTTCGGTTTCCTTTGGAATTGTTGCCAAAATCACCTAAGTAAAAATGGGTTTTATCTTGTGTAATTTCTTCCCAATCTTTGTTTTTGATGCCGCTTAGCATTATTTTTTTTGTGATTGAACCTTTTTTATCCAATTGATAAAGATGCAAATCGGTATCGTCATTGTGCGTATAAAAATGTTTTTCCCATTCTACCAAACCTGAAGTTTCATTTAATGAGTCACTTAAAATAATTGAAGTAAAATCTTTTATTTTTAGTTTTTTATAATTGCAACTTCCATCGTTTTCAACTGCATTGGCATTGTAATTTTTAGCCAAAACGTCTGTACAACCCGATTGAGCTGAGGTTTTGGTTTGGAAGATTATCCATGAAGTAAGGAGTAGTAAGACTTTTATTTTCATAGGGTAAAATTTTTTTAACCTCCCCCCAACCCTCTCCAAAGGAGGGGGAGACGAGACGGTGAAAATCTTTATCAATTATCAGTTTTTATGAAATCAAAAAAATAAACACTTCTTGATACAAACTCATAATTGGTGCAAATTCGTGAAATTCGTGGCAAAAACCAAGAATATCTATTGACAAAACCCCAAAAAAAAAACGCCCACCAAAAGGCAGACGTTTATCTTTAATCTTTGATTACATTACCATCTTTGTCAAAAAAATGATATTGTAAGAACGTGTAAGCATCACGAGGTATAATTTTCACCCATTTTTTATGTTCAAAAAACCATTTTGAACGTAATGATGGAAAACCTTTGGTTAGGTAGGCTGCCACAAAAGGATGGGCGTTTAGCACCAATTTTTTGTGGTCTTTTAGTCGTTCAACATCGAGAGAAATTTTATCAATCACTTGAATTGGAGCATCTATTTCTCCAGTTCCGTTGTTAGGATCTTCTTCTCGGGTTTTAATGTTGACTTCCGGTCTTACGCGTTGTCTTGTAATTTGGATTAAACCGAATTTACTTGGCGGTAAGATTTTGTGTTTTGCTTTATCGTCGCTCATTTCTTCACGAAGAAAATCAAAAAGTACTTTTCTGTTTTCAGGATTTTGCATGTCAATAAAATCAACGACAATAATTCCCCCCATATCTCGCAAACGCAACTGTCTGGCTACTTCAGCAGCGGCAATCATGTTTACTTCCAATGCGGTTTCTTCCTGGTTTTGAGCTTTATTAGAACGATTTCCACTATTCACATCAATAACATGAAGAGCTTCGGTATGTTCAATTATCAAATAAGCACCTTTGCTCATGGAAACTGTTTTTCCGAAAGAGGTTTTGATTTGACGCTCAATGTGGTACTTTTCAAAAATTGGTAATTCTTTTGATTGATATAGCTTCACGATGTTGGCTTTTGAAGCATCAATTTCTTCAATAGCATCTTTTGTTTGCTCAAACAACTCTTCATCATCAATGTAAATTCCGGTGAAAGTATCGTTGAAAATGTCTCTTAATATAGAAGAGGTTCTGTTTACTTCACTTAATACTTTTGAAGGATGATGAGCCGTCGGTAATTTTTTACACATGGCAGCCCATTTGTTTAATAACTGCTGCATGTCTTGGTCGAGTTCGGCTATTTTTTTGCCTTGTGCTACTGTACGAACAATAACACCAAAACCTTTAGGTTTGATGGATTGGACAAGTTTTTTTAAACGGTCTTTTTCTTCTTTGGAATCTATTTTTTGAGAAACAGAAACTCTATCAGAAAAAGGAACTAATACAATGTATCTTCCCGCTAAGGAAAGTTCAGAACTAATACGTGGTCCTTTTGTTGAAATCGGTTCTTTCACGATTTGTACCAAAACGGATTGATTAGCACTTAAAACATCGGTAATGGTTCCGTCTTTGTCAATCTCTTTTTCAAACTGAAAGTTTTTAAGGGAGAAATCTTTTAGTTTACCTGTGCTTACAAGTTTAGTGAATTTTAACAAAGAAGGTAGATTCGGACCTAGGTCGTGGTAATGTAAAAAGGCATCTTTTTCAAAACCTAAATGCACAAATGCGGCATTAAGACCCGGTACCGGTTTTCTGATTTTAGCAATAAAAATATCGCCTACTTGAAAACCGTTTTTGCTTTCTTCTTCTTTGTGTAATTCTATTAGTTTTCCATCTTTTAATATGGCAAAATCTACAGCATCGGAACCTGACCTAATGATCAATTCTTTATTCACGGTGTAAATTTTTATCCGAACAATTTAGTTGTCGGTTGTCGGTTGTCTGTTGTTGGTAAAACCATCAACTAGCAACTGTTAACCAATCAACCTTACGTAAGGATGGATTAAACAATATTTTAAACAGGTAGTTTTTGTACCCGGTGAAACAGTTATTGTTTTTTACTGTTTCATTTCAAAGAACTTGTTGTAAAAGAAAAAAGTAGTTTAGAACTACTTTTTCTTTTTGTGACGGTTAGCTCTCGCTCTTTTTTTACGTTTGTGCGTCGCTACCTTATGTCTTTTTCTCTTTTTTCCACTTGGCATAGTGTGATCTTTTTGCTATTAATAATAATTTATACTGTAACTTCAGTGTTTGTTTTTACACCTTCTACAAAAACCTTAGCCGGTTTGAATGCAGGGATGTTGTGTGCAGGAATTTTGATTGTAGTGTTTTTAGAAATGTTTCTTCCTGTTTTTTCAGCTCTAGTTTTGATGATAAAACTTCCAAAACCTCTTAAATAAACATTGTCTCCTGTTTCAAGAGAGTTTTTTACCTCCTCCATAAAAGATTCAACTGTTGCTTGAACATCTCCTTTTTCAAGTCCTAATTTTTCTGAAATCTTCGCTACGATATCTGCTTTCGTCATTTTGTTTCGTTTTAATTTTTATGTGTAAATTTTTGAGAGTGCAAATATACAAATTAAAAAAACAAATATTCAAGCATAATTGATTAAAATTTAATCACATAAAGATATACTTTTGTTAACCTAATTAAAAACTATGGATTTTTCTAAAAAGCTTATTGAATGGTATTTAGAAAATAAAAGAGATTTACCTTGGCGGAATACAACTCATCCTTATCCGGTTTGGTTATCTGAAATTATACTTCAACAAACTAGAGTAGCTCAAGGACTGCCTTATTTTGAATCGTTTTTGAATACTTTTCCAACGGTTTATGACTTGGCAGAAGCCTCCGAAGAAGAAATTTTAAAGCTTTGGCAAGGATTAGGGTATTATTCAAGAGCAAGAAATTTACATCAAACCGCAAAAACGATTGCTTTACAATATGATGGAGAATTTCCAAAATCATACAAAGAATTGCTACAATTAAAAGGGGTAGGTAGTTATACAGCTGCCGCAATTGCTTCATTTTGTTATGAAGAGCCGGTTGCTGTTTTAGATGGAAATGTGTTTCGAGTGCTTTCTCGATACTACGGAATTTCAACTGATATTTCTTCCCCAAAAGGGAAAACCGAATTTAATGTACTTGCAAATGAAGTGATGAGTCGCCAATATCCATCACTATACAATCAAGCCATTATGGAGTTTGGAGCTTTGCAATGTGTTCCTAAAAATCCGGATTGTACGGTTTGTGTTGTAAAAGATAGTTGTGCTGCTTTACAACATAAAAAAGTGAATGAGCTTCCGGTAAAATTGAAAAAAACTAAGCAAACGAATCGTTACTTTAATTATTTAATCGTAGAAGATGAACATCAAAACATCGTAATTCAAAAACGAACACAAAAAGGAATTTGGTATAATTTGTATGAATTTCCATTGTTGGAAACGGAAGGTGAAATAGATTTAAAAGAGCTTTCCAATCTTATTGAAAAAAAATCAGTAGTCGAACATTCTATTTTAGAAATTATTGAAATGAATGACGAAAGTATTATTCATATTCTATCGCATCAAAAGTTATTTATCAAATTTTGGTGGATTAAAACGGGAGGTAAAAATACAGCAGCTCTTTCATGGGAAGAAATTAAAAAAAGACCATTTCCAATTGTTGTTTACAATTTTATTGAAAAGTATTTCTAAAGTTGTAATTAATTCGTAACTTTGATTTAATCCAAAAACAATTATATTATATGAATGCCACATTGAATAAAGTTATGTTGATTGGTCACTTGGGTGACGACGTAAAAATGCATTATTTTGAAGGAGGAAATTGTATCGGTCGATTTCCATTAGCTACGAATGAAGTTTACATCAACAAATCGACTAATGAAAAAATTACGTCAACCGAATGGCACAATTTGGTTGTACGAAACAAAGCCGCCGAAATTTGTGAAAAATATTTGTCCAAAGGTGATAAAATTTATGTTGAAGGCAGAATTAAATCCAGACAATGGCAAGCAGAAGACGGTCAAACTAAATATACCACCGAAATTCAAGTTACTGAATTTACGTTTTTGACCACTAAAAAAGAATCAGAATACAATAAACATACAGTTGGGAATGTTCCTGATTCAATAAAAAATTCTAATTTTGACCCACATAATAGCCACGACGATCATTAAATAGAAGTTTAATTAAAACCCTTTCATTTGGACTCAGACCCCTCGAGTTTTTTTTTCGATTATACTACTGGATTATTGCCCGGCATTTTGGGTATCCTATTTTTGCTTGTATTGTCAGCATTGATTTCCGGTGCTGAGGTAGCATTGTTTTCGCTTTCGCAAAAAGATATAGATGATGCGGTAGATAAAAACACAACTGCCGGAAATCGGATAATTTCGCTGTTAGAAAAACCAAAAAAATTATTGGCAACGATTTTAATTGCGAATAATTTTATTAACATTGGTATCGTCATTATCTTCTCCTTTATTAAGGATGATTTATTTAATCAAATTCAATATGAATGGTTGCGGTTTACCGTTGAAGTTGGAGTAGTAACTTTTTTGATTCTCTTTTTTGGTGAAGTTTTGCCAAAAGTATATGCGAATCGAAACAATGTTACGTTTTCAATTTTTATTTCATTGCCGATAGAAGTTTTGAATACGCTTTTAGTGCCTTTAAATATGCCTATGAGGGCGATAACACTCTTTTTGGAAAATAAGTTAGCGAAACAAAAAAGTAATATTTCTGTTAATCAACTTTCACAAGCATTAGAATTAACGTCAAATGAAGATACTTCGCAGGAAGAACAAAAGATTTTAGAAGGCATTGTTTCTTTTGGAAATACAGATACCAGCCAAGTTATGAGTCCGAGAATAGATGTGTTTGCTTTGGAAATAGAAGAATCATTCAAAGATGTTTTAACGAAGATTTTAGACAAAGGTTATTCGAGAATTCCGGTTTATCGTGATAATATTGACCAGATAGAAGGCGTTTTATTCGTTAAGGATTTATTACCGCACATAGACAAAACAGATTTTAATTGGACAACCTTGTTAAGAGAACCTTTTTTTGTGCCAGAAAATAAAAAATTGGATAATCTTTTGAAAGATTTTCAAGGCATGAAAAATCACCTTGCGATTGTGGTAGATGAATATGGAGGAACTTCCGGAGTGATTACTTTGGAAGATATTATTGAAGAAATTGTGGGTGATATTAGTGATGAATTTGATGATGAAAACATCAATTATTCACAAATTGATGAACGAACGTTTTTGTTTGAAGGCAAAATCAATTTGAAAGATTTTTACAGAATTGTGGATGTGAACGAAGATTGGTTTGAGAGCAAAAAAGGAGAAGCCGAAACATTAGCCGGATTTATTTTAGAAATTCTCGGCACTTTTCCTCGTAAAGGACAAAAAATTGGTTTTGACAATTGTACTTTTATAATTGAATCGGTTGATAAAAAAAGAGTAAAACAAATAAAAGTAGTGGTAGATGAATAAAATAGTCAAGTTAGTATGTTTGAGCATATCCTTTTTATTGTTGTGGAGTTGCAAGGAAGAACTTTTACCCAAGCCAAACGCCTTACTTCGATTGGATTATCAACTAGCCCAATACGAGCGATTTGATAGTCCGTGTGCCTATCAATTTGATTACAATATTGATGCTAATTTAAAAGTAAATGAAAAATGCGATATCACGATTCAATATCCTAAAATGAAAGCTACGGTTTATTTGACGTATCGAAAAGTGAACAATAACATCAATGATTTATTAAAAGATGCCCAAAAACTTACCTATGAACATGTTATCAAAGCGGATGATATTGTTGAAACGCCGTTCATCAATACTCAAAATAAAGTATATGGCATGTTTTATCAAGTAGGAGGGAATGCCGCTACTAATACACAATTTTACGCCACCGATTCTATCAATCATTTTGTGACCGGTTCGGTTTATTTTTATACTAAACCTAATTTTGATTCCATCATGCCGGCAGCAAGTTATATCAAAGATGATATGAAAACGTTATTGGAGACAATGAGTTGGAAGAAGTAATTAGTTGAATTGTCTATATAACAATGTAGAAATTACTCAAATCTTTTACCAAATTACATTCAAAATTATACTTTTTGTTTGCATTTTTACATCACTACTTTCTCACTTTAAATTCAATCAACTGCTTATGACAACGCTGATTTTATTTTCTTTACTAATTGGTTTTGTCATTTTTGCGTTGAAAACTAGTCAAAAAAAGAATGTGCAGGAATTCCCGACCAATTGGCACAGTTTGCTTTTGAAACATGTCTCGTTTTATGATGACTTATCTCCAGAAGAACAAAAACGTTTTCAAAGCAGAATGATGATTTTTTTAAGCGAAATTCATCTGGAAAGCGTTGGTTTTGAGTTGAATGATTTAGATAAAGTATATATTGCTTCCAGTGCTGTGATTCCGGTTTTTAATTTCTCTGAATGGCATTACCGCAACCTAAGTACAGTGTTGGTTTATCCTGATCATTTTAATGAAGATTTAGGTTTTGCTCAAAATGACAAAAACCGTAATATTGGTGGTTTGGTTGGCAACGGACGTTTTGAAAACCAAATGATTCTTTCTAGAAAAGCATTGCACGAAGGTTTTTCGCCCCTTACACCAAAATTCAACACAGGTATTCATGAATTTGTGCATTTGATAGATAAACTTGATGGTCGCACCGATGGTGTTCCTGAAGTGTTACTTCAAAAACCCTATGTAATTCCGTGGCTTAAAATCATTCATGAAAAAATGGAGGAAATCAACAACAATGAATCCGATATTCGGCATTATGGTGGCACCAACCAAGCCGAATTTTTGGCCGTGGCTGCCGAATATTTTTTTGAAAAACCTGAACAAATGAAAAAGAAACACCCTGATTTGTATCAAATGTTAACGGTTTGTTTTCAGGATATTTAAATTTACAGTTTTTATTTTGCTATGAAGTCGACAATAACTCGCACTATCGATGCTGGTAATGTGTTGGAAGAAATAAAAAAGAGTTCCTAGGAACTCTTTTTTATTATGATTTTACATCACTTACTTTATATGTTTTTCCGTCGGCAGCTCCCTCAACGGTTTGAACTAAAATTTCAGCAGTAATTTTATTTGCATCGTATTCTACGGTTGCTTTTTTCGATTCAAAATCAATTTCTGCTTTTTTAACACCGTCTAATTTCGCTAATTTTTTTTCTAAATGCCCCGCACAACCAACTTCGCAGTGCATGCCTTCAACTGTAAAAGATGCAGTAGCCAATTGAGCCGGTTGATCTTGCGTTTCTTCGGTAGTTGCCGTAGGGTTATCAGTGTTTTCTTTTGTTTCATTTTTACAGCTAACCATCATTACAGATGATAATGTTATAACAGAAAGGAGATGAGAAATTTTCATAATTATTTTAATTTAAAATGCATTACAAAAATAACATTTTTTTCGCTATTTATTTGCCAAAATTAACGGAGTTTTGTGACTTGAAAATTGATACATGGAAAATAAAAAACTCCGATTCGTTTATTTAGCTATCCTAGCTTTAGTTTGGGGTAGTTCATTTATCTTAATTAAAAGAGGATTACTCGGGTTAAATCCATTTCAACTGGGATCGCTTAGAATTGTTTTTGCGGCTCTTTTTTTATTGATTATTGGGTTTAACAGCATTAAAAATATTCAGCTTCGCCATTGGAAATATTTAGCGTTAACGGCTTGTTTTGGTACATTTGTGCCGGTTTTTTTATTTTCGTATGCTCAAACGCAAATCAGTAGTACGATTAGTGCTATTTTAAATTCACTAACTCCTTTAAATACTCTTTTGTTGGGAATTTTATTGTTTAAAATAGATTTCCAACGCCGACAAATTTTTGGAGTTTTTTTCGGTTTAGTAGGAAGTTCATTGCTGATTTTAAATGGTGCAGCCACGCATCCTGACCAAAATTATGCCTATGCTATTTTATTGATTTTAGCTTCTATTTGCTATGCATTGAATGTCAATTTCATTAAACGATATTTGTCAGATTTAAGTCCGCTTAGTATTACCACCGGAAATTTTGTGGTTATGTTAATTCCAGCTTTAATAGTGATGTATTACTCTGGATTTTTTGAGGCTGTTCAAGTACAACAAACTCAAGATGTAATTATTTATATCGCTATATTAGGAGTGGTAGGAACTGCTTTGGCCAATATTTTATTTTACCGATTAATACAGATTTCATCTCCTGTTTTTGCTTCATCCGTTACGTATCTTATTCCTGTTGTAGCCTTTTTTTGGGGATTGCTCGACAATGAAGGACTTACCTTTATTCAACTAATTGGAGCTGCGATAATTATGTTTGGGGTGTATCTTTCGGCTAAGAGGTAAGCTTTTTGCTTCAAGTTTCAGGTTGGAATGTGTTAATAAAGAAAATACAACATTAAACGAATAAGTGTTCGGTTTAATATTATGTTTTTGAATTCTTAGTGAACTATTTATTGTGCTTTAAAGTTAAATTTAGTTAGTATTTTAAGTAAAAAAAGACTGCCATTGCTGACAGTCTTTTATATATGTAAGTTTTAAAAAATTATTTAAAATCTTCTTCTGTAACCCCTTCATTAATTTTTACTTCAGAAGTTGTCATTTCTAACTCTACTCCAATATTTAAAGTGGTTTTATGTGGAACTTTTACGCCTTTTACTTCTTTGTAATCTGCATAGTTTGTAGTTTGGGTCATTTTTTGTCCCATTTGTTCCATTTCTTTAGCTTCTGCAACTTTCAATCCAGATTTTACATCATAAAAATAAGTTGTTTTTCCGCTTTTTACCTTATAAGCATCAGCACCGTTCACATTTTCTATTCCTCCTAGAGAAATTGAATTATCATTCAAAAGATTTAATTCTTCAAAAGGATAAGCTGAGGCTTTCATATCTTTTAATTCATCAGCAGTAAAATCTTTACGTTGCCCTTGTTGAACCATGTAGCCTCCGGTTGCATTCACTACTTGTTTCATCATGGTCATGCCCATCGCTTTCATTTCAATGGCCATTTTGTTTTCGGCACTCACTTTGGTAGTTAATTCTAATGCTGTTCCTTGAATCGTTCCGCTGGATTTAGTCATGATGGTTTTTACATCAGCAACCGCTTTTTGACCACCAATTGCAGCTAGATATTTTTCTAAAACAGATTTAGCAGTTACATCAGCAGAGGCAGTTTTTGCAACCGGTTTTTCAACTTTGCTTCCGTATTTGTCAAAGTAAAAGATAGGAATATTTAATTTTTCTAAACCAGGTAATACGTCGGCACCTTTACTTACCACAACAATTCTTAAATTATCAGCTAAAAAATATTTTTTGGCAACTCTTAATACATCATCTGCTGTAACTGCATTGATGTTTTTGATATAGTTTTCATAAAAATCAGCTGGCAATCCTTGTGTTTTGGTTTGCAAAGCATAACGAGCTACAGTAGTTGGTTTTTCAATATCCATAACGAATTTTCCAACATATCCGGCTTTAACATTTTTCAACGTTTCTTCAGTAACTTTTTCAGTTCTGATGCGTTTGATTTCTTTCAAAATTTCAACAACAGCACTATCCGTTACAGCATTTCTTACTTGAGTAGTAGCACTAAAATTGGAAACATATTTGCTACCTCTCAATCCTGAACGAGCACCGTATGTCCATCCGTGAGCTTCTCTTAAATTCATGTTCAAATAACTATTGAAATCACCTCCCAAGATTTGATTGGCTACTAAAGCTGCAAAATAATCTTTGTCTGTCATTTTTAAGTTCGTGATATGAACAGCTGCAATTTCTGATTGAACAGCATTTGGTGCATCAACAAAGTTAATTTGCGTATATTGAACATCTTTTGGTTCAGAATAGCTTACTTGAGGAGCAATACCTTTTTTCCAAGTACCGAATAAACGTTCAATATCCGCTTTTACTTTTTCAAATTTTACATCACCAACAATTACTAAATAAGCATTTTGTGGAGTGAAATAAGTAGCATAGTTTTGATTAACATCTGCTAATGAAACATTATTAATGGTTTCTTCACTTAAATATTCACCATTAGGATGATTTTTTCCATATGCTAATACGCGTTGAACTCTGCCGGCAATAGCTGGAACGCTTTTCTCTTGTGACTTTAAACCTTCAATTAGTTTAGATTTTTCTTTGTCAAATTCTTCTTGTGTAAACACCGGGTTTAAGGCACCATCGGCCATTAATTCCAAAATACGGGTCGAATATTTAGAAAGACCACTAGCAAAAGCACCATTAGCATCAAAACTAATATTGGCTCCTAAAAAGTCAACTTCTTCGTTGAAGGCATCTTTTGAAATGGTTTTTGTGCCATTACCAATCATGCTGCTTGTCATATCAGCAACCCCTTTTTTGGCACCTTCTGCATACGGAGCATTATCAATTGTTAAGTTATAGGAAACTCTGGGTAATTTATTGTTTTCAACTACCAATACTTTTAAACCGTTCTTTAATTCAAAAGTTTGTGGTTTACCAATATTGATTTTTGGAGCCGGTCCCGGTTTTGGTTGGGGTCTATCTTGTGCTTGCATAGTTATAGATAAAAACAAGCTGGTTGCTATGAGGATTAATTTTTTCATGTGATAATCTTAGTTTTGTGCTTTATCTGATTTTGGAGCGTAATCCAATAATAGACGTTGATTTGGATTTAAGAATTTTTTAGCAGATTCTCTAATTTCTTCTCTGGTGATAGAGCGGTAAATTTCAATTTCAGTATTGATTAAATTTACATCGCCATACAACATGTGAAAAGTTGCTAAATTACCGGCAATTCCCTCAACAGATGCATTACTGTTAACATATTGATTTTCATAAATATTTTGTAATTTTTGAAATTCTTTTTCGCTAATTAAATCCGTTTGAAGTTTAACGATTTCCTCGTCAATTTCTTTTAGCATGTCTTCTTGTTTAAATCCAGTCATTGGTAAACCATACAAAATGTACAAACCATAATCTTCTTGACTAAAGTTAAATGCACCTACTTGGAGAGCCATTTTTTTATCATCAACCATTTTTTTGTATAACCGTGATGATTTTCCATCAGATAGTAATGTTGAAATCATGTCTAAAACACGAGCATCTCTAGTTTTCATTGAAGGAGTTCTATAAGACGCAACTACCATTGGAATTTGAATATTTGGATCTTCATAACGAGCTCTAATGGTGGTTGTAATTGGAGCTTCTTCAATTTTTTCTCTAGTTACCGGTGCACCTTTAGGAATCACACCAAAATATTTATCAATCCAAGCTCTAGCTTGAGCAGGATCAAATTGACCAGCCACAACCAATGTAGCATTGTTTGGCACATAAAATTTATTGTTAAATGCTTGAAATTCTTCTAAAGTTGCAGCATCTAAATGTTCCATAGAACCAATAGTTGCCCAACGATATGGGTGTTTTACAAACATATTTTTCTTTACTTCTGCAAGTAAATTTCCATACGGTTGGTTGTCTACACGTAAACGCTTTTCTTCTTTTACAACTTCATTTTGTGTATCCACTCCAATTTGGTTAATCACTGGATGAAGTAAGCGTTCTGATTCCATCCATAAACCTAATTCTAAGTTGTTTGAAGGGAAAATTTCATAATAATAGGTTCTATCATCAGTAGTGTTGGCATTGTTTGTACCACCGTTTCCGGTCACAATTTTAAACCATTCACCACGTCCGATATTTTTTGTACCTTCAAATAAAAGGTGTTCAAAAAAGTGAGCAAACCCTGTTCTTTCAGGATTTTCATCTTTTGCACCAACATGATACATAACTGATGTGATTACAACCGGTGCAGAATTATCTTGGTGTAAAATCACATGCATGCCATTATTCAGCGTGTAATGTTCAAACTCAACTTTTTGAGCTGAAACTGTACTTCCTAGCATAAGAACTGAACTTAAAGCCATTAAAGATTTTTTCATAAAAAATTAGTTAATTATTTTGCGATTTAGAATAAGTATGCAATTTCGGAATTTTGTTACACATTATCATTGTTTTGAATAAAAAAAAGCGTGATTTTGAAATCATTTTTTGAAATACTATTTATTTTCTTTAATAAGTTGTATGATTCATAATTAGTTGTATATTTGCAGACTCAAAAAATTAATTAAAACATATTGTTATGTACGCAATCGTAGAGATAGCAGGGCAACAATTTAAAGTAAGCAAAGACCAAAAAGTATTTGTTCACCGTTTAGCATCTGAAGAAGGAAGCAAAGTTTCTTTTGACAAAGTAATGTTGTTAGACGAAAACGGAACAGTTACTATAGGCGCCCCCGCTATAGAAGGTGCTTCAGTAGAAGCCAAAGTGTTACAACACTTAAAAGGTGATAAAGTAATCGTTTTCAAAAAGAAAAGAAGAAAAGGTTACAAAAAGAAAAACGGTCACAGACAGTCATTGACGCAAATCGTTATCGAGGGAATCAATGCTTCAGGAAGTGCTCCTAAAAAGAAAGCTGCTAAAAAAGCAGAAACCACAGAAGAATAATTAACATTTAAAACTTAAACATCATGGCTCACAAGAAAGGTGTCGGTAGTTCCAAGAATGGTAGAGAATCAGAATCGAAACGTTTAGGCGTGAAGATTTATGGTGGTCAAGCTGCAATTGCAGGTAATATCATTGTAAGACAAAGAGGTTCTAAACACAATGCCGGTGAAAACGTTTACATGGGTAAAGATCATACTTTACATGCAAAAGTTGACGGAGTTGTTAAGTTCCAGAAAAAAGGAGATAACAAATCATTTGTATCTGTTGTTCCATTTGAAGCTTAATTAGAATTTTTTCTACTATACAAAACCCATTTCTATCGAAATGGGTTTTTTGTTTTAATTTGGTACATTCATCAAAATTAAGTGAAGAATAACTAGTCGTTCCGTTTCAGAAAATTTTTCAGATTCATTTATTAAAGAGGCAATCCGTATTTTATTTTTATAACCATCTGCCATCAGATTTGCATATAAAGTAAATCGTTTTCTTAAGGTTGCTTTTTTTATATTATCAATTTCGTTTTTGTAAACTTCTTCTGCACAAGAGGAATAAAAATCTAATGCAGTTAGAAAAAGAAAATCAAAAAAATTATCATTTACATTGGTTTTAACACTTCCTGTTATTTGTTTTGAAATTTCTTCATTATTAAAAGCCAATTCCATTAATTTCAGATAACTTTCTTTACTTGTGTTTTGAATTATTTTGTTTTCTATTAATGATAATTCTGCTTCTTCAAGTAATTTGAAAATATCTTTTTTAACTCCGTAACTTTCGATTAATTTTTTTTGAGTTCTGTCTAGTACACAACTTTTATAAAGATCTTCTGAATTCATCGATTTACAACCCGATAAAAAACAAGAAATTATAAATAAAAAACCAACAAGAAAATATATTTTAATTTTTAAAATCATAGTACAAGTTTAAACAAAAAAAACCCTCACTTTTCAGCAAGGGTAATTTTATTTTCATAAGTAAAGTCTTAATACTCCAGTCTTAATACTCCAGTCTTAATACTTAATACTCCAGTCTTAATACTAATATCTATAATACTCCGGCTTAAACGGTCCTTGAACATCCACACCAATATAAGCAGCTTGCTCTACATTTAATGTTTCTAATTCAACGCCCAATTTTGCCAAGTGTAACGCCGCTACTTTTTCATCTAAATGTTTCGGTAACATGTACACTTCGTTTTTGTACGCCGCACTGTTGTTCCACAACTCAATTTGAGCTAAAGTTTGGTTGGTGAATGAATTACTCATCACAAAACTTGGGTGACCTGTAGCACAACCTAAGTTAACCAAACGACCTTCTGCTAAAATAATGATATCCTTACCGTTGATAGTATATTTATCTACTTGTGGTTTGATTTCTACTTTTGAACCACCGTGGTTTTTGTTTAACCATGCCATGTCAATTTCATTATCAAAGTGACCGATATTACAAACAATCGTTTTGTCTTTCATTTGTTCAAAATGTCTTCCTACCACAATGTCTTTGTTTCCAGTTGTTGTGATTACAATATCAGCATTTCCGATAACTGTGTCTAATTTTTTCACTTCAAATCCGTCCATTGCAGCTTGTAAAGCACAAATAGGATCGATTTCAGTAACTGTTACAATAGAACCGGCACCTCTGAATGAAGCTGCTGTTCCTTTTCCAACATCACCATAACCACAAACAACCACTCTTTTTCCGGCTAACATAATATCAGTTGCACGACGAACGGCATCTACAGCCGATTCTTTACAACCATATTTATTGTCAAATTTCGATTTAGTAACCGAATCATTTACGTTGATAGCGGGCATGTGTAACGTTCCGTTTTTCATTCTTTCGTACAAACGGTGAACACCTGTAGTGGTTTCTTCTGATAAACCTTTGATTCCATCAATCAATTCCGGATAACGGTCAAAAACCATATTGGTTAAATCTCCACCATCATCTAAAATCATGTTCAAAGGCTGTCTGTCTTCACCAAAAAATAAAGTTTGCTCAATACACCAATCAAAATCTACTTCATTCAAACCTTTCCAAGCATACACTTGAATTCCGGCAGCAGCAATAGCAGCAGCAGCGTGGTCTTGTGTTGAGAAAATGTTACAAGAACTCCAGGTAACTTCTGCTCCTAAAGCAATTAAGGTTTCGATTAATACAGCAGTCTGAATCGTCATGTGCAAACATCCTGCAATACGAGCTCCTTTTAAAGGTTGACTGTTTTTATATTCTTCACGAAGTGCCATTAAACCGGGCATTTCAGCTTCGGCCAATTCAATTTCTTTTCTTCCCCAAGCGGCAAGTGAAATATCTTTCACTTTGTACGCAACATAAGGCATTGTTTGTGTACTCATTTATAAAATAGTTATATTAGCTAAAAATTTTTGCAAATTTACGGAATAGGGAAGGAATTAAAAAACCTTTTGTTGTTTTTTGTGATTTGTTTAGTGTACTAAAGTTTTGAATTACAATTTGATATACTTATTTCAATAATGCCATTTTATCAGCAAATTAACGTTGACGATGCAACGACTATTTATGTTTGGAAAATTTCCGAATCATTTGATGAATTATTTAGGTCGGTTTCGCTTAAAGATGTTTCATTGGCTCGATTGGAAGGAATGAAATCTGAAAGTCATCAAAAAGGGTTTTTGGCAGTAAGGATGCTTTTGCAATATAATGGCTACACTGATTTTGATTTGTATTATGACGAATTTGGGAAACCTAATTTAAAAGACGGAGTAAACATTTCGATTTCACATTCGTTTGATTTTTCGGTCATTGTTTTGTCTGATAAAAATGTCGGTATCGATTTAGAACTTCGCCGTGATTTAGTAAAAAAAATTGCTTACAAATTTGCGGAAGAAGAATTTGTGTATGAATCTCAACATAATTCAGAAGAATTCGTGCGTAAACTAACTGTTATTTGGGGGGTAAAAGAAGCAGTTTTTAAAGTGCGTAATGAAATTGGAATCAGTTTTAAAGACCATATTTTTGTTCGTCCGTTTGAAATGAATGACGAAAAAACAACCGCTTTATTGGATTTTAATGCGGCAAAAAGAGAATTTTTGGTTTACTTTACCGAAATTGAAAAATATACGTTGGTTTGGCTTTGGGAATTGGAATCATGAAAAAAATATACGAAGAAATACTATTGGCAAAAGCCCAAAACCGAAAATTAGTAGCCATTTTATTGGATCCGGATAAAATTGAAATCAATCAATTTTCAGATTTGGTTGAGAAAATAAAAGAAAGTCCGGCTACTCATATTTTAGTAGGTGGTAGCCTAGTTGAGTCGGATAAAATGGACGAATTAGTTCTTTTACTCAAAGAAAAATTATCCCTCCCCATTATTTTATTTCCCGGTGATCCTTCGCAGATTTCACTTCATGCTGACGGCATTTTATTTTTGAGTTTACTCTCTGGCAGAAATCCGGATTATTTAATTGAACATCATGTGAATGCCGTTCCAATTTTAAAAGAATCAAAATTGGAAGTTATTTCAACCGGATATCTTTTGATTGAAAGTGGCAGTCAAACTGCCGTAGAACGGGTTAGTCAAACAAAACCAATAAATAGAAATAATATCGAGCTAGTTTGTCAAACAGCCAAAGCCGGAGAATATTTGGGCAATAAATTAATTTATCTAGAAGGAGGTAGTGGAGCCCAATTAGCCGTTCCTTTGGAAATGGTTAATGCCGTATCAAATGAAATTTCAATTCCTGTAATTGTTGGGGGTGGAATTCGTTCGCATCAAGCCATTCAAGAGGCTTTTGAATCGGGTGCTGATATGGTTGTTATAGGTACAGCATTTGAAAACGATAGTAATTTTTTTAACCTTAGGTAATAAACAATTCAGGCAATTTTATCAAATTTGAACTTTTGTAAGCCAACATGATTGATATTTTCTTTTCACAATATAAAACCTATTCAGGCCTTGATATTGCTTTGGAGCTGATTGCTGTTTTTTTTGGTTTAATAAGTGTTTTATATTCCAAAAAGAACAACATTTTAGTATTTCCAACCGGTATTATCAGCACCGGAATTTTTATTTATTTATTGTGGAAATGGGAATTGTTAGGCGATATGACCATTAATTTTTATTATACCATCATGAGTGTTTATGGTTGGTATCATTGGACTAGAAAAAAGGATGGTCAATCAGAATTACCAATTTCTTGGATGAATAGTCAAGAAAAAAAATGGGCGATTATACTTTTTGTATTAACGATTGTTTTTATTGTTATTATCTACAACTTTTTTGATAAATTTACAAGTTGGACGGCTTATGTAGACACATTCACAACCGGTTTGTTTTTTGTTGGAATGTGGCTTATGGCCAAACGGAAAATTGAGAATTGGATTTTTTGGATTATGGGTGATATTATTTCGATTCCTTTGTATTTTTTCAAAGGCTATACTTTCACCGGAATTCAGTATTTTGTATTTACTATTATTGCCTTTTTTGGGTATTTAGAATGGAAGAAAATCTTAAACAACAGCCATCAAGCATCATAAAAATTGCTTTATATGGTCCGGAATGTACCGGAAAAACTACCTTGGCAAAACAATTGGCAGAACATTTTAATACGGTATGGATTCCTGAATTTGCACGTGATTATCTACAACAAAAATGGGACAATGATAAACAAATTTGTCAAAAAGAGGATTTGTTACCTATCGCCATTGGTCAAACCAAATTAGAAAATGAAGGATTGTCAAAAGCAAATACTTTCTTATTTACAGACACTAATTTGATGGTAACAAAAGTTTTTTCGGATATATATTATGGTGAATGTGATGAAGTTTTAGAAAAAGCGGCAAAAAAACATAAATATGATTTGTTTTTTTTGACGGATGTTGATTTGTCATGGGAAAAAGATGATTTACGAGACAGACCAAATGATAGAGAATTAACTTTAAAACAATTTGAAGAAAATTTAATTCACTACAAAAAGCCCTACATAAAATTATCCGGTTCAAAAGAGAAACGATTACAAAAGGCAATAAATAGTATATATAAATTTGAAAAAGCTAAAAAGCTTGGATTAAATTCTTTTGATTTTTTAGAAATAGAAGAAAGAGAAATCCACATAGAAAAAATTGAACAGCAAATACATTTTTTAACTAATGGAATACAATCTGTTCAATTAGAAAGACCGGCAAAACTAAACGACGGAATTCAGTTATTACCACAAGATGAAGCGAATTATTATGCTGCTTTTTTTGAAGCAAAAAAAAACCAGCTTAAATTGAAAAAATTTGTTCCGGCTTCTGGTGCAGCCAGTAGGATGTTTAAGTTTTTGAGTGAATTTTTACAAGATTACAAGTTAGGCGAAGAGTCCATAAATGCATACATAAACCGAAAAAAAGCCAAAAATTTATCACTTTTTTTAATTGGTTTAGACAAATTTCCCTTTTATGAAGAGGTTATCTTTCAATTAAAAAAAACATTTCCTGAATATGATTCTTGGGGTTATGACACTAAAAACTACGCCTTTATAAAATTATTATTGTCAAAAAGCGGATTTAATTTCGCAAACAAACCTAAAGGAATACTACCTTTTCATAAATATAAAACACATGTTGCAACACCAATAGAAGAGCATTTAAATGAAGCAGTTGCTTATGCTACTTCAAACAAAAGAACAACAGTACATTTTACAGTTTCATCTGAACACCAATTGGATTTTGAAGAGGTTATTAACGAGATTAAGCCTAAAATTGAAGCATCGTCTGGAGTAGATATTCGTGTTAACTTTTCGTATCAAGATAAATCAACGGATAGTATCGCACTTGATGTTAACAACCAATTTTTTAGAGAAGAAAATGAAAATTTAGTTTTCAGACCAGGTGGTCATGGAGCTTTGATTCAAAATCTAAATCAGTTAGATGCAGATATTATATTTATTAAAAATATTGATAATATTATTCAAAATCATATTGATGAAATTGCATTGTATAAAAAAGCTTTGGCCGGGATTTTATTAGAAAAGCAACAACAAATTTTTAGTTATTTAAGACAACTAGATGAGGATAATGTTGTTAAAGAATTATTAGATGAAATAGTTTTGTTTATTCAATCAAAATTACATTTTGAAGTAACCGATGATTTTTCAAAATATACTAAAGAGAGCAAAGTTGAATATTTAAGAAATTATCTAAATCGACCAATTCGCGTATGTGGGATGGTAAAAAATGAAGGTGAACCAGGTGGTGGGCCATTTTGGGTTAGAGATCGAAAAGGATTAGTTTTCTTGCAAATTGTAGAATCTTCTCAAATAGATGAGAACGATGTTAATCAAATGAAAATACTCAATAGTTCAACTCATTTTAACCCAGTAGATTTAGTGTGTGGCATTAGAAATTATAGGGGTGCCAATTTTGATTTGAATGAGTTTGTAGATCATTCAAGTGGTTTTATTGTTCATAAAAACAAAGGGGGAAAAGATTTAAAAGCCTATGAATTACCCGGGCTTTGGAACGGTGCAATGGCTAAATGGTTGACTGTTTTTGTTGAAGTTCCGTTAATCACTTTTAATCCGGTAAAAACCGTTAATGACTTATTAAAAGTAGCTCATCAATCTCAATAATGGATACCGAAAAAATCATATCAGAACTATCCTTTAAAGCCGTAAGAAGCAGTGGAGCAGGAGGGCAAAACGTGAATAAAGTTTCGTCTAAAGTGGTTTTGTCTTTTGATTTGTTCAATTCGCAAAGCTTATCAGAAAATGAAAAAAATCTAATTACAGAAAAATTAAAAACAAAACTAACTTCAGAAGGCATACTAATCTTAAATTGTGACGAAGACCGCAGCCAACTTAAAAACAAAGAAATTATCACCAAACGTTTTTTAAAACTCATTCAAAACGCATTAGTCATTCCCAAAAAAAGAAAACCAACTCAAGTACCACGTGCTGTGATCGAAAAACGAATTAACGAAAAACGAAATACTTCAGAAATTAAACAGAATCGAAAGAAACCGGATGTTTGAAAAAGGTAATCGGTCAATGGTAATGGGTAATGGGGATTTCTTCATTCATTGAATTTTCAATTTGTTTTTTGTCATTGCCATTGAATTTTGAATTTGCCATTGAATTTTGAATTTGTCATTGCCATTGAAATTCTTTTACTACCTTTGCCCCGTCTCAAAGGGGTGCTCTAAATAACGAGCTGAGATCATACCCAACGAACCTAGAACAGGTAATGCTGTTTAGGGATTAGACAAAGAAATGAAAGTGCACGTTTATTTCTGCGTCAAGAGTATCAATTTTAATTTTTAACCAAGAATAATTACCCCTTTTATTCGTAATCTTTTACGAATGAAAACTTTATTCAACAATCGCCAGTTTGGCACAAAAACGCTCAGTAGGTATTGCTTTGCGAGTTTTTTTCTATTTTCTTTAAACGGTTTTTCGCAGGAGCAACAAGCCGTTGCAGACTCAACAAAAACCAAAGACATTCCGTTAGACGAAGTCTTGGTTTCTGCTGTTCGCGTAACAGCTCAATCACCGGTTACTTTTTCTAATCTTCGCAAAGAAGAATTTCAAACTCGAAATTTAGGGCAAGATATTCCGATTATGATGAATTATCTTCCGTCGGTAGTTACCACAACCGATGCAGGAGCAGGCGTGGGCTACACCGGAATTCGTGTGCGTGGTTCCGATGCAACGCGAGTAAACGTTACCATCAACGGAATCCCTTATAATGATTCCGAAAGCCAAGGAACATTTTGGGTAAACATGCCCGATTTTGCTAGTTCAACCGAAAGTTTGCAATTGCAAAGAGGAGTTGGAACGTCAACCAATGGAGCAGGAGCTTCTGGAGCAAGTTTAAACATGTTAACTGATTCTTATTCCAAAGAAGCAAGTGGCGAAATTTCTAATTCATTTGGAAGTTTTAACACGAGAAAACATACCGTAAAATTTAGCACAGGTTTGATGAATGATAAATTTGAAATTGCCGGGCGACTATCGAATATTGTTTCCGATGGTTATATTGACAGAGCTTTTTCTGATTTAAAATCGTATTTTTTACAAGGAACGTATGTTGGCGAAAACACCTTGATCAAAGCTCTTGCTTTTGGAGGAACTCAAAAAACATATCAAGCTTGGTATGGTTTAGAAGATCTTGAATTGTTAGAAAATGACAGAACTTTTAATGTGGCCGGAATGTATTTTGATGACGAAGGAAATATGAAATTTTATGACAATGAAACAGATAATTATCAGCAAGATCATTATCAATTGCATTGGAATGAACGTTGGAGCAACAATTGGAGTACAAACTTGGCTTTTCATTATACAAAAGGAAAAGGTTATTTTGAACAATATAAAGAAGATGAGGATTTTGCCGATTATGGTTTAAATCCAATTACGTTGGGCGGAGAAACCATCGATATAACCGATTTAATTCGTCGTCGTTGGTTGGATAATGATTTTTATGGAACAACTTTTTCCTTAAATTACAAAAAAGACAAAATCGATTTTATTTTTGGTGGAGGAGCAAATAAATATGAAGGAGCTCATTTTGGCGAAATTATTTGGGCAAGATATGCTTCGCAAAGCGAAATAAGAGATCGTTATTACGATGATTTTTCAACCAAAACAGATGTGAATGTTTTTGCAAAATTGAATTATGATTTAACTAATAAATGGCGACTTTTTGGAGATGTTCAATACAGAAATGTTGGGTTTAAAGCCAATGGTGAAGATACAGGATTTGTGAACGACAATTTTAATTTCATTAATCCCAAAGCCGGAATTACTTTTACGTTAAATCAAAATAACAACTTTTATTTTTCGTATGCCAAAGCTCAACGTGAGCCCAACCGAAATGACTACGAAAACGGAAGTCCCAAACCCGAAAAACTGGATGATTTTGAGTTAGGCTGGCGATTGGCGACAGCGAATACAAAACTAAATGTAAATGGGTATTTTATGAAATACAAAGACCAATTGGTGTTAACCGGAGAATTAAATGATGTTGGAGCTCCAATTCGAGAGAATAGTGGAGATAGTTATCGAATTGGTTTAGAGGTTGATGCTACTTTTAAACTTTCAGAAAAATTCTATTTACAACCTAATTTCACCATAAGTCAAAACAAAAACCAAGATTTTGTATTCCAAAGAGATGGCGTTTTGCAAAATTTAGGTTCAACAAACATTGCTTTTTCACCCAATTTTATTGCAGCAAATCGTTTGACTTACATTCCTATAAAAAATTTACAATTGTCGTTTTTATCTAAATATGTTGGTGAACAATATATGGGAAATATTGATGCAGAAAGTTCAAAATTAGAAGCTTATTTTGTGAATGATTTGAATATTTCTTATGAAATTAAAACGAATAAAATTTTCAAATCCATTCAACTTAATGCTTTAATTAATAATATTTTTGATTTGAAATACGAAAGCAATGGTTATTTTTATACGTTTGATGATGATTCTTCCGGCAGCATTACAACTTTTGAAGGTGCTGGTTTTTATCCTCAAGCGGGCATTAATTTTTTAACCGGAATAACCCTTTTGTTTTAAATATGAAATCCTGACTTTTGGTCAGGATTTCATTTTAATTATAAACTCTTAAAATGGGTAAACTTACTTCAACTCGGTATCGTTTCAAAGGATACTTCAATGTGCTTAAACCGGTAAATAAACTGTAGCTTTCATCGTCACATGGACAAACAACATTTATACCTCCGTTAGTAATTAAAGTAGAACACGATGTCACAGGTTGATTAGGACAAGTAGCATCATAGGCAAAATAACCACTTCCTGAGTTAAAAACAATTAAACCAGGCGAACCACCCAATTGCGGCGGTACATAAATTGAATTTCCAACAAAATTTAAAGCACTAAAACTAGGTAGATCAATGTTAATATTGGTAGAAAAACGGTAATTAGGGATATACGGATTGTTGTTGTTGAATCCATCATCACTACATCCATTAAGTGAAAAAGCAAAAAGTACAAATAGGCAAATCTTTTTCATAAAATTATTTTTTACAAATGTAAAAGTATTGATTTAACTTCATCTGATATAGATTTATTTTTAAAGTAAACTTTATTTTAGTATCTTTGTTGAAAGAAATCCTCTCAAAGGGGATTTTTTCTATTTTTATAAACGTGAGAAAACCAATTTTTGTATAGGTCATTAAGATAGAATACAAAAAATATATTGATTAAAAATGAAGTTATGAGTACAGTATCGTATTACACCGCAGAAGGATTAAAAAAATTAAAAGAAGAGTTAGAGCAATTAAAACATATTGAAAGACCAAAAGCATCACAAGCCATTGCAGAAGCGAGAGATAAAGGAGATT